>NZ_CYTY01000001.1:0-44086 GCF_001298995.1 Achromobacter sp. 2789STDY5608615
GGGGGGGCTGGGCGGCGGACGGATTCGAGGCGGTGGGAGCGGTGGTGGAACAGCCGGCCAGGAGGGCCGACAAGGTGCCGAGTTGCAGTAATCGCCGACAGATGAACATAATCTTCCTTATGGAGACCATGTATCTTACCCACCCGGCATGCCGCTTGCATGAAATGGGCAGTTGGCATCCGGAAAGCCCGCAGAGGCTGGACGCCATTTCCGACCAATTGCTCGCCAGCGGCCTGATGCCCTATCTGGATGACCGGCAGGTGCCCCAGGCGTCCCGCCATGACGTGCTGCGGGTGCACACTGTCCAGTACCTGGACAGTCTGCGCGAACATACGCCCGAGCAAGGGTATTACCCGATAGATCCCGACACCCTGATGAATCCGCACACCTACGAGGCCGCGCTGTACGCCGCCGGCGCCGGGGTGGCGGCGGTCGACGCGGTCATCGGCGGCGAGGCCCGCACCGCTTTTTGTGCGGTGCGTCCGCCAGGGCACCATGCCTGCCGCTCGCAGGCGATGGGCTTCTGCTTCCTGAACAACGTGGCCATCGCGGCCCGCCACGCCATGGACTTCCATGGCCTGTCGCGGGTGGCCATCGTCGACTTCGACGTGCACCACGGCAACGGCACCGAGGACGTCTTCGCCGGCGACGAGCGGGTGCTGATGTGCAGCATTTTCCAGCACCCGTTCTTTCCCAACAGCGGCACCGAGCACCCGGCGGCCAACATGGTCAACGTGCCGGTGGCGGCCTATACGGCGGGCGCGGCCGTGCGCGGCATCGTCACCGACACCTGGCTGCCGCGGCTCGAGGCGCACCGCCCGGAACTCATTCTGATTTCGGCCGGCTTCGACGCCCATCGCGAGGATGACATGGGTCAAATGGGGCTGGTGGAGGCCGACTATGCATGGATCACCGAGCAGCTCGTGGACGTGGCCGAGCGCCATTGCCAGGGGCGGATCGTCAGCACGCTCGAGGGCGGTTACAACCTGTCCGCCCTGGGACGCAGCGTCGTGGCCCATATACGGGCGCTGGCGAAGCTGTAGAATCAGGAAAAAATTGTGCAATGCGATCCCGGCGGATCGTTAACTCCCCCGGGTAACTATTTCCATTTGGAGGCAGCGGGATGAAGGTGTTGGTACCTGTCAAGCGCGTCGTTGACTACAACGTCAAGGTGCGCGTCAAGTCTGATCAGACCGGCGTGGATATCGCCAATGTGAAGATGTCCATGAACCCCTTTGACGAGATCGCCGTCGAGGAAGCCACCCGCCTGAAGGAAAAGGGCGCCGTGGCCGAAGTCGTGGCGGTTTCTTGCGGCGTTGCGCAATGCCAGGAAACGCTGCGCACCGCCATGGCCATCGGCGCCGACCGCGGCGTGCTGGTCCAGACCGACGCCGAACTGCAACCCCTGGCCGTGGCCAAGCTGCTCAAGGCGCTGGTCGACAAGGAACAGCCGCAACTGGTGATCCTGGGCAAGCAGGCCATCGACGACGACGCCAACCAGACCGGCCAGATGCTGGCCGCGCTGCTGGACTGGCCGCAAGCCACGTTCGCCAGCAAGGTCGAGCTGGCCGACGGCAAGGCCACGGTCACGCGCGAAGTCGACGGCGGCCTGGAAACGCTGACGCTCAAGCTGCCGGCCATCATCACCACCGACCTGCGCCTGAACGAGCCGCGCTACGTCACGCTGCCCAACATCATGAAGGCCAAGAAGAAGCAGCTGGACACCGTCACCCCGGATGAACTGGGTGTCGATCCGGCGCCCCGCCTGAAGACGCTCAAGGTCAGCGAGCCGCCCGCCCGCAAGGCCGGCATCAAGGTGGCCGATGTCGCGGCCCTGGTGGACAAACTCAAGAACGAAGCGAAGGTGGTTTGAGATGACGACGCTGGTTATTGCCGAACACGATAACGCCCAGCTCAAGGGCGCAACCCTGAACGCCGTCGCCGCCGCTGCCAAGATCGGAGGCGACGTCCACGTGCTGGTCGCCGGCGCCAATGCCCGCGCCGTGGCCGACCAGGCCGCGCAAGCGGCCGGCGTGGCCAAGGTGCTGCTGGCCGACGCCCCGCAGCTGGCCGACGGCCTGGCCGAGAACGTCGCCGCCCAGGTGCTGGCCGTGGCCTCCGGCTACAGCCACATCCTGTTCCCGGCCACCGCCTCGGGCAAGAACGTCGCCCCGCGCGTCGCCGCCAAGCTCGACGTGGCCCAGATCTCCGACATCATCGGCGTGGAATCCGCCGACACGTTCCAGCGCCCGATCTACGCCGGCAATGCCATCGCCACCGTGCAATCGGCCGACCCGGTCAAGGTCATCACCGTGCGCACCACCGGCTTTGACGCCGTGGCCGCGCAGGGCGGCTCGGCCGCCGTGGAAGACGTTGCCGCCGTGGCCGATTCCGGCCTGTCGAGCTTCGTCGGCCGCGAAGTCGCCAAGAGCGACCGTCCGGAACTGGCCGGCGCCCGCGTTGTCGTTTCCGGTGGCCGTGGCCTGGGCAGCGCCGAGAACTTCAAGATCCTGGATCCGCTGGCCGATAAGCTCGGCGCCGCCCTGGGCGCCTCGCGCGCCGCGGTCGACGCCGGCTACGCGCCGAACGATTGGCAGGTCGGCCAGACCGGCAAGATTGTTGCGCCGCAGCTGTACGTGGCCGTCGGCATTTTCGGCGCCATCCAGCACCTGGCCGGCATGAAGGATTCCAAGGTCATCGTGGCCATCAACAAGGATCCCGAGGCGCCGATTTTCGGCGTGGCCGATTATGGCCTGGTGGGTGATCTGTTCCAGGTCGTTCCCGAACTGACCGGCGCGCTGTAAAGCGTCATTACCGGCAGTCCCCGAGCCCGCGCGCGTTACGCCCGCGGGCTTTTTCATGCCTGGTTTTTATGCGCCGGTTGTTTTTCCTGTTTGCCTGACAATCGAAACTATTTGATATTTACTATCCAAATCTTTTGATCTTTTGAAGGATTCTGATAATGTGTCTCGCGCGCAGCTAGACACGGCGTAAGTGCTTGACCGGTACATAACGAAGGAGATTCGGGATGGAATGGTTCTTTGACACTCTGCGAAAATATCCGGAGCTTGCGATTTTCCTTACCCTGGGTCTCGGGTATTGGATCGGCGCCAAGAAAATATTCGGATTCAATCTGGGGGCGGTGACTGGCACCTTGCTGGTCGGTGTGCTGGTCGGCCAGCTCGACATCACGATCGCCCCGATCGTCAAACAAGTCTTTTTCCTGCTGTTCCTGTTCGGACTGGGCTATGGCGTCGGCCCGCAATTCTTTCGCGGCATGAAAAGCGATGGCCTGCCGCAGGTCATCTTCGCCGTCGTCATCTGCGTCATCTGCCTGCTGGTCACCTGGGGCACCGCCGTCGGATTCGGTTTCGACGCCGGCACCGGCGCGGGCCTGTTGTCCGGTGCGCAGACCATTTCCGCGGTGATGGGCGTGGCGACCGACACCATCAACGGCCTGGGCATCGATGCGGCCACCAAGAAGAAATGGATCGACAGCATCCCGGTGGCGTACGCGGTCTGCTACATCTTCGGCACCGTCGGCAGCGCCTGGCTGCTGGCCTCGCTCGGCCCGAAGCTGATGCGCGTGGACATCGTCAAGGAGTGCCAGGAGTACGAGGCCAAGATGTCCGGCGGCGCCGACTCGATGGAACTGTCGGGCTATCGCAAGTTCATCTCCCGCGCCTACAAGCTCGACCATTCCGAATTCGTCGGCAAGACCGTGGGCGATATCGAGTCGCGCTTCGTCGAGGCGCGCGTATTCGTCGAACGCATCCGCCGCGACGACCAGATTCTCGACACCGATTCCACCACCGTGCTGCAGGCCGGCGACGTCCTCGGCGTGGCCGGCCGGCACGATGCGCTGGTGTTGCAGGCGGCCGGGATCATCGGCGCCGAAGTCGAGGACCGTGACCTGATCAACCTGCCCGCCGAGATCGTCGAGGTGGTGCTGACCAACAAGAACCTGGCCGGCAAGACCGTCAAGGAAATCTCCGAGATGGAGCAGGTGCGCGAGCTGGGGCGGGGCGTGTTCCTGCGCAAAGTGGTGCGCGGCGGCCATGAGATGCCGGTCAACTGGGGCCTGAAGCTCGACCGCGGCGACCGTCTTTTCATCCTGGGCGCCAAGCGCGACGTCGAGCGGGTGGTCGGCAAGGTCGGCTACGTGGACCGCGCCACCGAGCAGACCGACATGGTGTTCGTGGGCTTCGGCATCCTGCTGGGCGGCCTGTTCGGCACGCTGGTGCTGACCGTGGGCGGCATTCCGATCACGCTGTCGACCTCGGGCGGTTCGCTCATCGCCGGCCTGATTTTCGGCTATCTGCGGTCGGTGCATCCCACCTTCGGCCGCGTGCCGGAACCGGTGCACTGGTTCCTGACTTCGGTCGGCCTGACCGCGTTCGTGGCGGTGGTGGGCATCAGCTCCGGGCCGGGCTTCGTGCAGGGCTTCCAGCAACTGGGGGCCAAGCTCTTCATCGCCGGCATCATCGCCACCAGCATCCCGATGATCCTGGGGGTGTACATCGCCCGCTACGTGTTCAAGTTCCATCCGGCCATCGTGCTGGGGGTCTGCGCCGGGGCCCGCACCACCACGGCCGCCATCGGCCAGATCACCGAAACCGCGAAGAGCCAGGTGCCCGCCCTGGGCTACACCGTGCCCTACGCCATCGGCAATACCCTGCTCATCATCTGGGGCATTATCATCGTCATGCTCATGACCTAGAGGCCCGGTCCCCGGCGGGGCGGCCGCGCCTTGCCGGGGACCGGGATTGCCGCTGCCCGGCCGTCCCCCTCGCGGCGGACCGGCCAGCGGATCCGGGGCATTCCCCGCCGCAAGCGCCTGTCAATCGCAAACCAGGAGTACTGAACAATGGCTTCCACCGCGCCTCTCACCGTCAGCCTGGCCTCGGCCCTGAAAACCACGCGTTCGCGCCAACGCGACCTGGAACAGCTGTCACCCTTCGAACTGAAGGACTATCTGATCACGCTGGCCAAGGACAGCCAGCAGACCGCCGCGCTGACCATGCTGAACGCCGGCCGCGGCAATCCCAACTGGATCGCCACCGAGCCGCGCGACGCCTTCTTCCTGCTGGGCCAGTTCGCCATGAAGGAAGCGCGCCGGGTGCGCGATGACGGGATCCTGGCGGGCATGCCGCCCAAGAAGGGCTGCGCCGACCGCCTGCGCAAGTTCCTGTCCAAGAACAAGGGCGCGGCGGGCGCGGACTTCCTGGCCGGGGTGCTGGAGTACGGCGTGAAGATCAAGAACTTCGTGCCGGACGAATGGATCCACGAGCTGACCGATAGCGTCATCGGCGACAACTACCCGGTGCCGCCGCGCGCGCTGGTGCACCTGGAGCAGGTGGTGCACGACTACCTGATCAAGGAAATGTGCGACGGCCGGCCGCCCAAGGGCAAGTTCGACCTGTTCCCGGTCGAGGGCGGCACGGCGGCCATGTGCTACATCTTCGACTCGCTGATGCAGAACGGCCTGCTCAAGCAGGGCGACACCATCGCGCTGTTCCTGCCGACCTTCACGCCCTACATCGAGATCGCGCACCTGGAGCGCTTCCAGTTCAAGATCGTCGCCATCAATGCCAGCAGCGTGCGCGCCGATGGCACCCACGACTGGCACTATCCGGCCACGGAAATCGCCAAGCTCGAGAATCCGAAGATCAAGCTGGCGGTGACGGTCAGCCCCAGCAACCCGCCGTCGGTCGCCTTCAGCCCGGTCGAGATGAAGCAGATCGTGGGCCTGATCCGCAAGAATCCGGACCTGGTGCTGGTGACGGACGACGTCTACGGCACCTTCGTGCCCAACTTCCGCTCGCTGATGGCCGAGGTGCCGCACAACACCATCTGCGTCTATTCGTTCTCGAAGAACTTCGGCTGCACCGGCTGGCGCCTGGGCGTGATCGCGACCCACGAGCAGAACACCATGGACCGCCGCATCGCCGAGCTGCCGGCGTCGTGGAAGAAGCGCCTGAACAAGCGCTACGGCGCCATGACCATGGAGCCGGAGAAGCTCAAATTCATCGACCGGCTGGTGGCCGACAGCCGCAACGTGGCGCTGAACCACACGGCGGGCCTGTCGCTGCCGCAGCAGGTGCAGATGGGCTTCTTTGCGCTGTCGCACCTGCTCGATCTGAAGGACGCCTACAAGCATCTGACCATGCAGATCGTGCGCGCGCGCCGCGACGCGCTGTGGCGCGGGCTGGGGGCGCCGCTGCCGCCGGAAGATCCGATGCGCGGCTGGTACTACGTCGAGCTGGACTTCATGGTGTGGGCCAAGAACACCTACGGCGATGCCTTCTGCAAGTACATGACGTCGAACTACGAGCCGGTTGACTTCCTGTTCCGCCTGGCCGAGAAATCCGGCGTGGTGCTGATGGACGGCGGCGGTTTCGGCGGGCCGCCGTGGTCGATCCGCATCTCGCTGGCCAACCTGGACGACGGCGACTATTCCAAGATCGGCAAGCACATGGTCGATGCCGCCACGGAATACGTCGAGGCGTGGAAGGCCGGCCAGCTGGTGCGTTCGGGTCCGACCGCCGGCAAGGGCCAGACGGTCAAGCCCGCCGCCGCCAAGCGCAAGGCCGCCGGCAAGCAGGCCGCCAAGAAGGCGGTGAAACAGGCGGTCAAGAAGGCCGCCAAGGCCGAGCGCTCGGCCAAGAAAGGGATCAAGTCGTAGCCAGCCGCCACCACATCCAGGGTGACATGACCTCATGACGTGCTCAGTCGGGTTTTTCAATAACGTTCCCATCGCGGTGCTGTTCCTGACGGTGGGCTTGGGATACCTGATCGGCAAGCTCAAGGTCGGGCCGATCCAGCTGGGGGGCGTGTGCGGCACGCTCATCGTCGCCCTGCTGATCGGCCAGACCGGCTGCCAGATGCGCGGCGACCTGAAGGAGGTCGCGTTCGCCCTGTTCATCTTCGCCATGGGCTATTCGGGCGGGCCGCAGTTCTTCGCCAACCTGAACCGCTCCAGCCTGCGCTACATCGTGCTGCCGGTGATCGAGGCGCTGCTGGTGCTGACCATCGTGCTGCTGGCGGTGCCGCTGTTCGGGCTGGACGCGGGCACCGCGGCGGGACTGGCGGCGGGGGCGGCGACCGAGTCCGCGGTGGTCGGCACCGCCGCCGAGGCCCTCAAGCACCTGGGCCTGGCCGACGCCGAGGTGCAGCGGATGGAGGCCAACATCGCCACGGCCTACACGCTGACCTACCTGGTGGGCCTGATCAGCATCGTGTTCTTCACCAGCCAGGTGGCGCCGGCGCTGCTGCGCATCAACTTGCGCGAGGCCTCCAAGGCGCTGGAGGAAAAGCTGGGCGCGGGCCCGGGCGAGTCGGACGACAACCTGCTGCCGACCCTGCCGCGGCTGGTGGGGCGTTCGCACGTGGTCAAGGACGCCGACGGCAAGACGGTGGCCGAGATCGAGGCCGAGCTGGGCGGGCGCACCGCCATCAGCCGCATCCTGCGCAACGGCGAGGCGATCGAGCCCACGCCCGAGGACAGCCTGGCCACCGGCGATATCGTGGTGGTGCTGGGCCTGCGCCGCTTCGCGCTGCGCGCGGGCTCGGTCATCGGGCCGGAGATCCAGCTGCCCGAAGCGCATGCCGACGACCTGCAGCTGGCCGAGCTGCAGGTCATCGTCAACAAGAAAGAGGTCAATGGCCACACCGTCGGTGAACTGGCCAGGCGGCCGCGCGCGCAGCGGGCGCGGGGCGTGTTCCTGCAGTCGATCCAGCGCTCCGGCCACATGCTGCCGGTCACGCCGGCCACCGTGGTGCAGTACGGCGACCTGGTGACGCTGGTGGGCGCCGAGCCGGAGCTGTCGCAGGCTGGCGCGGCGCTGGGCAACGAGCTGCGGCGCAGCGGCGTCACCGACCTGGTGTTCCTGGCCTTCGGCATCCTCGCGGGCTTGATGATCGGCGCCCTGGGCGCGCGGCTGTGGGGCATTCCGGTGTCGCTGGGCAGCGGCGGCGGCGCCCTGGTCAGCGGCCTGGTCTGCGGCTGGATCAACGCCAAGCGGCCGGCGCTGGGCCACATGCCCGAGCACGCGGTGCAATTGCTCAAGGACCTGGGCCTGGCGGTGTTCGTCGCCTGCGTCGGCCTGTCGGCCGGGCCGGAGGCGGTGGCGCTGATCCGCGAGCACGGCGCGGTGCTGCCGCTGATCGGCCTGCTGGTGTCGCTGGGGCCGGCCTGCCTGTCGCTGTGGGTCGGGCACAAGATACTCAAGATTGAGGGACCGCTGCTGGTCGGCGCCATCGCCGGCCAGCACGTCAGCACGCCGGCCATCAGCGCCATCCTGGGCGCCAGCGGCAGCGCGGTGCCGCTGCTGGGCTACACGGTGACCTACGCCATCGCCAACGTCCTGTTGCCGGTGCTGGGGCCGATCATCGTGTCGCTGGCGCATCATCTCGGGGGGTGAGGTCGGCAGGGCGCGTCGCCCCATGACGCGGAGCGAGGGTTTAACATAGGCTAGGGAAACTACCGAGACCGCCATCGACCGCGCCATGCGCGTCGCCCAAGGCGGCATCCCATCGCACCCCGCCGCCCCCGCCGTCACGGGAGCAGGCTCATGGAGACAAGATGCCCTACCTTACCCCGCTGAAGGATTTCCGCTTCGCGCTGAACGAACTGGCCGGCCTGGACGACGTCCTCAAACTGCCCGGCTTCGAAGAGGTGACGCCCGACCTGGTGGACGCCATCCTGGAAGAAAACGGCCGCTTCGTCGAGCAGGCGATCGCGCCGCTGAACGTGCCCGGCGATACGCGGCCGCCGGTCTGGAACGACGGCCAGGTCACCGCCACGCCAGGCTACGCGCAGGGCTTCAAGGACTACGCGGCCGGCGGCTGGCAGGGATTGCAGCATCCGCAGGCCTGGGGCGGGCAGGGCCTGCCCAAGCTGGTGGCGGCCGCGCCCGGCGAGAACATCCAGGCGGCCAGCCTGGCGTTCTCGCTGTGCCCGATGCTGACCGACGGCGTGATCGAGGCCATCCTCACCGTCGGCTCGGAAGAGCAGCGCAAGAAGTTCGTGCCCAACCTCATCGGCGGCAAATGGACCGGCACCATGAACCTGACCGAGCCGCAGGCCGGCTCGGACCTGGCCCAGGTCGCCACCCGCGCGGTGCGCCAGGAAGACGGCAGCTACCGTCTGTCGGGTCAGAAGATCTTCATCACCTACGGCGAGCACGACCTGGCCGAGAACATCATCCACCTGGTGCTGGCGCGCACGCCGGACGCGCCGCCCGGAGTCAAGGGCATCTCGCTGTTCATCGTGCCCAAGTTCCTGGTCGGCGCCGACGGCGCCCTGGGGGCGCGCAACGACGTCTGGTGCGCCTCGCTGGAGCACAAGCTGGGCATCCACGGCAGCCCCACCGCGGTGCTGCTGTACGGCTCGGGCAAGGGCGAGGCGGGCGAGGGCGCGGTCGGCTACCTGGTCGGCGAACTGAACCGCGGCCTGGAATACATGTTCATCATGATGAACGCGGCCCGCTACTCGGTTGGGCAGCAGGGCATCGGCGTGTCCGAGCGCGCCTACCAGCATGCGCTGGCCTATGCCCGTGAACGGGTGCAGGGCCGGGCGGTGGAAGGCTCGGCTGCGGCCGTCGCGATCGCGCGCCACCCGGACGTGCAGCGCATGCTGCTGACGATGAAGGCGCTGACCGAAGCCGCGCGCGCCGTGTCCTACGTGACGGCGGCCGCGCACGACAAGGGCACGCATCATCCCGACCCCGAGCAGCGCGCCCGCAACCGCGCCTTCTATGAATACATGGTGCCGATCGTCAAGGGCTTCTCGACCGAATCGGCGGTGGAAGTGGCCTCGCTCGGCATCCAGGTGCATGGTGGCATGGGCTATATCGAGGAGACCGGGGCGGCGCAGTACTACCGCGACGCCCGCATCCTGCCGATCTACGAAGGCACCACCGCGATCCAGGCCAACGACCTGGTCAGCCGCAAGACCCAGCGCGACGCCGGCGCCACCGCCTATGCCGCCATCGCCGCCATGCGCGAGACGCTGCGGGCGGTCGAGGCCGAGTCGTCGCGCGCGGCGGCGTCCGAGCGCGACGGCCTGCGCCTGCTGCGCGACAACCTCGACAGCGCGATCCAGGCCTACGAGGCCGGGGTGGAGTTCATCCTGGAACAGTCGGCGGCGAACATCCGCGCGGTCTATTCCAGCAGCGTGCCGTACCTGATGCTGGCCGGCGTGGTGCATGGCGGCTGGCAGATGGTGCGCGCGGTGCTGGCGTGCCGCCGGCGCCTGGCCGCGGGGTCGACCGATCCGTTCCATCGCGAGAAACTGGCGACCGGATTGTTCTACGCCGCCCACATCCTGCCGCGCGCCCTGGCGTTGTCGGCGGCGGTGCGCGCCGGGGTGGTGGCCGACGCCTGCGGCGCGGCCGCGAATATTGCATAAGGTTATATGTCTTGCGTATTTCCCCTGCAACAGGTTTGATGGAAGAATCGTTTCGAGGGGCGGCACAGGCCGCCATCGAGACGTTTTTCCAGCCGGCCGTCGGACCTGGCGGCCGGTCGATTCCGTAACCTGAATCCGCAAGCAGGAGACACCATGAGTCATCTACGCCTGGGCGACACCGCGCCCGATTTCGAACAGGAATCCTCGGCCGGCCCGATCCGTTTCCACGAGTATCTGGGCAATAGCTGGGGAGTGCTGTTCTCGCATCCTGCCGATTTCACCCCTGTCTGCACCACCGAGCTGGGCTACACCGCCAAGCTGGCCGACGAATTCGCCAAGCGCAACGTGAAGGTGCTGGCGCTGTCGGTGGACGGCACCGACTCGCACACCAAGTGGATCGAGGACATCAACGACACCCAGTCGACCAAGGTCAATTTCCCGATCCTGGCCGACAAGGACCGCAAGGTGTCCGAGCTGTACGACATGATCCACCCGAACGCCAACGCCACGCTGACGGTGCGCTCGGTCTTCATCATCGACCCGAACAAGAAGGTGCGCCTGATCATCACGTATCCGGCCAGCACCGGCCGCAACTTCAACGAGATCCTGCGCGTCATCGATTCGCTGCAGCTGACCGACAGCCACAGCGTGGCCACGCCGGTCAACTGGGAAGACGGCGACGATGTCATCATCGTGCCGTCGCTGCAGGACGAGGCGGTCATCAAGCAGAAGTTCCCGAAGGGCTACAAGGCGGTGCGTCCCTATCTGCGCATTACGCCTCAACCGAATAAGTAAATAAGAAATCCGTGCGCAAGGCGGCCCGCGCCGCCTTGCCGGATGGCGCTTGCAAAACGCCCGCAAAGCCGCGTATTCCCTGGGAATGCGCGGCTTTTTCACAGGGGGCGACGGCCGCGCTATATGCCTGGGAGCGATGAGCAATCAAAGAATGATTCGTTCCGTTCAGAACAGGCCGCCTGCACACTTGCTTCCACATTGCCAAACACGGGAAGGGAGCAAGGAATGTCTTTCAGGAAAGCCGGATGGTTGGCCGCCTTGGCCGCAGTGACGATGTCTCTCGCCGCGATCGCGCCGGCGCAGGCGCAGCAGAAGCAGACCCTGTTGAACGTATCGTACGACCCGACGCGCGAGCTGTATCGCGCCATCGATGACGCCTTCATCAAGCAATACAAGGAAAAGGCCGGCGTCGACCTGACCATCCGTCAGTCGCACGGCGGCTCCGGCCGCCAGGCGCGCTCGGTCATCGACGGCCTGGAAGCCGACGTGGTGACGCTGGCGCTGGCCTATGACATCGACGCCATCGCCGACCGCGGTCTCTTGCCGGAGAACTGGCAGGCGCGCCTGCCGCAGAACAGCTCGCCCTACACCTCGACCATCGTGTTCCTGGTGCGCAAGGGCAACCCCAAGCACATCAAGGACTGGGATGACCTGGTCAAGGACGGCGTGCAGGTGATCACGCCCAACCCCAAGACCTCGGGCGGCGCCCGCTGGAACTACCTGGCCGCCTGGGCCTACGCGCTGGAGAAGAACGGCGGCAGCGAAGACAAGGCGCGCGCCTACGTCGGCGAGCTGCTCAAGCACGTGCCGGTGCTCGATACCGGCGCCCGCGGCGCCACCACCACCTTCGTCGAGCGCGGCGTGGGCGACGTGCTGCTGGCCTGGGAAAACGAAGCCTTCCTGGCGCTGGAGGAACTGGGTCCGGACAAGTTCGACATCGTGGTGCCGTCGCTGTCGATCCTGGCCGAACCGCCGGTGGCCATCGTCGACAAGATCGTCGACAAGAAGGGCACCCGCGCCGCGGCCCAGGCCTACCTGGAATTCCTCTACACCCCGGCCGCCCAGGAGATCATCGCCAAGAACTACTACCGGCCGATCGACAAGACCGTGGCCGCCAAGTACGAAAGCAAGTTCCCCAAGGTCAAGCTGGTGACCATCGACGACAAGATCTTCGGCGGCTGGCGCAAGGCGCAGAAGGACCACTTCAGCGACGGCGGTACCTTCGACCAGATCTACCAGCCGCAGAAGAAGTAAGCGGACAACCAGCGGACGACGGCCATGACTTCAGCCTCGATTCCGACGGCAAAGGGCGCGCAGGCGCCTTTTGCCGTTCGGCGCAACAGCCCGGGCGTGCTGCCCGGTTTCGGCATTTCCATGGGCTACGCGGTGCTGTACCTGAGCGTGCTCGTGTTGATTCCCCTGGCGGCGCTGCCGATCAAGAGCGCATCGCTGGGCTGGCAGGGCTTCTGGGACGCGGTGACGGCGCCACGGGTGCTGGCGTCCTATCAACTCACCTTCGGCGCCTCGTTGCTGGCGGCGCTGGTGAACCTGGTGTTCGGCACCATCGTGGCCTGGGTGCTGGTGCGCTACCGCTTTCCCGGCAAGAAGATCCTGGATGCGCTGGTGGACCTGCCGTTCGCGCTGCCCACCGCCGTGGCCGGCATCGCGCTGACCGCGCTGTACGCCGAAAAGGGCTGGCTGGGCGCGCCGCTGGCCAACTGGTTCGGCCTGAAGGTGGCGTTCACGCCGCTGGGCATCGTGATCGCGCTGATCTTCATCGGCGTGCCGTTCGTGGTGCGCACGGTGCAGCCGGTGCTGGAAGACGTCGAGCGCGAGATCGAGGAGGCCGCGGCCAGCCTCGGCGCGGACCGCTGGCAGACCATCCGCCGCGTGCTGCTGCCGACCATCCTGCCGGCGCTGATGACCGGCTTCGCGCTGGCTTTCGCGCGCGCCGTGGGCGAGTACGGTTCGGTGGTGTTCATCGCCGGCAACATGCCGATGGTGTCGGAAATCACGCCGCTGCTCATCATCGCCAAGCTGGAGCAGTTCGACTACGCCGGCGCCGCCGCCATCGCCACGGTGATGCTGGTGCTGTCGTTCGTGCTGCTCCTCATCATCAATCTGCTGCAGGGCTGGCAGGCCCGTCGCGGCCTCGGGAGATCGTCATGAGCGTTGCTGACCGTCCCGCCCACCTGACCGAGTCGCGCTGGGTGCGCGGCATCCTGCTGTTCCTGGCGCTGGGCTTTCTGGCGCTGTTCCTGCTGGTGCCGCTGGCCGCGGTGTTCTTCGAGGCTTTCCGCAAGGGCTGGGCGCTCTATCTGGAGGCGATCGTCGAGCCGGACGCGCTGGCCGCGATCCGGCTGACGCTGCTGGTGGCGGCGATCGCGCTGCCGGTGAACCTGGTGTTTGGCGTGGCCGCGGCCTGGGCCATCACCAAGTTCCAGTTCCGCGGCAAGCAGTTCCTGATCACGCTGATCGACCTGCCGTTCTCGGTGTCGCCGGTGGTGGCCGGCCTGGTGTTCGTGCTGCTGTTCGGCACCCAGGGCTGGTTCGGCGGCTGGCTGCAGGACCATGACTTCAAGATCGTCTACGCCGTGCCCGGCATCATCCTGGCCTCGCTGTTCGTGACCTTTCCGTTCGTGGCGCGCGAGCTGATCCCGCTGATGCAGGCGCAGGGCAGCGAGGAAGAGCAGGCCGCGCTGACGCTGGGCGCGAGCGGCTGGCAGATCTTCTGGCGGGTGACGCTGCCCAACATCAAATGGGGCCTGCTGTACGGCGCCATTCTCTGCAATGCGCGCGCCATGGGCGAGTTCGGCGCGGTCTCGGTGGTGTCTGGCCAGATCCGCGGCCTGACCAACACCATGACGCTGCATGTGGAGATTCTCTACAACGAATACCAGTATTCGGCGGCGTTCGCGGTGGCTTCGCTGCTGGCGCTGCTGGCATTGGTGACGCTGGTGGCCAAGAACGTGGTCGAGTGGCGCAACGCGCGCTACCTGAAGGCGGCGGAACTGCCGGTCGAGTATCCCGGCCCCGCGACGGCCATCAAGCCGGCCGTCGCCTGACGCGGCCGGCCAGACGGAGACAAGCATGAGTATCGAGGTTCGCAATCTATCCAAGCGCTTCGGCCAGTTCCGCGCGCTCAACGACGTATCGCTGCACATCGAGACCGGCGAGCTGGTGGCGCTGCTGGGGCCGTCGGGCTGTGGCAAGACCACGCTGCTGCGCATCATCGCGGGGTTGGAGTCGGCCGACACGGGCAGCGTGCTGTTCGCCGGCGAGGACGCCACCGCGGTCGACGTGCGCCAGCGCCAGGTCGGGTTCGTGTTCCAGCACTACGCGCTGTTCAAGCACATGACGGTGTTCGAGAACGTCGCCTTCGGGCTGCGCGTCAAGCACCGTTCGCAGCGGCCGTCCGAGGACCAGATCCGGCGCAAGGTGCATGATCTGCTGGGCCTGGTGCAGCTGGACTGGCTGGCGGATCGCTATCCGGCGCAGCTGTCGGGCGGCCAGCGCCAGCGCATCGCCCTGGCGCGCGCGCTGGCGGTGGAGCCGCGCGTGCTGCTGCTGGACGAGCCGTTCGGCGCGCTCGACGCCAAGGTGCGCAAGGAACTGCGGCGCTGGCTGCGCCGTCTGCACGACGAGCTGAACGTGGCCAGCGTGTTCGTCACCCACGACCAGGAAGAGGCGCTGGAAGTGGCCGACCGCGTGGTACTGATGAACGCCGGCAAGATCGAACAGGTCGGCACGCCGCGCGAGGTCTGGGAAGGGCCGGCCACGCCGTTCGTCTACGGCTTCCTCGGAGACGTCAACCAGTTGCAGGGGGGTGGCCACCCGCGGCGTCTGGGAAGGCGCCGGGCTGTCGTTGCCGGCGCCCGAACTGGCGCAGGCCGAGTCGCAACGCGCCACCGCCTACGTGCGGCCGCACGAATTCGATATCGAACGCTATCACGTTGGCGGCGCCGGCATCCCGGTGCGCCTGTCGCATGCCTACCTGGCCGGCCCCAGCGCGTATCTGGAACTGGCCAGCCAGGATTCCGACGCCGTCATCGAGGCCGAGGTGCCCGAGCACCTCTATCGCGAACTGGCGCTGCGCGATGGCGACATCCTGCTGGCCCGCCCGCGCCGGGCGCGTGTCTTCGCGGTGCAATCATGACGGCCGCCGATCTCGCCGCCAGCCTGGAGCCGGCCCTCGCGGCGCGCTGGCGCGAGCTGGTGGCGCGCCTGGCGGACGCGAGCCAGCGCTATCCCGACGCCGCGCTGGCCTCGTCCCTGGCGGCCGAGGACATGGTGCTGACGCACGCCATCTACGGCACCGACCTGGACCTGGAAGTGTTCACGCTCGACACCGGCCGGCTGCACGCCGAAACGCTGGGCGTGCTGGACGCGGTGCGCGCGCGTTACGGGCGCGAGGTCACCGTGTACCGGCCCGAGGCCGGCGCGGTCGAACGCCACGTGGCCGAACATGGCGCCTACGCCTTCTACGAAAGCGTCGAGCTGCGCAAGGCCTGTTGCCAGATCCGCAAGGTCGAGCCGCTCAAGCGCGCGCTGGCCGGACGCGGCGCCTGGATCACCGGCCAGCGGCGCGCGCAGTCGACCACGCGCGGCGAGCTGCACCTGGAAGAGCACGACCCGACCTTCGGTCTCTACAAGTTCAACCCGCTGGCCGAGTGGAGCGAGGCGGAAGTCTGGGGCGTGATCCGCGCGCTCGGCATTCCCTACAACCCGCTGCACGACCAGGGCTATCCGTCCATCGGCTGCGAGCCCTGTACCCGCGCCATCCGTCTGGGCGAAGACCTGCGGGCCGGACGCTGGTGGTGGGAGTCGTCGGACTCCAAGGAATGCGGCCTGCATGCCGGCAACCGGGTCATTGGCATCGTCGCGGAAACCACGCGCGCCTGACGCCCGTCACGTATCAAGAATTCGTTTTAGGGGAATACCTATGTCCGCAGTGATTCAACGCAGCCACCTGGACTGGCTGGAATCGGAAGCCATTTTCATCATGCGCGAAGTGGCGGCCGAGAGCGAGAAGCCCGTGCTGCTGTTCTCGGGCGGCAAGGATTCGGTGGTGCTGCTGCGCCTGGCCGAAAAGGCCTTTCGTCCGGGGCGCTTTCCGTTCCCGCTGATGCACATCGACACCGGCCACAATTTCGACGAGGTCATCGCGTTCCGCGATGCCCGCGCGGCCGAGCTGGGCGAGACCCTGATCGTGCGCAGCGTCGAGGACTCGATCAAGCGCGGCAGCGTGGTGCTGCGGCGCGAGACCGACTCGCGCAACGCGGCGCAGGCCGTGACGCTGCTGGAGTCGATCGAGGAATTCGGCTTCGACGCCTGCATCGGCGGCGCCCGCCGCGACGAGGAAAAGGCGCGCGCCAAGGAACGCATCTTCTCGTTCCGCGACGAGTTCGGCCAGTGGGATCCCAAGGCCCAGCGCCCCGAGCTGTGGAACCTGTTCAACACCAAGGTGCATCGCGGCGAGAACATGCGGGTGTTTCCGATTTCCAACTGGACCGAGCTGGACGTCTGGCAGTACATCCAGCGCGAGCAGCTGGCGCTGCCGTCGATCTACTTCAGTCACGAGCGCGAAGTGGTGCGGCGCAAGGGCCTGCTGGTGCCGGTCACGCGCCTGACGCCGCCGCAGGACGGCGACACGGTCGAGCGCCTGTCGGTGCGCTTTCGCACCGTGGGCGACATTTCCTGCACCTGCCCGGTGGCCTCGGATGCCGCCGACACGGCCGCCATCATCGCCGAGACCGCGGTGACCGACATCACCGAGCGCGGCGCCACGCGCATGGACGACCAGACTTCCGAGGCCTCGATGGAGCGCCGCAAGAAGGAAGGCTATTTCTGATCGCACGATTGGCCGGCGCCAGGCCGGCCGACAGGGGACGCATATGAACGCAGTAAACGATTCTTTTCTTTCCGGCGCCGGCACGGGCGTGCTGCGCCTGATCACCGCGGGCTCGGTCGACGACGGCAAGTCGACGCTGATCGGCCGCCTGCTGTATGACAGCAAGGGCGTGTTCGCCGACCAGCTCGACGCCATCTCGCGCGCCAAGTACAAGCGCGTGGCCGAGGGCGGCATCGACTTCTCCCTGCTGACGGACGGCCTGGAGGCCGAGCGCGAGCAGGGCATCACCATCGACGTGGCCTACCGTTACTTCTCGACCCCGGCGCGCAAGTTCATCATCGCCGACGCGCCCGGCCACGAGCAGTACACCCGCAACATGGTCACCGGCGCCTCCACCGCCGACGTCGCCGTGATCCTGATCGACGCCACTCGCGCGGCCGACGGCAAGCTGCTGCCGCAGACCAAGCGCCACAGCACCATCGCCCGCCTGCTGGGCATCCGCCACATTGTGGTGGCCGTCAACAAGATGGACCTGGTGGACTGGGACCCGGCCGTGTTCGAGCGCATCCGCGACGCCTACGCCGATCTGGCGGACAAGCTCGGCATCGCGCACTTCGACGCGCTGCCTTTGTCGGCGCTGAACGGCGACAACGTGGTGACGCGGTCGGACAAGACGCCGTGGTATGCCGGCCAGCCGCTGCTGACGCTGCTGGAATCGCTGGAGCTGGCTGGTGACGGCGGCGCGGGGCCGCTGCGCTTTCCGGTGCAATGGGTGGCGCGCCACGACGGCAGCCGCAAGGACGATTTCCGCGGCTACGCCGGCCGCATCGCCAGCGGCGTGCTGCGCCCCGGCGATGAGATCGTGGTGCAGCCGTCGGGCGTGACGGCGCGCGTGCAGGAAGTGCGGCTGTTCGATCGCGCGCTCGATGAAGCGGTGGCGGGCGACTCGGTCACGCTGGTGCTGGACCGCGACGTCGACGTGTCGCGCGGCGACGTGATCGTGCACGCGGCCGCGCCGGCGCAGGTCGCGCGCGAGTTCGAAGCGGAGCTCTGCTGGCTCGATGCGCAGGCGCTCAACCCCGCGCGCAAGTATTTGCTCAAGCATGGCACGCGACTGACGTCGGCGAAGATCCGCGCGGTGCTATCGCATCGCGACATCCACGAACTGCAGGAAGTGGAGAACACCGAAGGCACGCTGCGCATGAACGACATCGGCCGCGTCGCGTTCACCACGCGCGAGTCGCTGGCGGTCGATCGATACGCCGATGTGCCCGCCACCGGCGCCTTCATCCTGATCGACGAAGCCACGCATCAGACCGCGGCGGCGGGCATGCTTCGGTAAACCGCAAGTCGGGGCGGGAAGGGTCCGCCCCGTACCGGTTTTTGGGTGTTGTTTTTATTCCAAATCCAATGCTGGCGCGGGTTTCCGGGCGATATCGCAAGATGAAATCGAATTGTCCGGACGCCGTCTTCGTCTTGCGGTAAAGTGGGGCTGTCTTACGAAAAGGCTTTTGGTGCTTGTCAAAACCACTGTGTTTTTGTACAGTAGTTTTCATGGCACGCACCGATCATTCTTTTCCCGCCGGTTCTGGGTCCCCGGCTGCCGCCCCCGCCGCCTTGCGCGGTCGGGGTGCGGTTACTAATGTTCGGCATCGCTTCCAGAAAGATGACCGCGTGCAGGTCGACGATGGCTGGTCCGCTTCGGGCCTCCCGGCTGATTTCGTCGATGCTGTCCCCAATACTTCCGTCATCCCCATCCTGCCCGACGTCCGCCGGGCGCCCGCCGCCCCCAAGACCATCGTCACGGCCGAAGAGGCCCGCAAGATCCTGTCGCGCAACGATTCGCCCGACATCCCCTTCGACGTGGCCGTCAATCCCTACCGAGGCTGCGAGCACGGCTGCGTCTATTGCTACGCCCGCCCGACCCACTCCTACCTGGGCTATTCCCCCGGCCTCGATTTCGAGACCCGGCTGGTGGCCAAGGCCAACGCGGTCGAGGCGCTGCGGGCGGAGATCAGCCGCCCCGGCTACAAGCCGTCGCCCATCAACATCGGCTCGGCCACCGACGCCTACCAGCCCATCGAGCGCGACTGGCGCCTGACGCGCGGCATGCTCGAGCTGATGCTCGAAACCCGCCACCCGGTCACCATCGTCACCAAGAACGCCCTGGTGGCCCGCGACCTCGATCTGCTGGCCGCGCTGGCCGAGCACAAGCTGGTGGTGGTCTACATGAGCATCACCACGCTGGACGCCGACATGGCCCGCACGCTCGAGCCGCGCGCGGCCGCCCCCTGGCGCCGCCTGGAAGCCGTGCGCAACCTGACCGCCGCCGGCGTGCCGGTCGGCGTGCTGGTGGCGCCCGTGATCCCGTTCATCAACGATGACGCCATGGAGCACATCCTGCAGGAGTCCAAGGCGGCCGGCGCGCACTACGCCAGCTACACCGTCATCCGCCTGCCCTGGGAAGTCAAAACCCTGTTCGAGGACTGGCTCAACGCCCACTTCCCGGATCGCGCCCAACGCGTGCTCCATCGCATCGAAGACCTGCGCAACGGCCGCCGCAACGATCCCAACTTCGGTTCGCGCATGCGCGGCACCGGCATCTGGGCCGACCTGCTGCGCCAGCGCTTCGCCGTGGCCACCCGCAAGCTCGGTCTGAACCGCCACCGGCTGGCGCTCGATTGCGACCGCTTCCAGCCGCCGGCGTCCGCCGGCGGTTCCGCCGCCTTGTTCCCGCCGGCCGCAGCCGGCGCCCCCGTTTCCCCATCCCCGGCTGGCGCGAAAGCGTCTTCAGGGGGCCCTTTTCCCAGTGCCTTGCCGGTCGCCGGCGCCTATGGGCGCGGCGCGCGCCAATTGCGCGCCATGGTTGCCGGGCAATTGTCGTTGTTCGATTGACCCACGGCCCGGCCGTGGGTTGCCGCCGCGGCGCGTTGCCGTGGTTCTTGACCGCGTTACTAGGAGTTCCTCATGAACACCGCTCAGCTTTCCGTCCTGCCGGATGATCTCGCCGCCGTTTCCCTGACGCCGTTGCGTCGCGCGGCGCAACGCGCCCGCGCCGTCTATGCCCGTTTCACGGGGCTGGCCATGCCCTGGTCGGCCGCGCCGGCGGGCGGCCATGCGGATGGCGCCGCGTCCATCGATCTCGCCGCGCCCATCGCCGGCGGGGTGGCGACGCCTGCGCAAGTCGAGCCGCGCAAGCGGGCGGGTACGCTGCCCGGCAGGTGGCCGTTTCCGCCGGCCGCGGCTGATGCCGCACCGGTCGGCAACGTCGTCCAGGCGCCGCGCGAGCGCAGCCTGGGCAACGCCACGGTCGAACCGGTGTCGGATCAGGTCAGCGTCAAAAGCATGGTGCTGGACGTGGTGCTGGTGCTGGCGTGGGGCGCGATGATTCCCGCCCTCATGTGGCTCGGCGTGGCCGGCGGCTTCTGAGGCGACGGTAGTGCCCGGGGTCAACACCCTCGGCACGATATCCAGATTGAAGGCGGCGCCGGCCCGCGCACGATGCCGGCGCGGCGTCAGGTCGAGCCCAGCAGCACCACGCCCGCCAGGATCGACAGGCAGCCCGCCAGGCGGCCGGGGCCGACTTTCTCGCGCAGCAGGAACATGCCGGCCAAGGTGCCCAGCATCATCGACATTTCCCGCGCCGGGGCCACCAGGCTCAGCGGCGCGCCGTTGCGCAGGGCATACAGCACCAGGATGTAGCCCAGCGGCGACAGCAGGCCCACCGCCAGCGCCAGGTGCCAGTGGCCTCGCATCAGTTCCCAAGCCTGGGCGCGGCGCTTCACCATGTGCGGGGTCATCATGGCGGTGCGGGTGACACAGGTGAACCAGTCGAACAGCACCGGGCTGATCAGCAGCACCTTGACGCCATAGGCGTCCACCACGGTGTAGGCGGCGATGAACAGGCCGATCACCATGCCCCAGCGCACGCCCACCCAGGCCTGGGCGTTGCGGAAAATCGACAGCCGTCCCTGGGTGGCGATCAGCAGCACCCCGATCACGACGCACAGCATGCCGGCGATGCCGGTGGTGGTGGCCGGTTCGCGCAGCAGCAGGAAGGCGCCGGTGGTCGAGAGCAGGGGGCCCGTGCCGCGGGCGATCGGATACACCACCGACAGGTCCGCGACCTGATAGCCGCGCTGCAGGCACAGGCTGTAGCCCAGATGCAACAGGCTGGAGGTCAGGATCGCCCCGACCACGGGCCAGGTCCAGGTCATGCCGTCATGCAGCAGCACCCACACGACCCACGGCGCATACAGCACCGAGGCGCACAGCCCGTAGGCGAAGACGAAGGGAGCGCCCACCATGGCCGCGCGCTTGGCTAGCAGATTCCACGTTGCGTGGGCCATCGCCGCCAGGACGACCAATAACAGGGACGAATACGACATGAGGGAACAGCGTCTTATGACGTGTTTGTTACAGAAACCGCTAGGGTACCGCAAACCCGCGGGCAGGGCGCCATGTTACCTGAGGCGTCGGCCAATTTTTGGTGTAGAATCATTGGTTTGCCAAATCTCATCCTCTGCTTGCGGTACATGGCCTGGCCTTTTTGGCGGGCGTGAACAACATCGAACGGCAAAGCTTTTTTAGTCCGCAAAGGCATGATGATCTAGGAGTTCTCAATGAACCTTATCGCTATCCTGGAACAGGAAGAGATTGCCCGCCTGACCGGCGGCCAAGCCAAGCCTGAATTTGCTCCTGGTGACACCGTCATCGTGAGCGTGAACGTCGTCGAAGGCACCCGCAAGCGCGTGCAGGCTTTCGAAGGCGTCGTGATCGCCAAGCGCAACCGCGGCCTGAACTCCGCGTTCACCGTGCGCAAGATTTCGTCGGGTGAAGCCGTGGAACGTACGTTCCAGCTGTACTCGCCGCAAATCGCCGGCATCGAAGTCAAGCGCCGCGGCGACGTGCGCCGCGCCAAGCTGTACTACCTGCGCAACCGCTCGGGCAAGTCGGCGCGTATCAAGGAAAAGCTGGTCAGCAAGCAAGCCTCGGCGGCTTGATCGCTTATCGGCACACGGCCCTACCAGTGTCGGACGCACACGCCATCCAGCGTTTTCGTTCGGCACGGGTTTCCGGGTTAAAAAGGCACCTGCGAGGGTGCCTTTTTCTTTTTGAAAAGCCGAATGTCTGATTCCTCGTCTTCCGCTCGGCCACGACGGCCACTGGCGCGTCCCGGATTCGATCCGGCGTCGCAACCCTGGGTCGTCGCCAACGATTCCCTGCCGGCGGTGCCGTCCGGCCTGCTGACGCCCGACCAGCTGCGCGGCACGCTCAGCCAGCCGTCTACCTGGACGCTCGAGCTGTCACGCGACAACGACCTGCGCTATCCGGGCCGCGAAGGCACGCCGGTGCCGGCGGCCGTGCTGATTCCGCTGGTGACGCGCGAGAACGGCGTGCACATCATGCTGACCCAGCGCGCGGCGCATCTGCACGATCACGCCGGCCAGATCAGCTTTCCCGGCGGCCGCATCGAAACCAGCGACGCAACGCCGATCGACGCCGCCCTGCGCGAGGCGCAGGAGGAAACCGGCCTGCCGGCCAACCACGTCGAGGTGCTGGGCAGCATGCCGCCGTACCTGACGGCCACCGGTTTCTCGATCATTCCCGTGGTGTCGCTGGTGACCCCCGGCTTCCAGCTGGCGCCGGATGCGTTCGAAGTGGCCGAGGTGTTCGAGGTGCCGCTGTCGTTCCTGATGGACCCGGCCAATCACCGCCTGTACGAGGCGCGGCTCGAAGACGGTCGGGTGCGCCACTATTACGGCATGCCCTATGGCCGGCACTTCATCTGGGGCGCCACCGCCGGCATGCTGCGCAACCTGTACCACCTGCTGCGCAACGGCTTCCAGCCGCGCTGAGACCGCGGACCGCCGTGCCGGCCTGCCGCGTCAATAACGCTGCTGCCCCGCCAGATTCTCGTCCAGGATCCGCAGGTACAGCGCGTAGCGCGCCGGGTCGATCGCGCCCGCGTCCAGCGCCGCGACCACTCCGCAGCCCGGCTCGTGGCGATGGGTGCAGTTATAGAAACGGCACGACTCGATCGGCTTGGTGAACTCCGGAAAGCCGCGGATGATGTCCTCGCGGCTCAGGTGCTGCAGGCCGAAGGCCTGGAAACCCGGCGAGTCGATCAGGTCGCCGCCTGGCGCGGGCAGGTGATAGAGGCGCGTGCTGGTGGTGGTGTGCTTGCCCATGTCCAGCGCGGTCGAGTGCTCGCGGGTGGGCGCGGCGGCGTCCGGCACCAGCGCGTTCAGCAGGGTCGACTTGCCCATGCCGCTTTGCCCCAGCAGCAGGTTGGTGCGGCCGGCCAGGCGCGGCGCCAGCAGCGTGTGGACCTTTTCGGGTTCCAGCGCGCTCAGTTCGATGATGTCCACGCCCAGCGCGGCGATCGGCGCCAGGCGGGCGCGGGCCGCGGGCAGCGCGTCGACGATATCGGTCTTGTTCAGGATGATCAGCGGCTCGATGCCGGCGCTCCAGGCGCCGGCCAGCGCGCGGCCGGTGAGATCGTCGGAGAAGGTCGGCTGCACCGCCACCACGATCAGCAACTGGTCGACGTTGCAGGCGAACTGCTTGGACCGCATTTCATCGGAGCGGTACAGCAGGTTGCGGCGCGGCAGGATGGCGTCGATGGCGCCTTCGTCCTGGCCCTGGGGCGTGATGCGGACGCGGTCGCCGACGGCGGCGCCGGCTTTCTTGCCGCGCGGAAAGCACTTGCGCAGGCTGCCGTCGGCCAGTTCGACGGTGTAATGGCGGCCGTGCGCCGCGATGATGCGGCCTTCGTTGGCGGCGTTGGCGGGCGCGCTGCCTTGGGGCGCGTCCTGGAAGGCGGCCTTGTTCCGGTCGTTCATGCTCATGCCGCGGGCGCCGTCAGGTGGCGGATGCGCACGGCGGCGGGGGGATGGCTGTCGTAGAAGGCGGAGTGCACGGGATCGGGAGTCAGGGTGGCGGCGTTGTCGTCGTAGAGCTTGACCAGGGCGGACACCAGGCGGTCGGGCGAGCTCTGCTCGGCCGCGTAGCGGTCGGCCTCGAACTCGTCGCGGCGCGAATACCAGCTGGCCAGCGGCGTGAAGACGAAGGTGAAAACGGGAATGGCCAGGAAGAACAGCAGCAGCGCCATGGCGTCGTTGCGTCCGCCCAGTTGCGGCAGCACGCCCAGGCCCACGTAGAACCACGGCTGCTGCGCGACCCAGCCCAGGATGGCGAAAAAGCCCAGCGCGGCGGCGAAGCTGAACAGGATGCGCTTGATGATGTGGCGCTTGGCGAAATGGCCCAGCTCGTGCGCCAGCACCGCCTCGATCTCGTCGGCGTTCAGGCGCGCCAGCAGCGTATCGAAGAACACGATGCGGCGCGAGCGGCCGAAGCCGGTGAAATAGGCGTTGCCGTGGGCCGAGCGGCGCGAGCCGTCCATCACGAACAGGCCGTTGAGCGCGAAGCCGCAGCGCTGCGCCAGGCGCTGGATGCGGCCCGCCAGCTCGGGATCGGACAGCGGCGTGAACTTGTTGAACAGCGGGGCGATGAACATCGGGTAGACGATCAGCAGCGCCAGGTTGAACGCCGTCCACAGCGCCCAGGCCCAGATCCACCAGTATTGCCCCGCGCTGCCCATCAGCCACAGCACCGCGGCCGCCAGCGGCAGCCCCAGCACCGCCGCCACCAGCAGGCCCTTGGCCGCATCCGAGATGAACAGTTCGGGCGTCATGCGGTTGAAACCGAAGCGGGCCTCCAGCTTGAACTGCCGCCACAGCGTGAAGGGCAGCCCCAGCAGGCCCAGCAGCAGCGCCACGGCCACCAGCAGCAGCATCTGGCGCAGGAAGTCATTGCTGGTAAGCTGGCCTACCCACAGGTCGATGAGCTGCAGGCCGCCCATCAGCGTCAGGCAGATCAGCAGGATGGCATCATAGGTGCGTTCGAACATGCCCAGCCTGACCCTGGCGACCGTGTAGTCGGCGGCGCGCTGGTGGCTCGCCAGGCCGATCCGGTGGGAGAATTCCGGCGGTACCTGGTCGCGATGGCGCGCCACGTGGCGGATCTGGCGACTGGCCAGCCACATGCGCACGGCGATATCGGTCAGCAGGAAGGCAACGAACAGCAATGTGAACATGGGCGATACGGCCGGCTCAAATGGGTATGTGCGAAAATCGCGGGTTTGAAAATCGCGTCTTTTATAGGCAAATTATATGGCTGTGAACGAAAATCGCCTGGTCTGGCTCGATATGGAAATGACCGGCCTGGACCCTGAGAAAGAGCGCATCATCGAGGTCGCCGTGGTGGTGACCGAGGCCGACCTGACCGTGGTCGCCGAAGGCCCCGTGCTGGTCGTGCACCAATCGGACAGCCAGCTCGACGCCATGGACAGCTGGAACAAATCCACCCACGGCAAGAGCGGCCTGATCGACAAGGTCCGCGCCTCGACGATTTCCGAAGCGCAGGCAGAGGATACGCTGTTGGCGTTTCTCGCGCAGCACGTGCCGGCCGGCAAGTCGCCGCTGTGCGGCAACACCATCAGCCAGGACCGCCGCTTCATGTTTGCTTACATGCCGCGCCTGGAGCAATTCTTCCACTACCGCAACCTGGATGTCAGCACGCTCAAGGAACTGGCGCGCCGCTGGGCGCCGGCCGTGTACAAGGGCTTCGAGAAGAAGAGCCGCCACGAAGCGCTGGCCGACATCTATGAGTCGATCGACGAACTGAAGTACTACCGCGAACACTTCCTGAAGGTGTAAGCCGCCCGTCGGCGGCGCCTGCCTGCGAGCCGTCATGCCGTCATCCCATCCCGTTGCCGTCATTCGCGCCGCCGAACACGAGGCCCTGGCCCGGGGACGGCGGCTCATGCCGCTGGCCGGGGCGGCCGCGGCGCGTTTCGTCGCGGCCCGGTTCGCGCCTGGGGCCAGGGTGTTGGCGCTGGCCGGCCCGGGCAACAATGGCGGCGATGCCCTGGTCGCGGCGACCCGCCTGCATGAAATGGGGTACGACTTGCGGGTCGTGCTGCCCTCGGGCGCGCAGTCCCTGCCCGCCGACGCCGCGCTTGCTCATGCCGGCTGGATCGCGGCGGGGGGCGCCACCAGTCGCCTGTTGACGCCCGATGCGGCGCCGGACCTGGTCATCGACGGCCTGTTCGGGATTGGCCTGAACCGTCCCCTGGGGCCGGACTGGCAGGCATTGGTGGACCGCGTCAACGCCTGGAACGCGCCGGTGCTGGCGCTGGATGTGCCCAGCGGCATCGATGCCGACACCGGCGCGGCCCTGGGCCGGCCCATCCGGGCGCGTTGGACGCTCTCCTTCATTGGCCGGGCAAGGGGATTGACGCTCGCGGATGCCACGGCTGGCGCCGTCGGCGAGTCCCACCTGGAGACGCTGGGCGTGACCCTGCCGCAGTCAGGCGCCGGCGCCTGAGCCCGGGCGGCCGCCGAAGCGCGCGGCGATGTCGGCGGCCAGCGGCGTGTAGCGTTCGTTGTCGCGGCCGGCCAGGGTGTTCAGGTGCGCTTCCGAGGCGTCGAACACCTGCCAGTAGATGCGGCCGCAGATCTCGCGCGCCGCATGGCCGGGCCAGTTGTCGGGCAGCATGGGGCCGGGCAGGTGGGGATCGTGCAGCACGATCCGGCGCCAATTGTGCAGCAGCATCACACGGGTGATGAAGGCATCGGATGGCGACGGCGGCGTCTCCAGCAACTTTTCCAATGGTCCGAAATTACGGGTGAACTGCCGGTACTGCTCGGCCACGTCGTCCAGGTTCCAGCACTGCGAGGCCAGGCTGGCGATCGGCAGGCCGCCGGCGCCGGCCAGGTCGCGCGCCGACAGCACCAGCGCCTTGTTCGGGATGCCCAGCTTTTCCAGGATGTCGTGCGCCGCGCGCGCTTCGGTGTGCGGGTGGGCGAACAGGCCCGGCGCGATCATGCCGAACCCTTCCCAGACCAGCTCGCGCCGCAGTTCCGCGCGCTCGGCCAGCCCGTTGCCGGTGCGCGGCAGCGCCACCAGCGTCCATTCCCCGTTCCAGTCCCGCGGCGCGCCCACGTAGATGCGCTGCGAGGCGTGCGCCGTGTGGCGCAGGCCTTGTTCGGAAATCAGGTAGAGGCTGCGGCGGCCGTGGCGCTCGGACTGCAGCCAGTTCTGCGCCACCAGCCGGAACACGCTGGTGCGCAGCAGGCGTTCGTTGATGCCCAGGGGCGCCAGCAGCTCGATCAGGTCGCCCAGCCAGATGGCGCCGCCATGGGGCGCCAGGGCGTCGCCCAGCAGGCTGACGCAGAGCGATTTGGCGCGCGGCGGATCGCTCTTGATGAGGCGTGACAGGTAGCGGTCCAGGGGCGACTGAGGGTTTGCCATAAGGGAGGCCGGGAACGGCCGATATCGGGATCCTCGATATGATACATAAATCCAATGTGATACAGATTTGAGTTTGACAATGGTTTTTTTGTATTAAATAATCCGCCTATGACATGACGGCACTGCGCGGCGTTTGCTTTGCGCTATCGCAAACCGTCTCAAGGAGACAACCATGTACGCTCAACTCGTCGAAACCGGCGTCAAGCAGGTCAAGACCGCGGACCAGCTCGAAGGCCGCGAACAGACGTTCCAGCGCCGCATCGACGATGGCGTGCGGATCGAGGCCAAGGACTGGATGCCCGAGGCCTACCGCAAGACCCTGGTGCGCCAGATCTCGCAGCACGCGCACTCCGAAATCGTCGGCATGCTGCCCGAAGGCAACTGGATCACCCGCGCCCCGTCGCTCAAGCGCAAGGCCATCCTGCTGGCCAAGGTGCAGGACGAAGCCGGCCACGGCCTCTACCTGTACAGCGCCGCCGAGACCCTGGGCGTGTCGCGCGACGACCTGATCGACGACCTGCATGCCGGCCGCGCCAAGTACTCCAGCATCTTCAATTACCCCACGCTCAGCTGGGCCGACATCGGCATGATCGGCTGGCTGGTCGACGGCTCGGCCATCATCAACCAGATCCCGCTGTGCCGTTGCTCCTACGGCCCCTACGCCCGCGCCATGGTGCGGGTCTGTAAGGAGGAGTCCTTCCACCAGCGCCAGGGCTACGACCTGCTGATGCAGATGTGCCTGCACGGCACGCCCGAACAGAAGGCGATGGTGCAGGACTCGCTGAACCGCTGGTGGTGGCCGGCGCTCATGATGTTCGGCCCGTCCGACGCGGACTCGCCCAACAGCGCCCAGTCCATGGCCTGGAAGATCAAGCTGTTCTCCAACGACGAACTGCGCCAGAAGATGGTCGACCAGACCGTGCCGCAGGCCGAATACCTGGGCCTGACCGTCCCCGATCCCGAGCTGAAGTGGAACGCCGAGCGCGGCCACTACGACTTCGGCGAGATCGACTGGAGCGAGTTCTACGCCGTGCTCAAGGGCAACGGCCCGTGCAACCGCGAACGCCTGGCGGCGCGCGTCAAGGCGCACGAAGACGGCGCCTGGGTGCGCGAGGCGCTGGTCGCCCACGCCGACAAGCAGGCCGAGCGCAAGGCGGCCTGAGCTTCGGCCGGGCGGCGCCCGGCCTTCCAACTCCTTACTCATCCATACCCGGAGCGCGACGCGCGCCCGGCATCCGAGGATATCCATCATGAGCAAAGACTGGCCTCTGTGGGAAGTGTTCATCCGCAGCCAGCACGGCCTGGCGCACAAGCACGTCGGCAGCCTGCACGCGCCCGACGCCGAAATGGCGATCAATCACGCCCGCGACGTCTATACCCGCCGCAACGAAGGCCTGAGCATCTGGGTGGTGCGCGCCTCCGACATCTCCGCCAGCAGCCCGGGCGACAAGGATCCCTTGTTCGAGCCGGCCAACAGCAAGGTCTACCGGCATCCCACGTTCTTCCCGATGCCTGAAGAAATCAAGCACATGTAAGGCGGCGGGGGAGACATGGACAAGACTTTCTTTGAATACCTGCTGCGCCTGGGCGACACGTCGCTGATCCTGTCGCAGCGGCTGGGCGCCTGGACCGGCCATGGCCCGATCCTGGAAGAGGACCTGGCGCTGACCAACACCGCGCTCGACCTGCTGGGCCAGGCCCGCATGTGGCTGACGTTGGCCGGCGAGGTCGAAGGCGCGGGCCGCGACGAAGACGCGCTGGCCTACCTGCGCGACGCCCACCAGTTCCACAACGCGCTGCTGGTCGAACGGCCCAACGGCAACTACGCCGACACCATGGCGCGGCAGTTCCTGTTCGACGTCTGGCACTACTTCCTGCTGCAGCGCCTGGCGCAATCGTCGGACGAACGCGTGGCCGGCATCGCCGCCAAGTCGCTCAAGGAAGTGACCTACCACGTGCGGCGCTCGTCCGACCTGGTGGTGCGCCTGGGCGACGGCACAGAGATCAGCCACGCCAAGATGCAGGCGGCGATCGACGACGCCTGGCGCTTCACCGGCGAACTGTTCACCGACGACGCGATCGACCAGGACATGGCGGCGCGCGGCATCGGCTGTGAACTGGCCGCGCTGCGCACGCCCTGGGAACAGCATGTGTGCGAAGTGCTTGAGGAAGCCACGCTGAAGGTGCCCGACGCCGCGGCGGCGAACCATCCGGCCCATAGCGGCGGCCGCCAGGGCCGGCACACCGAGGAGCTGGGCTACGTGCTGGCGGAAATGCAGTACCTGCCGCGCGCCTATCCGGGAGCGACGTGGTGAACATGCTGGCGTCCGCGTCCATCGAGCAGGTCTACGCCTGGCTGCAGGAGGTCCCCGATCCGGAGATCCCCGTGCTGTCGGTGGTGGACCTGGGCGTGGTGCGGGACGTCGCGTTCGAGGGCGACGCCTGCGTCGTCGTCATCACGCCGACCTACTCCGGCTGCCCCGCGATGCGCGAGATCACCGAAGACATCCGCCAGGTGCTGGCGCGCCACGGCATCGGCGAGGTGCGCGTCGAGACCCGCCTGTCACCCGCCTGGACCACCGACTGGATGAGCGAGAAGGGCCGCGCCGCGCTCAAGGACTACGGCATCGCCGCGCCCGCGCAACAGGCCATCGACATCTCGGGCATCAGCCGGCGCAACGCCGGGCCCGCCATCGAGTGCCCGCGCTGCGGCTCGCGCGACACGCGCCTGGTCAGCAACTTCGGATCGACCTCGTGCAAGGCGCTGTACCGCTGCGTCAGCTGCCGCGAGCCGTTCGATTATTTCAAGACTCACTGAGAGTGGTTTCGAAAATGAGCCTGAACCAATTCCACCCCCTGAAAGTGGCCTCGGTGGCGCGCAACACGCGCGACGCGGTGGTCGTGACGTTCGACCTGCCCGATACGCTGGCCGATGAATTCGCCTTCCTGCCGGGCCAGTACCTGACGCTGCGCACGCAGCTCAACGGCGAGGAGCTGCGCCGTTCCTATTCGATCTGTTCGGCGCCGCGCGACAAGCTGCTGCGCGTGGCGATCAAGAAGGTCGATGAGGGCGTCTTCTCCAGCTGGGCCAATCACGAGCTGCAGCCGGGCCAGACGCTGGAAGTGATGGCGCCGGCCGGCAACTTCACCGTCGATTTCGCGCCGCAGAACCAGCGCCACTACGTCGCCTTCGCGGTCGGCAGCGGCATCACGCCGGTGTTCTCGCTGGTCAAGACCGCGCTGTCGACCGAACCGAACAGCAAGTTCACGCTGTTCTTCGGCAACCGCGCCTCGTCGGCCGTGCTGTTCCGCGAAGAGATCGAGGACCTGAAGAACCTGTACATGGACCGCTTCTCGCTGGTCTACGTCATGAGCCGCGAAACCCAGGACATCGAGCTGTTCAACGGCCGCCTGGACGGCGACAAGGTCGACCAGCTGATGTCGGCCTGGATGAGCCCCGAGGATATCGACTACGCTTTTGTCTGCGGTCCCCAGACCATGACCGAGAGCGTGGTCGAGCGGCTGCAGGCCCGCGGCATTCCGAAGTCGAACATCAAGTTCGAACTGTTCGGCGCCCCGAAGGGGCCGCGCGCGTTGCGCACGGGGCAGGACGCCCGCCAGGCGCCCGGCAAGGGCCAGTGCGAGGTGACCGTGGTGCAGGACGGCCACAGCCGCAAGTTCGTGATCGACAAGAACAAAGACAGCGTGCTGGATTCGGCGCTGGCGCAGGGCATCGAGCTGCCGTATTCGTGCAAGGGCGGGGTGTGTTCCACCTGCCGTTGCAAGGTGGTCGAGGGCGAAGTGGACATGGATGCCAACTTCGCCCTGGAAGACTACGAAGTGGCGCGAGGCTTTATCCTGAGCTGCCAGAGCTTTCCGGTCAGCGACCGCCTGGTGATCGACTTCGACCAGGAAACCTGACCCGGCGCGCGCCAGTCAGACCCCTATTCCATTTGGAGAGACGCAGTGTCCCAGAAATTCTTCGAACGCCATCAGCCCCTGCTGGAACAAGCCCTGGCCGCCGCCGCGCTGCGCGGCTACTGGAGCCCGTTTGCCGAGTCGCCCAGCCCCCGCAACTATGGCGAGACCGCCAATGACGACGGCCGCGCCGCCTTCGAGGCGCTGCGCGGCAAGCCGTTTCCGCTGAACCTGCACGACGCCGACGGCACCGTCGGCGGCGAAAAGTCGCCCTTTGGCTTCGACCTGGGCATCACCTATCCGCACGTGCCGGCCGCCAAGCTGGTGGCCGCGTCCAAGCGCGCGTTGCAGGACTGGCGCCGCGCCGGCCCGCAGGCCTGGGTGGGCGTTTCGCTGGAAATCCTGGCGCGCCTGAACAAGCTGAGTTTCGAGATGGCCTACGCGGTGCAGCACACCACCGGCCAGGGCTTCATGATGGCCTTCCAGGCCGGTGGCCCGCACGCGCAGGACCGCGGCTTCGAGGCCGTGGCCTACGCCTGGCAGGAAATGTCGCGCATCCCCGGCGTCGCCATCTGGGAAAAGCCGCAGGGCAAGAATGATCCCATCCGCATGGAAAAGCACTTCACCGTGGTGCCGCGCGGCGTGGCGCTGGTGATCGGCTGCTCGACCTTCCCGACCTGGAACGGCTATCCCGGCCTGTTCGCCAGCCTGGCGACCGGCAACACCGTCATCGTCAAGCCGCACCCGGGCGCGATCCTGCCGCTGGCGCTGACCGTCAAGGTGGCGCGCGAAGTGCTGCAGGAGGCCGGCTTCGACCCGGACGTGGTGCTGCTGGCCGCGCACACCGCCGAGGAAGACACCGCGCGCCAGCTGGCGCTGGATCCCGCCGTCAAGATCATCGACTTCACCGGCAGCACCGCCAACGGCGACTGGCTCGAGAACAACGCCCGCCAGGCGCTGGTCTACACCGAGAAGGCCGGCGTCAATCAGGTCATCATCGACTCGGCCGCCGACCTGAAGGGCGTGGCGCGCAACCTGGCGTTCTCGCTGGCCCTGTACTCGGGCCAGATGTGCACGGCGCCGCAGAACATCTACGTGCCGCGCGACGGCATCCAGACGCCGGAAGGCCGCGTCAGCTTCGATGAGGTCGCCGCCGCCCTGGGCGCCGCGGTCGACAAGCTTGGCGCCGACGCCGCCAAGGCCGTCGAACTGACCGGCGCGATCCAGAACGAAGGCATCGTCGAACGCATCGAGAAGGCGCGCGCGCTGGGCCTGCCGGTGGTCGCCGACAGCAAGACGCTGACGCACCCGCAGTTCGAGAACGCCCGCGTGCGCACGCCGCTGCTGCTGCGCGCCGAGGCCGGCAACGCCGCCATCAGCCAGGAATGGTTCGGCCCGATCGCCTTCGTGGTCGCCACCGACTCCACCGCGCACAGCATCCAGATCGCGCGTGACAGCGTGATCGAACACGGCGCGCTGTCGCTGTCGGCCTACACCACCAGCAACGACGTGGCCGAGCAGGTGCAGGACGCGGCGGAAGAGTCCGGCGTGTCGCTGTCGCTGAACCTGACCGGCGCAGTGTTCGTCAACCAGACCGCGGCCTTCAGCGACTTCCACGGCACTGGCGCCAACCCGGCGGCCAACGCGGCGCTGTCCGACTCGGCCTACGTGTCCAACCGCTTCCGCGTGGTGCAGACGCGCCGTCACATCTGAGCGGTGGACCGGACATGACCTACCAAGACATCCAATTCGAACTGGCCGACGGCATCGCCCGCCTGACGCTGAACCGCCCGGACAAGCTCAACAGCTTCACCGCCAACATGCACGGCGAAGTGGCGCACGCGCTGACCCGCTTGGAAACCGAGGGCGCGCGCGTGCTGGTGCTGACCGGCGCCGGCCGCGGCTTCTGCGCCGGCCAGGACCTGAGCGAGCGCAAGCCGGCGCCCGATGGCACGCCGCCGGACCTGGGCGAGACCGTCGACAAGTTCTACGCGCCGCTGGTGCGCCGCCTGAACGCGCTGCCGATGCCGGTGGTGGTCGGGGTCAACGGCGTGGCGGCGGGGGCGGGTGCCAACCTCGCGTTCGCCGGCGACATCGTCATCGCCAAGGAGTCGGCCAACTTCATCCAGTCGTTCTGCAAGCTGGGGCTGATTCCCGACACGGGCGGCACCTTCGTGCTGCCGCGCCTGGTGGGCCGCGCCCGCGCCATGGGGCTGGCGATGCTGGGCGACAAGCTCAGCGCGCGCCAGGCCGAGGCCTGGGGGCTGATCTGGCAATGCGTGGCCGACGACGCGTTCGACGCCACGCTGGAGAACCTGGCGCAGCACTTCTCGCGCGCGCCGACCAAGGGCCTGGCCTATACCAAGCGCGCCTTGCAGGCCAGCCTGGGCAATGACCTGGCGACGCAGCTGGACCTGGAGCGCGACATGATGCGCGAACTGGGCCGCAGCGCCGACTACGCCGAAGGCGTGGCCGCGTTCCTGGGCAAACGCGAACCGCAGTTCAAGGGGCAATGATGAGCAGCACGCACGTTCCGCCCGTCGAGGCGCCGACCGATCCGCAGGAACTGGCGCAGGCCGTGGGCACGGTGATGTACGCCGGCGACGCGGCCTCGCAGGGCCTGGACATGAAGGTCGAGGAAATGGCGCCGGGCTATGCGCGCCTGACCATGCGGGTGCGTCCCGACATGCTCAACGGCCACAGGACCTGCCACGGCGGCTTCATCTTCGCGCTGGCCGACAGCGCCTTCGCCTTTTCCTGCAATTCGCGCAACGTCAGCACCGTGGCGTCGGGCTGCACCATCGATTACCTGGCCCCCGGCTTCGAGGGCGACCTGCTGACCGCGGTGGCGCAGGAGCGCTCGCTGGCGGGACGCACCGGGGTGTACGACGTGACGGTCACCAACCAGGACGGCCGCAATGTCGCCCTGTTCCGGGGCCGTTCCTATCGCATCAAGGGGCAGATCGTCGGCACGCCAGCCGAGGCTTGAACGCGTCAACCCATCAGAGACAAGACCGCCGGCCGAGGCGGGCGCGTGGCGCGCTCCCCGGATCGGCGGATGCATTCCAGGAGAGAGATAACCATGTCCAACACCATGAGCAAGCCGGGGCTGGACCCCATCGAGCATGCCAGCCAGGATGAGCTGCGCGCGTTGCAGCTCGAGCGCCTGAAGTGGTCGCTCAAGCACGCCTACGAGAACGTGCCGCACTACAAGAAGGCGTTCGACGAGATGGGCGTGCATCCCGACGACCTGAAGCAGCTGTCGGATATTTCGAAGTTCCCGTTCACCACCAAGAAGGAACTGCGCGAGAACTATCCGTTCGGCATGTTCGCGGTGCCGCGCGAGCGTATCTCGCGCATCCACGCGCCCAGCGGCACGACCGGCAAGCCGACCGTGGTGGGCTACACCCAGCGCGACCTGGACAACTGGGCCAACCTGGTGGCGCGCTCGATCCGCGCGGCCGGCGGCAAGCCCGGCGACACGGTGCACGTGGCCTACGGCTACGGCCTGTTCACGGGCGGCCTGGGCGCGCATTACGGCGCCGAACGCCTGGGTTGCACCGTCATCCCGATGTCGGGCGGGCAGACCGAAAAGCAGGTGCAGCTGATCAACGATTTCCGTCCGGACATCATCATGGTCACGCCCTCTTATTTCTGCAATATTCTGGAGGAGCAGCGCCGCCAGGGGATTGATCCGCGTCAAACTTCGCTGCGCATCGGCATCTTCGGCGCCGAGCCCTGGACCGGGCAGATGCGCGCCGACATCGAGGCCGAGGCCGGCATCGATGCGGTCGACATCTACGGGCTGTCCGAAGTGATGGGCCCGGGCGTGGCCAGCGAGTGCGTCGAGACCAAGGACGGCCCGGTGGTGTGGGAAGACCACTTCTACGCCGAGATCATCAATCCGGACACGGGCGAACCCGTGGCGGACGGCGAGCCGGGCGAACTGGTGTTCACCTCGCTCACCAAGGAAGCGATGCCCATCATCCGCTACCGCACCCGCGACCTGACCCGCCTGCTGCCGCCCACCGCGCGCAGCATGCGCCGCATCGGCAAGATCACCGGCCGCAGCGACGACATGCTGATCGTGCGCGGCGTGAACATGTTCCCGACCCAGGTCGAGGAACTGGTGCTCAAGATCGCGCAGCTGGCGCCGCACTACCAGCTGGTGCTGTCGCGCACCGGCAATATGGACGAACTCGAGATCCTGACGGAAGTCCGGGCCGAGTTCTCGACCCTGTCGGACGCCGAGCGCGCGGCGCTGGGCAAGCAGCTGCAGCACGCGGTCAAGACGCACATCGGCGTCAGCGCCCGCATCCAGGTGTCGGATGCCGGCCACGTCGAGCGTACGTTGACGGGCAAGGCCCGCCGCGTGATCGACAAGCGCCCGAAGGGCTGAGCGCGCTGCGCGTCCCCGCCGCCGGCAACGGGGCGGGACGGCCACGCCGCCATGAAAAAAGCAGCCCTCGGGCTGCTTTTTTTTCGACGCCGCCGTTTCCCGCCGGGCGCGCCGTCAGGCCTGGCGCGTCACGTCGCGCACGATGTGGCGGTACCAGAAGTGCAGCAGCGTGGCCGACAGCGCCAGGCCGACCATGGCCATCAGCCACATGCTGCCCGCCCCCTGCGGCGAGCCCGGCACCAGGATCTCGCGCAGCCCGTCCAGGCCGCCTTGGCCCGGCCCGAAACCGAACCACCAGCCGCCGACCAGGCCGACGCCGGCCAGCGCCACGGTCTGCAGCAGCAGCGGCACCACCGCGACCTTGTAGGCCCGCAGCAGGTACGAGTTGATGCACTGCATGGAGTCGAACAGGTGGAACAGCGGCAGCACCGCCAGCAGCGTGGTGGCCACGGCGGTCACCTGCGGGTTGTCGGTGTAGGCCGCCAGGATCAGGGGGCGGCCGGCCAGCAGCACCGCCGCGGTCAGCAGCGCGCCCATCAGCCCGAGCGCCAGGCCGGCCATGCCGGTGCGATGGGCGTGCGCGAGGTTGCCGGCGCCGATCGCCTGCGCCGTCAGGGCGGCGGTGGCCACCCCCAGCGCCATCGGCATCATGTAGCAGAGCGCCGCCAGGTTCGCCATGATCTGGTGGCCGCCGGTGACGAAGGTGCCTTCACGCGCGACCAGCAGCGCCATGAAGGTGAAGGCCGAGACCTCGACCAGGTACGAGCCGCCCATCGGGATGCCCAGGCGCAGCAGTTCCTTCAGCGTCTTCCAGTCGGGGCGGCCGACGTGCAGGTGGAAGCGGCGGTAGTAGCGGTCGTGAGTGATGACCCACAGGCCCAGCCCCAGGCTCATCCACGACACCACCGCCGTGGCCAGGCCGGCGCCGGTGGCGCCCATGGCGGGCAGGCCCAGGCTGCCGTAGATGAACAGCCAGTTGAAGAAGGCCTTGAAGCCGATGGCGGTGAGGTTGATCGCCATCACCAGCTTGGGCCGCGAGACCGAGGTGCCGAGCGCGTAGATGGTGCGGAACACCAGCGCGGCCGGCAGGGCCAGGATCAGCGCCCGCAGGTACGAAGCGATGCGCTCGCGCACGCCGGGATCGACGTTGCCCGACATCGACAGCCAGAAGTCCGGGAACAGCATCAGGATGCCGCCCACTACCGACAATCCCAGCGCCAGCCATACGCCCTGGCCCCAGCTGCGGCCGACTTCGCGGTTGTTGCCGGCGCCGAAGTGCTGCGCCAGGATCGGGATGAGGGCGTGGACCACGCCCATCAGGCCGACGAAGACGGTGATGTAGATGGAGGCCGACAGGGCCATCGCCGCCAGGTCATTGGCACTGGCGTGGCCGGTCATGGCGGTGTCGAGAACGCCGAACGAGATGCCGGCCCATTGGCTGATCAGGACCGGCCAGGCCTGCTTCGCGATGCCGCGCAGGGTGGCGCCGAAACTGGCCGGCGCCGCGTGGACGGGGGTCATCGCGTGGGGCCGACGCGCAGCAGGCGGAAGACTTCCTGGCGATCGGCGCGGCGGCCGCCTTGCCACAGCACGTCGGCGCTGTCGCTGTAGGCGGCGGTGTTGTCGCGCAGGCTCTGGTTGGTGGTCTGCTGCAGCACCAGCGTGCACTTGGAATCGAACGTGAACGTCAGGTTGTTGAAGATCAGGAACGAGGCGCGCTGGCCGCTGCCCAGGCTGAGGCCGCGCACGCATTCGCCCGGCCGGATGTTCTGCTCCAGGGCCTGCGCCAGCTCGCCGGACACGGTGCGATAGCTGCGGGCATAGTCGACCGCGGGCTGCCACAACAGCACCAGCAGGATCCAGGTGACCGTCAGGCCGCCGGCGGACAGCACGGTGCCGCGCCACAGGGCTTGCGGCTTGACCCGCAGGCGCCAGACCACCAGCGCGATCCAGCCGATGGTGAAGACCACCGCCAGCGCGAACGCCACCCACGAGATGACGGGCTCATAGCCGGTCGTCTGGCGGCCGATGTTGCGGGAGATCTGCGCGGGCCATTGGAAGTGCAGGGCGATCCAGCCGAGCCACGCGGTGGCGGCGGTCAGCGAAAAACACATCACCGCGAACCAGTCCAGCGTGTTGACTACGCCGCGCCGCAGGGTTGGCAGCGAGAACGCGCCCAGCACCGCGCAGGGCACGGCCAGCAGCACGTATTCGGAGTCGCTGGCCTCGTCCAGCCCGAACAGCCCCAGGGTCGAGCAGATCAGCAGCATCAGCGGCAGCCAGATGTGCGGGGCGTAGATCCAGGCGCGCCAGCGCCAGATGGCCAGCAGCGCCAGCGGCCAGGTCGGCCACAGGTACCAGGGCAGGTCGCGCAGGGTGCGGCCCACGTCGTGCCAGGTGGGCACGGCGAAGGACGCCAGGTTCCAGGTCTTCCAGTTGCGGATCCAGTACTCGCTGCTCTGGCTGGCGGGAATCCACCAGGCCAGGATCAGGACGGCGGCGACCAGCGCGGCCCAGGGCAGCCAGCGCTTGCACTTCCAGAGCGGGCCGCGCGGATAGAAGGCGAGCAGGGCGGCGACCATGATCGGCAGGGCGCCGATCCAGCCGCGCGTGAGGAAGCTGGCGGCCAGCGCGATGCCCAGCGTGGTCGAGCCGGTGACGGGGCGGTCCACGGTGCGCGCCAGCGAGTAGAAGGCCAGCGCCTGGCAGGCCATGATGGCGGGCACCACCGTGGTCTCATGGGTGCGCTGCAGGATGCCGACGGTGGCCAGCAGCAGCAGCAGCGCGGCGTCGGCCAGCATGCGGCCGTAGTCGCGCGGCTCCGGTTCGCCCCCGAAGGGCAGCGCCAGCGGCTGGGCTTCGGCGCGCCGGCCGAGCAGGTAGGTGCCGTACCAGACGCTCATCGCCGTCACGCCGAACCACAGCAGGTTGGGCAGGCGGCCGGCGGTGATGTCGCCGATGAAGGGGCCGAACAGCCAGATGCTGATCGCGCCGATCCAGGTGATCAGCGGGCCTTCCTCGGCGTGAGCCAGGTGCCCCACTTGCGGCAGCAGCCAGGTGATCCCGCCTTCACGGATGGCGGTGATCATGGTCGCCAGGCCGACCGCATCGTCCGTTTTCCACGGGTCGCGCATGAACAGGCCGGCGATGATGTACGCCAGCGCCAGCCCAAGCAGAATCAGCCTGGGCAGTTTCGCGGTGGCCACGGACGTCAGCCGGGCCGGAGTGGAAATGGAAAGTGGGGACACGGGCGTTAATGTAACCGAGTGATCGGGAAGCGCCAGCCCCCGGTTTGCGTAGGAGCGGGATCAGGGGAAAAAAAAGCAGCCCGGAGGCTGCCTTTTTGCTGTGACTCCCGTAGGAGCGACAGGATCAGGAAGCGGACTTGACCGTGCCGGCGGTACGGGCGAAACGGGCGCGGAACTTTTCCACGCGGCCGGTTTCGACGATACGCGTCTGGGCGCCCGTGTAGAACGGGTGCGATTCGGAGGTCACGTCGCACTTGAAGAGCGGGTACGTCTTGCCATCGAGTTCGATGGTTTCGCGCGTTTGCACGGTCGAGCGGGTGATGAACTTGCTGCCCGTTTGCAGGTCGGCGAAGACGACTTCGCGGTATTCGGGGTGAATGCCTTCTTTCATGGTGCTTTCCTAGGACTCCCTCAAGGGAGTCATGTCAAAAGTTAGGGTCGCCAGCACGAATCGCTTTTTCAGGCGTTCTTGCCACGTATCCGAAAAGTAACTGTGCATTCTAGCATGGGATCGCCGGGCCGGAACAGGCAATCCGGGCCGTCCGCGTGGGGAGGCCCGGATTTTTCATCCGGGGACGGATCGAAGCGACGATCAGAGATCGGTGCGCAGTTTCCAGATCTCCGGGAACAGCACTACCTCCAGCATGCGCCGCAGGTAATCCACGCCCGAGGTGCCGCCGGTGCCGCGCTTGAAGCCGATGACGCGCTCGACCGTGGTGACGTGGCGGAAACGCCACAGGCGGAAGGCATCTTCCAGGTCAGTCAGTTTCTCGCCCAGCTGGTACAGGTCCCAGTAGCGGTCGGTGTCGCGGTAGACCGTCAGCCAGGCCTGCTCGACGCCTTCCGACGCCTGGTAGGGCTGGGTCCAGTCGCGTTCCAGGCGGTCGGCGGGGACCGCCACGCCGTGCCGCGCCAGCAGGCGCAGCGATTCGTCATACAGCGACGGCGTCTCGTAGGCCTGCTGCACCTGCGCCAGCAGGTCGGCGCGATGCGCGTGCGGCTTGAGCATGGCGGCGTTCTTGTTGCCCAGCAGGAATTCGATCTGGCGGTACTGGTAGCTCTGGAAGCCGCTGGAGCGCGCCAGGTAGGGGCGCAGGGCGGAATACTCGGGCGGCGTCATGGTCGCCAGCACGTCCCAGGCGTGGACCAGCTGTTCCATGATCTTGCTGACCCGGGCCAGCATCTTGAAGGCCGGCTGCGGGCGGTCCGCCGCCAGGTTGGCGATGGCGCCGCGCAACTCGTGCAGCATCAGCTTCATCCAGAGCTCGCTGGTCTGGTGCTGGATGATGAACAGCATCTCGTTGTGCTCGGGCGAGAGCGGATGCTGCGCGCCCAGCAGTTCGTCCAGGTGCAGGTAATCGCCGTAGGTCATGTCGCGCGTGAAATCCAGCTGCGCCTTTTCCTCGCGGACGATGTCTTCGGGGCGTTGGCTCTGGCTCATGCGCGGCCTCCCTGGCAGGGCGGGGCAGCGCGGCGGGCCGAGGCGGGCAGGCTGCGCCAGCCGGAATGCGGCAGGCGGGCGCAGGCAAGCGCCATGCGCGGATCGGAGGGAGTGTTCATGGTCGTGCTTCTTCGAAAAGGCGGGCCGCGCGTGACGGGGCGGCGCGCTCATCGCGCCGCGTCTCGCGCGCAGCCTGCCCGGTGGCCGGTATCAGCCCAGTTCGCGCAAGACGGCGCGCACCGGGCTGGCGTCAGCCTGGATCAAAGCCAGCGGCAGTGCGATCAGTTCGTAATCGCCCTCCGGCACGTCGTCGAGCACCAGGTTCTCCAGTACTTGCATGTCGTGCCGCAGGATGGCGTGATGGCTGTCCAGGGTCTTGCTGGACGCGGGGTCGATGCTGGGGGTGTCCAACCCGATCAGCATGACGCCGCGTTCGGCCAGCCATTCGATGGTCTGGGGCGCGTAGGCCGAGAAGTCGTCCGTCCACCATTCCTGCGCGGCATGCTTGGCGGTACGCACCAGGATGCGCGGGGGCAGGTTGTTGGCGGCGTGGAGCAGGTGCTCCGGGGTGATCAGTGGCCCGCAGTCAATGGCGTGGATGACGCGACAGGGGCCCAGGAAGGGTTCGAGCGAGACCGCGCCGATGGCGGCGCCGCCGTTCTGGTAGTGCAGCGGCGCATCGGCGTGCGCGCCGACGTGCGGCGACATCGTGATTTCGCTGACGTTGACCGGACAGCCGGGTTCGAGCGACCACTTCCATTGCTGGCGATACGGCGTATCGCCAGGAAACACGGGCGAAGCCGTGGAGACGGGAGGGGAGATATCCCACAGGCGTTTCATGGAGGCGCGAGGTCGCGGAAGCGGAAATTAGGTTAAGCCTAAAACAATATCGGGCCGTAGTCTAACGAATTCCCGCCGCGGGCGCAGCCTTACATGCGGCCGTGTTCCGCCATCGAGGCGACTTCGTCGCCGGCGACGATCAGGTGGTCGACCAGGGCGACGTCGACCAGCGCCAGCGCCTGCTTCAGGTGGCGGGTGAACGCCAGGTCGGCGGCGCTGGGCTGGGCCAGGCCGGACGGGTGGTTGTGGGCGATGATGAGGGCCGCCGCGTGATGGCGCAGGGCCTCGCGCACCACCTCGCGCGGATAGACCGAGGCCTGCGACAGCGTGCCGCGCGCCAGTTCGCCGCTGGCGATCAGCCGCAGCTGACTGTCCAGGTAGAGCGCGATGCAATGTTCGACCCGGCGGTGGGCCAGCGTGACCTTGCAATATTGTTTCACCCGCGAAGGATGGTCGAGAGTGCTGGCGAGCGTCAGTTCTTCCTCGATGGCGCGCTTGGCCAGTTCCAGGATCGCCGCCAGGGCGCAGGCCTTGGCCGTGCCCAGGCCGGGCACGGCCAGCAGCTCTTCCGGGGAGGCTCCCAGCAGCCCGCGCAGGCCGCGGAACCGGTCCAGCAGCTGGCTGGAAAGGTCCAGCACATTCAGCCCGGGCACCCCGGTGCGCAGGGCGATGGCGAGCAGCTCGGTATTTTGTAACGACGAGGCGCCCAGGCGCAGCAGGCGCTCGCGGGGACGCTCGTGTTTGGACACCTGGACAGACAATTTCATAAGAGGCTCTAAAATCAGGGTTCACTTACTGTCTGACTACGGTGGCAGATCTTGAGCATCGCCTCTAACGAAATGAATGTTTTGGTCCGTCCGGACTCCTACCTGACGCTGCATTACCGCATCACCCTGGCTTCGGGCCCCGGCAAGGATTCGGTGTTCACCGATACTTTCGACGGCCGTCCCGCCACGCTGCAGATGGGCAGCGGCCAATGGGCGCCGGGCCTGGAGACCGCCTTGCTGGGCAAGGCCGAGGGCGACCGCTTCAGCGTCACGCTGGAGCCGGCCGACGCCTATGGCGACCGCAACCCCGAGCTGATCCAGCGCGTCACGCGCAAGATGCTCGCCGAGCACGCCGGCGCCGACGCCACCTTCGAGCCCGGCGACCTGGTCGAGTTCGCGGCGCCCAACGGCGGCCGCTATTCGGGCGTCCTGAAGGAAATCAACGAGGAATCGGCATTGTTCGATTTCAACCACCCGCTCGCGGGCATCAGCTTGCGGGTCGACGTGGCGCTGCTGGGAGTTCTCTGATGAGCCAGGCTGTCACCGCCGCCGGCGCCGAAGTCCTGCTGGCGCAGCCGCGCGGCTTCTGTGCCGGCGTCGATCGCGCCATCGACATCGTCGAGCGCGCGCTCGAGCTGCACGGCGCGCCGATCTACGTGCGCCACGAGATCGTCCACAACCGCTACGTGGTCGAAGACCTGCGCGCCAAGGGCGCCATCTTCATCGACGAACTGGACGATGCGCCTTCCGGCGCCATCGTGGTGTTCTCGGCCCATGGCGTGTCCAAGGCGGTGCGGGCCGAAGCCGAGGCGCGCGGGCAGCAGGTGTTCGATGCCACCTGCCCGCTGGTGACCAAGGTGCACATCGAGGTGGCCCGCATGCGCGCGGCCGGCCGCGAGATCATCATGATCGGCCACAAGGGCCATCCGGAAGTCGAAGGCACGCTGGGCCAGGCCCAGGGCGGCATGTATTTGGTCGAGACCGTCGACGACGTGGCCAGCCTGCAGGTCACCGATCCCGAGAACCTGGCGTACGTCACGCAGACCACGCTGTCGGTGGACGACGCCGCGGCCGTGTCCAAGGCGCTCAAGGCGCGCTTTCCCAGCATCGTCGAGCCCAAGAAAAGCGACATCTGCTACGCCACCCAGAACCGCCAGGACGCGGTCAAGGTGCTGGCGCCCGAGTGCGACCTGGTGCTGGTGGTCGGCAGCCCCAACAGCTCCAATTCCAACCGCCTGCGCGAAGTGGCGGACCGCAAGGGCGTGGCGTCGTACCTGATCGACGGCGCGCATTCCATCGACCCGGCCTGGCTCGAGGGCCGCAAGCGCATCGGCGTGACCGCCGGCGCGTCGGCGCCCGAGATCCTGGTGCAGCAGGTGATCGCGCGGGTCAAGGAACTGGGCGCGGTGTCGGTGCGCACCATGCCGGGCCTGGAAGAGAACGTGGCGTTCCCGCTGCCCAAGGGCCTGTCGCGCAAGGCCGCGCAGACCGAATCGCTGGAATGAGCGCGACGCCCGCCGCGGGCGTCGCGCAGAACAAGAATCGAGGAGACTCCATGCAGTTGTACAGCTATTTCCGCAGCTCGGCCGCGTATCGCGTGCGCATCGCGCTGAACCTGAAGGGCCTGCCGTACGAATACCTGGCGGTGCACCTGCTCAAGGACGGCGGCCAGCAATTGTCGGCCGACTATCGCAAGGTCAACCCGACCGCGCTGGTGCCCACGCTGGTCGATGGCGATGCGGTCATCGGCCAGTCGCTCGCCATCATCGAGTACCTCGAGGAAACGCATCCGCAGGCGCCGCTGCTGCCGGCCGACGCGATCGGCCGCGCGCGCGTGCGCGACCTGGCGCTGGGTATCGCCTGCGATACCCATCCGCTGAACAACCTGCGGGTGTTGAAATACCTGAAGCACACGCTGGGCGTGGACGAGGCCGCCAAGACGGCCTGGTACCAGCACTGGGTGCGCCAGGGGCTGGAAGCCCTGGAAGCGCAGCTGGCCGGCTCGGCCGCCACCGGCGCGTTCTGCCATGGCGACACGCCGACCATCGCCGATCTGTGCCTGGTGCCGCAGGTGGCCAACGCGCGCCGCTTCGAATGCG
>NZ_CYTY01000001.1:44369-54127 GCF_001298995.1 Achromobacter sp. 2789STDY5608615
TGAGCGACAGCAGCACGTCACCCGGCTGGATGCCGGCCTTGGCGGCCGGGCCCGCCGATTGCTCGATCAACAGGCCCTGCGTGCCCGAGGCTTCCTGCTCCTGCGGCGAGAGCGGGCGCAATGCCAGGCCGAGCTGACCCTTCTGCACCTCGCGGCTGTCGCCGGCGGTCTGCGTCCGGTCCTTCGGCACGCCGCCCAGCGTCGCCACGACTTCCTTGGGGGCGCCGTTGCGCCACAGGTCCATCGTGATCTTCTCGCCCGGCGTGGCCAACGTGATCAGCGACGCCAGATCGCCGGACGACACGATGGTGCGGCCGTTGATCTTGCGCACCACGTCGCCGGGCTGCAGGCCGGCCTTCTCGGCCGCGCTGCCTTTCTCGACGCTGGAGACCAGCGCGCCGGACGGCGTATCGAGCTTGAACGAGTTGGCCAGGTCCTGGTTGACCTCCTGCACCGTCACGCCCAGGCGCGCATGCTGCACCTTGCCGTGTTCCAGGATCTGGTCCTTGATCTTGTACGCCACGTCGATCGGGATCGAGAACGACAGGCCCTGGAAGCCGCCGGTGCGGCTGTAGATCTGCGAGTTGATGCCGACCACTTCGCCGCGGTCATTGAACAGCGGACCGCCGGAATTGCCGGGGTTCACCGCCACGTCGGTCTGGATGAACGGCACCGACGTGTCGTCCGGCAGCGAGCGGCCCTTGGCGCTGACGATGCCGGCGGTGGCGGTGTTCTCCAGGCCGTAGGGCGAACCGATGGCCAGCACCCATTCGCCCACCTGCAGCTGGTTGACGTCGCCGACCTTCACCACCGGCAGGTTCTTGGCGTCGATCTTGATGACGGCCACGTCGGTCTGCGGATCGGCGCCCAGCACCTTGGCGCGGAATTCGCGGCGGTCGGTCAGCTTGACGGTCACTTCCTTGGCGCCTTGCACCACGTGGGCGTTGGTCAGGATGACGCCGTCGCTGCTGACGATGAAGCCCGAGCCCTCGCCGCGGATCGGCACTTCGCGAGAAGGCATGCCGCCGCGCGCGCCGGGGATCTGGCCGAAGAACTGGGCGAAGGGATCGTCGTCGTCATCGGACACCTTGCGCGTGCCGCTGATGCTGATGTTGACCACGGCGGGGCCGTAGTCATGGGTGATCTGCACGAAATTGGGAGCGCCCATGGGGGCGCCCGGCGTAGGGGCGCCCGGCGTAGGGGAGGCTGCGGCCACGGCCACGGCGGACGGCGCGCTGGCCGCCATCGAAATGCCGCCGAACGCGGCGGTCGCGCCAGCGCCGCCAATCGCGCCGGCGGCCAGCAGCGCCAGCACCAGGCGCGAGGGGTTCATCTTCGAGGTCTTCATGTCGGCTCCTGCGTCATGTGTGGGGACATGGCGCTATCTTCGGGCCTGACACTTAGGTGAATCTTAAGTCGGCGCCTGCTCGGGCGGAAACGCCACCTGGGCGCGCAGGCCGGGGCCGTCGGGCACGTCCTCGAGCGTGATGGCCGCGTTGTGGCGCTGGGCGATGGCGCGGGCGATCGCCAGGCCCAGGCCGCTGCCGGGCTGGGTGTTGCCGTCCAGCCGGTAGAAGCGGTCGAACACGCGGGCGCGCTCGGCCGGCGGGATGCCCGGGCCGTTGTCGTCGATCAGCAGCCGGGCGCCTTCCGGGGGCGTGTCGAGCCGGATCGCGATATGGCCGCCGGCGGGGGTGTACTTGATGGCGTTGTCGAGCAGGTTGCGCGCCAGCAGCACCAGATCGTCGCGATGTCCGCGCACCATGGCCTGCGGCGCGCCCCGCAGTTCGATGCCGATGTCCTTGGCGTTGGCCGCGGGCAGCGTCTCGGACAGCGCCAGGCGCACCACGTCGGCCAGGTCCACGGTTTCAGCGGGCGGCTGCTCGGCGTTGTTCTCGTGGCGCGCCATCGACAACAATTGCTCCACCAGCCGCGTGGCGCGTTCGATGCCCGCCGCCAGCCGTTGCTCGGCGACGCGGCGGCTGTCGTCGTCACTGGCGCGGCGCAGCGATTGCAGTTGCAGGTTCAACGCCGCCAGCGGCGAGCGCAGCTCGTGCGCGGCGTCGCCGACGAATTGCTTCTGCTGCGCGAACGCGCCGCGCATCCGTTCCAGCAGCAGGTTCAGTTCCTGCATCAGCGGCCGGATTTCATCGGGCAGGTCAGGCACGTTGATGGGCGACAGGTCCTCGGGGCGGCGGTCGGCCACCTGGGCCCGGGCGCGCTTGACGGGCCGCAGCGACCAGCTCACTACGCACCAGACGATCAGCATCAGCAGCGGCGCCGCCGCCGCGATCGGCGCGACCGTGCGCCAGGCCAGCGCGCCCGCCATGCGCTTGCGCACCTGCATGTCCTGCGCCACCTGGATCACCTGGAAGGGCGTGGCCAGCGAGTAGACGCGATAGGTGCTGCCTTCGACTTCGGCATCGGCGAAACCCAGGATGATCTGGTCGGGCAGGGGGCGGCGCGAGCGCGAGTTGAATACGCGCACGCCATCCGGCGTCCAGATCTGGATGATGAGGTCGTCGGCCATCGGCGTGGCCGAGCCCTTGGCATGGGCTGGTCCCATCCGCAGCAATCCGTCGCCGGTTCCAAGCGACAGCGCGGTGCGCTGCAGCAGCGAATCGAAGATGTCGTCGGCCTGCTGCAGGGTGCTGCGATAGGCGATGGCGCCCTGCACCAGCGCGCCGACCGCGATCGCGGCCAGCAGGAAGAACAGCAACCGGGCCCGCAGCGAATAGCTAAGCGGAATGCTCATGTTTTGGGAATGACATAGCCGACGCCTCTCACGTTCTGGATCAGGTCCTGACCCAGTTTCTTGCGCAGGCCATGAATATAAACCTCGACCGCGTTGCTGCTGACGCTGTCTTTCCAGCTGTACAGCTTTTCCTCGAGCTGGGCGCGCGAGAAGATCATGCCGGGGCGGGCGATCAGCGGCTCCAGCACCGCCCATTCGCGCGCGGTCAGCGGCACTGGCGTGCCGTCGACGGTGGCGGCGTGCGACTGCGGGTCGATGATGATGCCGTCGTGCTCGAACACCGGCTCGGCGCGGCCCGCGCTGCGGCGGATCAGGGCGCGCATGCGCGCCAGCAGTTCATCGACGTCGTAGGGCTTGACGATGTAGTCGTCGGCGCCCGCGTCCAGCCCCGCGATGCGGTCGCTGACGGCGTCGCGCGCGGTGGCGATCAGGACCGGCGTGCGGTCCTTGCGGCCGCGCAGCTCGCGCAGCAGCGTCAGGCCGTCGCGGCGCGGCAGTCCAAGGTCGAGCAGCACGAGGTCGTAGGGATCGGTGCGCAGGGCCAGTTCGGCCGTGTGGCCGTCCTTGACCCAGTCGACGGCGTAGTGTTCGGCGCGCAGGCAGTCCAGCACGCTTTCACCGATCATGGTGTCGTCTTCGACGAGAAGGATGCGCATGATAGTTGTCGCCGTGAGGTGTCCAGCGGATTGGACGTGCGCGGCGCGGCCGGAGTTCCCGCAAGGGGAGGGCGGCCTGGGGCGGCGGCGGGGCGGTTCAGGCGCGCCGGCCGGAAATGAAAAAAGCAGCCCGAAGGGCTGCTTTTTGAATTCTGGTGCCGGCAATAGGAGTCGAACCTACGACCTTCGCATTACGAATGCGCTGCTCTACCAACTGAGCTATGCCGGCAAGACCATTTGCTTCGTTTCCGGCAAGCCAGAATCTCAGGCAAAACATCTTTTTCTTTCCCGGTTCATGCCCTGTTTATGGGGCCTGATCTGGAAAGACCGAAATGATATCAGAGTTTTTTGGCGATGGGAAACTTGGGGTGCGTGTGGCGCGAAAAAAGATCCGATTTGCACACTTCGAATTTTTCCTTCATAATCTCGTTTCTTAGCAGTTCCCCGATAGCTCAGTCGGTAGAGCGACGGACTGTTAATCCGCAGGTCGCTGGTTCGAGCCCAGCTCGGGGAGCCAAAGAATTCAGGGCCACTCACGCAAGTGAGTGGCCCTTTTGGTTTTTGTCGCGTGGGTTTTTTTGTCGCGCGCGTTCGTGCGCGGCGTCTCTGTTGCCTGCCGTCCCGACGCGTGCGTCGCATGCGTTTGTCCGTGTGGCGACGTTGGGGCCAAGCCTGGCCGGCCGTCATTCTCTCCTCATTGTTGTCATCCGCGCCCGATCATTGCGGCCTTGCTTCCGGGGCCTGGGCGCGCGTAAGATTTGTTATGTAATAACATTTCTTTTTGGTGAGATATCATGCGGACGAATGACGAGGGTGTGGGGCCCGATTCGGGGTTGGCGCGGCCGGATGCGCGCCTGCCGGTGACGGTGCTGTCGGGCTTTCTCGGCGCGGGCAAGACCACCTTGCTCAATCATGTGCTGAACAACCGCGAGGGGCGGCGCGTGGCGGTCATCGTCAATGACATGTCGGACGTCAACATCGACGCCCGGCTGGTGCGCGAGGGCGGGGCGGCGTTGTCGCGGGCGGACGAAAAGCTGGTGGAAATGAGCAATGGCTGCATCTGCTGTACGTTGCGCGAGGACCTGTTGATCGAGATCCGCCGTCTGGCCGCCGAGGGCCGCTTCGATTACCTGCTGATCGAATCCACGGGTATCTCGGAACCGCTGCCCGTGGCCGAGACCTTCACCTTTCGCGACGAGGACGGGCTTAGCCTGTCCGACGTGGCAAGGCTGGACACCATGGTCACCGTGGTGGACGCCTTCAATTTCCTGCGCGACTACGCCAGCCAGGACCGCCTGGCCGCGCGCGGCGAGACGTTGGGCGAGGAGGACGAGCGCACCGTGGTCGACCTGCTGATCGAGCAGGTGGAGTTCTGTGATGTCATGGTGCTGAACAAGACCGACCTGATCGCGGCGGACGAGCTGGAGCGGCTGGAGGCGATCCTGCGCCAGCTCAATCCGCGCGCCGACATCGTGCACGGCGAGTTCGGCCGCGTGCCGCTGGCGCGCGTGCTGGATACGGGGCGTTTCGATTTCGAGGAGGCGGCGCAGGCGCCGGGCTGGCTCAAGGTGCTGCGCGGCGAGCACACGCCGGAAACCGAGGAGTACGGCATCGGCAGCTTCGTGTTCCGCGCGCGGCGGCCGTTCCATCCGCAGCGCCTGTGGGACTGCTTTCACGAGGAGTGGCCCGGCGTGGTGCGTTCCAAAGGCTACTTCTGGCTGGTGACGCGGCCCGCGTTCGCCGCCTCCTGGTCGCAGGCCGGCCCCGTCACGCGCCATGGCGCGGCCGGGTACTGGTGGGCCGCGCTGCCCCGCGAGCGCTGGCCGGACGATGTCGAGTCGCGCGCCCGCATCGTGGCCGACTGGGATCCCATCTATGGCGACCGCTGCCAGGAACTGGTGCTGATCGGCGTCGGCATGGACCAGGCGGCGCTGACGGCCCGGCTGCAGGCGTGCCTGATGACGCAGGAAGAAATGACCCGCCCGGCGATCGAATTGGCTACGATTCGGGATCCGTTCCCCATCTGGGGCGCGGCGCAATAGCGAGGACGGGGCGAGAGCCCGTGGGGTGATGGCGGCGGAAGGCGACAAGCGCATCGGCGTGACGGTGATTTCGGGGTTTCTGGGCAGCGGCAAGACGACGCTGCTCAATCGCCTGCTGCGCGAGCCGGCCTATGCCGACGCCGTGGTCATCGTCAACGAATACGGCGACATCGGCGTGGACCATCATCTGGTCCGCCTGGCGCAGGACAACATCGTGCTGATCGAGGGCGGCTGCCTGTGCTGCGTGGTCAGCGGCGCGGTGGCCGACACCCTGCGCGAGCTGTTCATGCTGGCGCTCAATCGCCGCATCAAGCCGTTTCGCCGGGTGCTGATCGAGACCAGCGGCCTGGCGGATCCGGCGCCGGTGCTCTTCACGCTCAAGCACGACCGCTTCCTGGCCGAGCGCTATGCCTACCAGGGCGCCATCGTGGTGGTCGACGTGCGCCACGGACCGCAGCAGATGGAGACGCAACCGGAAGCGCTGCGGCAACTGGCCCTGGCCGATACGGTCGTCCTCAGTAAATCCGACCTGGCGGACGCCGCACAATTGCGCGCGGTGGAGCAGGCCGTGGCCGCGGTCAATCCGGGCGCGCGGCGCTGCGTGCAGCGCACCGACGCGCCCTTGGTCGGCGCGTTGCTGGAGGGGCCCGACACGCAGGCGCGGCGCGACGGCACCGACCTGGCGGGCTGGCTGCGGGCGTTCGCCAAGCCGATGGCCGGACGCCATGCGCAGGTGGCGAGCTTTTCGCTGACGCTGGTCGCGCCGATCGGGCGCGCCGCCTTCCTGGCGGGCGTGTCGCGGGTGCAGGAGCGGTTCGGCCCGGCATTGTTGCGGATGAAGGGGTTGGTGTGCTTCGAGGGCGAAGCCTTGCCCTGCGAGGTTCATGGCGTGCACGGCGAGCTCTATCCGATCCGGACGTTGCCGCAATGGCCGGGCGACGACCGCTTGTCGCGGCTGGTCTATATCGTCAGAGGGGCCGACGTGGGCGCGGTGCGGGCCGAGGTGTGCGCGGCGCTGGGCCAGTTCCCCGCCTGACGGGCCGACCGCGGCGCCGCTCGCTGGCAAAGCCGGCACGCGCTTGCCGGATTGTCTTGAAACGGCTGGAAAGCTGTCATTTCATGTGCTGAAAATGCATGGAAATACGGTATAACCAGAAAGTCTGATGCAAGAATCGAGACAATCATGGACCGATTGAAAGCGATGCAGGTATTCGTGGAGGTCGCCGACAGAGGTAGTTTGTCGGCGGCGGCGGTTCATCTGGATATGTCGCGCGCGATGGTGTCGCGCTACCTGGCCGAAATGGAGCAATGGGTTGGCGTGCGCCTGTTGCATCGCACCACCCGCCGTCTCAGCCTGACGCCGGCCGGCGCCGAGACGCTGCCGCGCTGCCGGCAGATGCTCGACATGGTGGGCGACTTGCGCGGCGCGGTCTCCACGCCCGAGGATACGCCGCGCGGCCTGCTGCGCATGACCACCAGCATGTCGTTCGGGTCCCGGCACCTGGCGCGGGTCATCACCGACTACGTCAAGCTGCACCCGGGCACCTCGGTCGACCTGATGCTGGTCGACCGGACGGTCAATCTGGTCGAGGAGCGGGTCGATCTGGCCGTGCGCATCACCAATGACCTGGATCCGAACCTGATCGCGCGCAAGCTGGCGGTTTGCCGTTCCATCGTCTGCGCCTCGCCCGACTACCTGCAGCGCGAAGGCGAGCCGGCGCGGGTCGAGGATCTGTCACTGCGCAACTGCCTGACCCACTCCTATTTCGGCAAGAGTCTGTGGCGTTTCGAGCGCGAGGGCGTGCCGGTCGATGTGCCGGTCAGCGGCAACATCAGCGCCAACGAGGTGTCGGTGCTGCTGCAGGCGGCGCTGGAAGGCGCCGGCGTCGCCATGTTGCCAACTTACTACGCCGCCGAGTATGTGGCGCAGGGGCGTTTGAAGGTCATCCTGCCGCAGGCCAGGCCGCAGGAGCTCGGCATCTACGGCGTCTATGCGTCACGCCGGCAGATGCCCTTGATCTTGCGCTCGATGCTGGATTTCCTGGTGGAGCGGCTGGGGCCGGCGCCCTGGGATCAGTCCTAAGCTGTCCTCGGGGCGCCCTCGCTTGGAGGCGCCGGGTTGAGGGCGGGGTATATAACGGTATAATTTGGCTGCTGCCTCGACGGGCCAGGCGCTGTGCATCAGGGCCTGTGCCATCGTCCGCCAGCAAGTAGTCTTGGAAAATATCTAAGAATCGTGGTTCCGGCGTATTGGGGTCCAGGCTTGTCGGGCCTGTGCCCTGCAAGGCCGGGCGCCAGGAGCACCAGGGGAGAGGCGCACCGGATTTTCCGGATGGCGGCCGCAGGCGCAGGGTGCCATTGGCCGATGCCTGACGATTCAGGTCCTTGATCTCGAATACCGCAATATCGATTACCGCAATGTCGGTTGCCGCGGGAATAGCGCCAAATGGTGGCGCGTTCCGCAGGCTTGTTGGCGCATTTGCCAGCTTTCCAGATTTTGCTTGAACGAATCCGTCGCTGATGGATTTGTCCCCGCCATAGCCGGGGGCTGCGCGCAGCCCATCTTGAATGGCGTGAGTATCGCCGCGCGAGCCCGCGGCGGTTGGTGGTAAATACAGGATTCTCGTGAGAAATACGCAAACCAGCGCTGTCTGTAGCCGTCCCGCCCATGGTGTGGTCTGGGTGGCTGCGCGGGCCGCTGCCTGGCGTGGCGCCGTGGCGCGCATTTCCGGTTGGCAAAATGCCGCGTCGCTTCAGTCACTTCAGTCGGTTCAGTCGCTTCATTCAGCGCGCAAGCCGGCGTCGCGCGGGCTTGTCTTGGCCGATGACGTCCTGCGTGCGTTCAATGTGTGTGCTTTCAACACGCCGGCCGCAAATGAAAAAGGCCCGGCGCATTCGCCAGGCCTTGATCAATTTGGTTGCGGGGGCAGGATTTGAACCTACGACCTTCGGGTTATGAGCCCGACGAGCTGCCAGACTGCTCCACCCCGCGTCTGAGAAAAGAATAGTAGCCTTATTTTCAACCTAACGCAAGTTAGCCCTTTTTGAATTTGAATCTCGATGAACGATAGCGAGGCGATACTCGTGCTGGAAACCGCGCTGCTTTGCGCGGTGCAGCCGATGCAACTGTCCGAAATGCGCAAGCTGTTCGGGGATGATGAACAATTCGACAACAGCGCCTTGCGCACGTTGCTGGAAACGCTGCAGAACAACTGGGCCGATGGCGGCCTGGAGCTGGTGCAGCTGGCGACGGGGTGGCGGTTCCAGAGCCGCCCGCACATGCAGCGCTACCTGGAACGGCTCAATCCCGAGAAGCCGCCCAAGTATTCCCGCGCGGTGATGGAAACCCTGGCCATCGTGGCCTGGCGCCAGCCGGTGACGCGCGGCGACATCGAGGACATCCGCGGCGTGACCGTGTCGTCGAACATCGTGAAGGCGCTGGAGGATCGGGGCTGGATCGAAGTCATCGGCCACCGAGACGCGCCGGGCCGTCCTGCCTTGTTCGGCACCACGCGCCAGTTCCTCGATGACCTCGGCCTGCGTGCGCTGGATGAATTGCCCGCGCTGGAATCGACGCATGCCGCCGCCGCGCTGGCCGGCCTGGACCTGGGCGAAGTGCAGCAGCTGGCGGATGCCGCCGACGCCGAAGGCGTTGATGCCGCCAATACCGATGATGCCGCTGATTCCGTGGAGGGTGCGGATGCCGCTGCCGTCGCCGAGAATGGCGAAGGGCAGGGCGCCCTTGCCGAGGCCGGTGTGCAAGCCAGTATTCCAGGGGCGGAATTGTCTGTTTCGGACGACGGCGCCCCCATCGCGGCGGATGATGGCGTAGAATCCCCGCTTTCGCGCACAGAAGAAGACGCGATTCCCGCAGACGATTCCACCGTCCGGGGGCAAGCCGAAAGCTTGTCCGATGCGCCATCCGTGGGCATCGAGAATGCCGGGCGCTTCGATGAAGCCGAGGCGCCGGGAGTGGATGCCGCCCAAGAGGCGCATGGCGGGCTGTCCGAAAACCCCGCAGAGACTGGCAGTTCCGACGCACGCGCCGAATCCGGCGCCGCGGATGAGCTTGTCGAGCACGCGGAAAGCGCGAAACCGACCGAACCGATAGACGAGGCCGAACCCCTGGTGCCTGGCGCCGGGCCGTTTGAGCCTGATACCGGCTCCGCCATGGCGGAGCCTGCCGAGCCGGATTCCGCCCAGCCCGAGGCTGAGCGCGAACCGGAGTCCCCAGATGATGATGCGCCTGCCACTGGCAGGCCTCCCCAAGTTTGAAATTCGGAGCTGTCCCAGTGACAACGAATA
>NZ_CYTY01000001.1:54380-55635 GCF_001298995.1 Achromobacter sp. 2789STDY5608615
AAGCCGAGCAGGCCCTGTCGTACCTGGACACCGCTGACCGCATGGAGCAGCGCCTGGGCAAGTACCTGAACAGCGAAGCGGTGATGCCGAAGCTGCACAAGGTGCTGGCCGACGCCGGCATCGGTTCGCGCCGCGAGATGGAAGAGTTGATCGTCGCCGGTCGCGTCTCGGTCAATGGCGAGCCGGCCCATATCGGCCAGCGCGTGGCCCCGAACGACCAGGTGCGCGTCAATGGCAAGCCCATCATGCGCACCAATACCAAGAAGCCGCCGCGCGTGATCCTGTATCACAAGCCGGCGGGCGAGATCGTCAGCCATGACGATCCGGGCGGCCGCGCCAGCGTGTTCGCGCGCCTGCCCAAGCTGCGCACCGGCAAGTGGCTGTCGGTCGGCCGCCTCGACCTGAATACCGAAGGCCTGCTGATCTTCACGACCTCGGGCGACATGGCCAACCGCATCATGCACCCGCGTTACGGCACCGAGCGTGAATACGCGGTGCGCGTGCTGGGCGAGATGGACGAGGCCCAGCGCCAGTCGCTGGTCGACGGCATCGAGCTGGAAGACGGCGTGGCCGCGTTCGGCGCGCTCGACTACCTGGGCGGCGACGGCAGCAACCGCTGGTACCGCGTCACCCTGCAGGAAGGGCGCAACCGCGAAGTGCGCCGCATGTTCGAGGCGGTGGGCGTGACGGTCAGCCGACTGATCCGTACCCGCTTCGGCGACGTGGTGCTGCCGCGCACGCTGCGCCGTGGTCGTTGGGAAGAACTCGACGCCTCGCTGGTCACCGCGCTGATGGTGCAGCTGGGCCTGTTGCGCGAAGACGACGAATCTGGCGGCAAAGGCCGCCGTTCCAAGCAGCCGCAGTCGCATGACAGCGCCTTGCCCCCGGGCTTCGGCACGATGGATCGCAATGGCATGAATGGCGCCCGTATCGGCCGCCGCGGCAAGATCCAGGGCGGCCGCGTCGGCAGCGCTGGTCAGGCGGCGGCATGTCCGTCCGATCCTTTCGGCACCGGCCTGATGATCGCTGGCGGTTACGCCAATGGTCACCCGCTGGCGGGCGAAGCCAGCGGCAACCGCAAGGGCGGCAAGCCCGCGGGTGGCCGCGGCGCGGCGGGTGGTGGCGCGGGCGGCGGCGGCAAGCCGGGCGGCCGTGCGGGTGGCAAGGCGGGCGGCGGCGGCAAGCCGCGTGGCGCGCGTGCGGCATCCGCCAATGGTCCGGCCGCGGCGACGGGTGCGGTGGACGCGCCGGCGGG
>NZ_CYTY01000001.1:55797-126301 GCF_001298995.1 Achromobacter sp. 2789STDY5608615
GGTGGCAAGCCTGGCGGCAAGCCGCGCGCGGCCCGCAATGCGGGTTCGTCCCGTGGCGACGACTGGCAGCCTCGCGGCGCGTCGGCGCATGAATCGCGCCTGGGCGTGATGGGCGGCCGGGGCGGCCGGGGGCGCTAAACCCGCGCCACAGCGGCGTCCGCGCGGCGCCGCTGGCTGGATCCGTCCCACATAAACGTAAGCCCGTGACGAATCAGGCGTTTTTCCGGTTTATCTGGTAAAATCAATGGTTTTCATGGCTTCGCGTCTGTTGGCCCGCGCCGTTGCTTTGCCGCTCATGCGGCGTTTTTCATGGGTGCGCGGGTTGTACAGGTTGTATGGGCTGACGGGTCGCTGGGTGAGTCGTTGGCCGGTTTCATGGCTGGAATCCATGTGGCCGCAGTGGTTTTGCGGCGCAGGTGGTCCCGGTGAAACGGGTCTGGGCTGACTGCCCTCGCGGAGTTGGCGGGTGCGTCGCAAGGGCGGCGCGAGCCGAAATTTAGGTCGCAATATAGGGCACTGCCCAGCATTGCTCCTTACGTGCAGTAGGGTGGCGGCTGGGCACTGTGCAATACGGTGGGCTGGGCGTGCAGCCCATTTTTTTTGAGTATATGGCTGATTTATTCGCATTGACCGAAGAGGCACTGGCCGGCATGGACGTCGAACTCGTCGACGTCGAACGTGCCGCGCTGGGCCTTTTGCGCGTCACGATCGATCGGGTCGGCGGTGTGCGCATCGAAGACTGCGAGCAAGTGTCCCGCCAATTGTCGCGGGTGTACGAGGTCGAGAACATCGACTACAAGCGGCTGGAAGTCGGTTCGCCGGGCATTGACCGCCCGCTGCGCAACGAGGCCGAGTTCCGCCGTTTCGCAGGCGAACGCATCGAGATCAAGCTGCGCGAGGCATTGGACGGACGCAAGGTCTTTTCCGGCACGTTGACCGTGCCCGAAGACGCGCCCGCAGCCCCGGACGCCGCGGCTGGGATGCAAAAGACCGTGTTCGGTCTCGAATTTGAGGCAAAAAAGAACGAAGTCCAGGTGTTGAATTTCACGGTCGAGGATATCGAGCGTGCAAAACTGGATCCCGTTCTGGATTTCAAGGGCAAAAAGCGATGAGTCGCGAAATTCTTCTGTTGGTCGATGCCTTGGCGCGTGAAAAGAACGTCACGCGTGATGTCGTGTTCGGGGCGCTGGAAAGCGCGCTGGCCTCGGCCATGAAAAAGCGCTTCAAGGATGATGCGGACATTCGTGTTGCCATCGATCGTGAAACCGGTGACCACGAAGGTTTCCGCCGCTGGCTGGTGGTGCCCGACGAAGCGGGCCTGCAAGAGCCCGACAAGCAGGAAATGCTGTCGGACGCCGTCGAGATCGTGCCCAACATCCAGGTGGGTGAGTACATCGAGGAACCGCTCGAGCCGATCGAGTTCGGCCGTATCGGCGCCCAGGCCGCCAAGCAGGCGATCCTGCAGAAGATCCGTGACGCCGAGCGCGAGCAGGTCCTGAACGACTTCCTCGACCGCGGCGAAACCATCGTGTCCGGCACCATCAAGCGCATGGACAAGGGCGATGCCATCATCGAGACCGGCAAGATCGAAGCGCGCCTGCCGCGCTCCGAAATGATCCCGAAGGAAAACCTCCGGGTCGCCGACCGCGTCCGCGCTTTCGTCCTGCGCGTCGACCATGCGGCCCGCGGCCAGCAGGTGATCCTGTCGCGCACCTCGCCCGAGTTCATCCGCCAGCTGTTCGAGAACGAAGTGCCCGAGATCGAGCAGGGCCTGCTCGAGATCAAGGCGGCGGCGCGTGACGCCGGCGTGCGTGCGAAGATCGCCGTGGTGGCATACGATAAGCGTATTGACCCGATCGGCACCTGCGTCGGCATGCGCGGTTCGCGCGTGACCGCCGTGCGCAACGAGCTGGGCGGCGAGCAGGTCGACATCGTGCTGTGGTCGGAAGATCCCGCGCAGTTCGTCATCGGCGCCCTGGCGCCGGCCAATGTCGAGTCCATCGTGGTGGACGAAGACAAGCACGCGATGGACGTGGTGGTCGACGAGGAAAACCTGCCGAAGGCGATCGGCGCCAAGGGTCAGAACGTGCGCCTGGCGTCCGAGCTGACCGGCTGGCAGATCAACATCATGACGCCGGAAGAAAGCCTGAACCGCCAGGAAGTCGAGCGTTCGGGCCTGCGCACCACGTTCATGAACAAGCTGGACGTCGATGAGGAAGTCGCCGACACCCTGATCGACGAAGGTTTCACCGGTATCGAGGAAATCGCCTACGTCCCCATGCAGGAACTGCTGGAGATCGAGGCGTTCGACGAAGACACCATCAACGAGTTGCGCGCCCGTGCCCGCAATGCGCTGCTGACCGAGGCCATCGCCCAGGAAGAGCGCCTTGAGACCGCGCAGGATCTGCTTGAACTCGAAGGCGTGACGCCGGAACTGGCTGCCAAGCTGGCCGAGCGTCAAGTGCATACGCGTGATGATCTGGCCGAACTGGCGACGGACGAGCTGGCGGAAATCGCCGGCCTGACCGAGCAGGAAGCCAGCGACCTCATCATGCGTGCCCGCGCCCATTGGTTCGATGAAGAATAACCAAAAGGACACGGGTCTGCGGCGGATGGCCGTCAAGTCCGCCGCATGTTCACGTTGTTTGTAATAGCTGCATATAGGGAAGAGAGAGCCTAATGTCGAGTAACACCGTCGCCCAGTTCGCTACCGAGCTGAAAATGCCTGCCAATGTGCTGCTGGAACAGCTGCGCTCGGCTGGCGTTGACCTCAAATCGGTGGACGATTCCGTCACCGACAGCGACAAGGCGAAATTGCTCGAATCGCTGCGTCGCGCCCACGGCGCGACCGAAGGCAAGAAGATCACCTTGACGCGCCGCCAGACCTCCGAGATCCGCCAGGCTGATGCCACCGGCCGCTCGCGCACCATCCAGGTCGAGGTCCGCAAGAAGCGCGTGTTCGTCAAGCGTGATCCCTCCGAAATCGCCCTTGAGCAAGCCGCCGCCGCCCGCGCCGAAGAGGAAGCGGGCGCGGAAGAAGCCCAGCAGGTGTCCGCACCGGCCGCGCCCGAAGTGGTCGCGCCGGTCGAACCGCGCGACGCCGCGCCGGTCCAGGCTCCCGCTCCGGCCCCGGTGCAAGAGCCCGTTGCTGTAGAAGCGCCCGCGCCGGTTGAAGCGCCCGCGCCTGTTGAATCCGTCGCGGCCGAAGTGCCCGCCCCCGTCGCGGCTCCCGCCGCCGAAGTCCAGGCCCAGCCTGAACCGGAACCGACGCCGGCGCCCGCTCCTGCCGAGCCCGTGGCCGAAGAGGCCAAGCCCGAAGTCAAGACTGAATCCACCGAGCCCAAGGCTGAAGAAGCCAAGCCGGAACCCGTTGTGCTAGCCAATAAGTCCGAACCATCGTCCTCCCAGGCCGCCGCGCCTGTCGCCCAGGTGCCGCCTGCCGCGAAGTCTGAACCCCTGAAATCCGCCGCCAAGCCGGTCGAGTCCGCTGCGCCCGCCGCCAAGGTCGGCAACCGCATCGACAACCGCCGCGCCGGCCCGCCGCTCGCCGCCTCCGCCACTGGCGCTGGCCGCGACGAGGCCCGCCGTGCCGCCGAGGCCGAAGCCGCCGCGCTGCGCGAGATGCTGAACCGCCCGCGCAAGGTGCTGCGCGCTCCCGAACCGGAAGCGCCCGCCGCCGCGGCCGCCCCGATCTCGGGCACGCTGCACAAGCCGGCCGGCAAGGCCGCCGCCGCGCCTGGCGCCAAGAAGGATGCCAAGCCCGCCGCGCCCGGCACCAAGAAGACCATCAAGACCGCCGAAGTCGCTTCGACCTGGTCGGATGACGCTTCGCGCAAGAAGCCGGCCGACAAGCCGGCGGCGCCGGCCAGCCGTGACGGCTGGCGCGCCGGCGGCAAGGGCGGTGGCAAGAGTGGCGGCCGTGGCGGCCGCAACCAGCAGAACGACCGCCGCAACGAGCCCGCGCCGCAGGAATTCATCGCGCGTGAAGTGCACGTGCCGGAAACCATCAGCGTGGCCGACCTGGCCCACAAGATGTCCGTCAAGGCCGCCGAGGTCATCAAGCAATTGATGAAGCTGGGCCAGATGGTCACCATCAACCAGGTGCTGGACCAGGAAACGGCCATGATCGTGGTCGAGGAACTGGGCCACGTGGCGATCGCCGCCAAGCTCGACGACCCGGAAGCCTTCCTGGACGAAACCGCCAGCGTGTCGGAAGCCGAACAGCTGCCGCGCGCCCCGGTCGTGACCGTGATGGGCCACGTCGACCACGGCAAGACCTCGCTGCTGGACTACATCCGCCGCGCCAAGGTCGCCGCGGGCGAAGCCGGCGGCATTACGCAGCACATCGGCGCCTACCACGTGGAAACCGAGCGTGGCATGGTGACCTTCCTGGATACCCCGGGCCACGAGGCGTTCACCGCCATGCGTGCCCGCGGCGCCAAGGCCACCGACATCGTCATCCTGGTCTGCGCGGCCGACGACGGCGTGATGCCGCAGACGCGCGAAGCCATCCACCATGCCAAGGCCGCGGGCGTGCCGATGGTGGTGGCCATGACCAAGATCGACAAGCCCAGCGCCAACCCCGAGCGCGTCAAGCAGGAACTGGTCGCCGAGGAAGTGGTGCCGGAAGAATACGGCGGCGACGTGCCGTTCGTGCCGGTGTCGGCCAAGACCGGCGAGGGCATCGACGCGCTGCTCGAGAACGTGCTGCTGCAAGCCGAACTGCTGGAACTGAAGGCGCCGGTCGACGCGCCCGCCAAGGGCCTGGTGATCGAAGCCCGCCTGGACAAGGGCCGCGGCCCGGTCGCGACCATCCTGGTCCAGAGCGGCACGCTGAACCGCGGCGACGTGGTGCTGGCTGGCGCCAGCTTCGGCCGCGTCCGCGCCATGCTCGACGAGAACGGCAAGCCGATCCAGGCCGCCGGCCCGTCGATCCCGGTGGAAATCCAGGGCCTGACCGAAGTGCCGGCCGCCGGCGACGAACTGATGGTGCTGTCCGACGAGCGCAAGGCGCGCGAAATCGCGCTGTTCCGCCAGGGCAAGTTCCGCGACGTCAAGCTGGCTCGCCAGCAGGCCGCCAAGCTGGAGTCGATGTTCGACAACCTGGGCGAAGGCACCCAGACCCTGGCGCTGATCGTCAAGACCGACGTCCAGGGTTCGCAGGAAGCGCTGGTGCAGTCGCTGACCAAGCTGTCGACCGACGAAGTGCGCGTGCAAGTGGTGCACGCGGCCGTGGGTGGCATCTCGGAAAGCGACATCAACCTGGCGATCGCCTCGAACGCCGTGGTGATCGGCTTCAACGTCCGCGCCGAAGCCAGCGCCAAGAAGCTGGCCGAGACCAACGGCATCGACGTGCGCTACTACAACATCATCTACGACGCCGTGGACGAGGTGAAGGCAGCCATGTCGGGCATGTTGGCGCCCGAGAAGAAGGAAGAGATCATCGGCCTGGTCGAGATCCGCGAGGTCTACAGCATCTCCCGCATCGGCAACATCGCCGGTTGCATGGTGCTCGACGGCCTGGTGCGTCGCGATTCGCAGGTCCGCCTGCTGCGCAACAACGTGGTCCAGTGGACCGGCCAGCTCGATTCGCTGCGCCGCTTCAAGGACGACGTCAAGGAAGTCAAGTCGGGCTTCGATTGCGGTCTTACGCTGCGCGGCAACAACGACATCCAGGTGGGCGACCAGCTGGAAGTCTTTGAAATCAAGGAAATCGCGCGTACGCTGTAAGGCGTCGCGAGGCATTGTTTCTAATGAGCCGTCACAAGTCCAAAGCCATCCCCGGTCGCAATCTGCGACTGGCCGACCAGATCCAGAAGGATCTGGCCGGGATCATCCAGCGCGAGATCGACACGACCCGCGCTGGCTTGATCACGCTCTCCGGTGTGGAACTGTCGACCGACTACGCGCATGCCAAGGTGTATTTCACGGTCCTGGGCGCCGAGCCCGAGGCCGCGACCGCCTTGCTGAACGAGAAGGCCGGCTGGCTGCACTCCCAGCTGTACAAGCTGCTGCACATTCACACTGTCCCCACTTTGCGCTTCTTCCACGACGAGCAGATTGCCCGTGGTATCGAAATGTCGATCCTCATCGACCGCGCAAACCGGCCCGGCCCGCACTCGGGCGTGCCCGACGAACCTGAAGACCAGTCCTGATCGGGCTGTCGTCACTGCTTTAATTTCCGGATTCCGACGATGGCTAAACGACGCGGGCTTGCGCTCGACGGTGTGCTGTTGCTCGACAAACCCGTAGGTTTGTCGAGCAACCACGCGCTGCAACGCGCCAAGCGTGCCATGGACGCGGCGAAAGCTGGCCATACCGGCACCCTCGACCCCTTCGCCACCGGCCTGCTGGTGTGCTGCATGGGCCGGGCAACCAAGATTTCCGGCGCGATGCTCAACGCCGACAAGGCATATCGCGCTACGCTTCAATTTGGCGAGGAAACCGATTCGGGCGACCTGACCGGCAACGTGGTGTCCACCGCCGCCCCCGGCTTCGTGGTCGAGGAACAGGCCCTGCGCGATGCGCTGTCACGTTTCTCGGGCACGATCGAGCAGATTCCGCCCATGTATTCGGCGCTCAAGCGCGACGGCAAGCCGTTGTACGAATACGCGCGGCAGGGCATCGAGCTGGAACGCCCGCCGCGGCAGATTACGATTTACCGCATCGAGCTGCTGTCCCTGAACGGGACGCAGGCAGAGATCGATGTGGCTTGCAGTAAAGGCACATACATCCGGACGCTGGCCCAGGACATCGGGCGCGCGCTGGGCTGTTACGCCCACCTGGCGGCGCTGCGGCGCACGCACGTCGGGCCATTTTCTCTGGAACGCGCCGTTGCGCTGGATGCCTTGCAGGCGATGCCAGACCCCAAGCAGGCATTGCTTGCACTGAACGAATTGCCGGCGGGCTTGCTGCCCGCCACCACCTTAAAGGACTCGCTATGACTCGCGCCTTGCGCAACGTCGCCATCATCGCCCACGTGGACCACGGTAAAACCACCCTGGTCGACCAGCTGCTGCGCCAATCCGGCACCTTCCGCGAAAACCAGGCGCTGACCGAACGGGTCATGGACTCGAACGACCTGGAAAAAGAACGCGGCATCACGATTCTGGCCAAGAACTGTGCCGTTGAATACGAAGGCACGCACATCAACATCGTCGACACCCCGGGGCACGCGGACTTCGGTGGCGAAGTCGAGCGCGTGCTGTCGATGGTCGACGGCGTGCTGCTGCTGGTCGATGCCGTCGAAGGCCCGATGCCGCAGACCATCTTCGTGACCCGCAAGGCGCTGGCCCTGGGCCTCAAGCCCATCGTGGTGGTCAACAAGGTCGACCGTCCGGGCGCCCGCACCGACTTCGTCATCAACGCCACGTTCGACCTGTTCGACAAGCTGGGCGCGACCGACGAGCAGCTGGACTTCCCGGTGGTGTACGCCTCTGGCCTGTCCGGCTACGCCGGCCTGAGCGCCGACGTGCGCGAAGGCGACATGCGTCCGCTGTTCGAAGCCATCCTGCAGCACGTGCCGCAGCGTGACGACGATCCCAACGGCCCGCTGCAGATGCAGATCATCTCGCTGGACTACAACAGCTACGTCGGCAAGATCGGCGTGGGCCGCATCAACCGCGGCCGCATGCGTCCCGGCATGGAAGTGGCCTACAAGTTCGGTCCCGAGGGCCAGGGCGGCCGTGGCCGCATCAACCAGGTGCTGAAGTTCCACGGCCTGGAGCGCATCGTGGTGGATGAAGCCGAAGCCGGCGACATCGTGCTGATCAACGGTATCGAAGACCTGGGCATCGGCTGCACCGTGACCGACCCGGTGACGCAGGACGTGCTGCCGATGCTGCGCATCGACGAGCCGACGCTGACCATGAACTTCATGGTCAACACCTCGCCGCTGGCCGGCCGTGAAGGCAAGTTCGTCACCAGCCGCCAGCTGCGCGACCGCCTGGACCGCGAACTGAAATCGAACGTGGCGCTGCGCGTGCGCGACACCGGCGACGACACCGTGTTCGAAGTGTCGGGCCGCGGCGAACTGCACCTGACGATTCTGCTGGAAACGATGCGCCGCGAAGGCTACGAGCTGGCCGTGTCGCGTCCGCGCGTGGTGTTCAAGGAAGTCGACGGCGTGAAGTGCGAGCCGTTCGAATCGCTGACCATCGACGTCGAAGACGCCCACCAGGGCGGCGTGATGGAAGAACTGGGCCGCCGCAAGGGCGATCTGCAGGACATGCAGCCGGACGGCCGTGGCCGCACCCGCCTGGAATACCTGATCCCCGCCCGTGGCCTGATCGGCTTCCAGAACGAGTTCCTGATGCTGACGCGCGGCACCGGCCTGATGAGCCACATCTTCCACGAATACGCGCCCATCAAGGAAGGCTCGATCGGCGAGCGCCGCAACGGCGTGCTGATCAGCCAGGACAACGGCGACGCCGTGGCCTACGCGCTGTGGAAGCTGCAGGATCGCGGCCGCATGTTCGTGAACCCGGGCGATGCGCTGTACGAAGGCATGATCATCGGCATCCACAGCCGTGACAACGACCTGGTCGTGAACCCGATCAAGGGCAAGCAGCTGACCAACGTGCGCGCCTCGGGCACCGACGAAGCCGTGCGTCTGGTGCCCCCGATCCAGATGTCGCTGGAATACGCCGTGGAATTCATCGACGACGACGAACTGGTCGAAATCACGCCCAAGTCGATCCGCCTGCGCAAGCGTCACCTGCAGGAAAACGACCGCAAGCGCGCCGCACGCGAATCCGCCGTGTAAGGCGAGGCGGGACGTCTGTCCCGCGCGCCTGGCAATCGGAAAAGCCGCACACCCTTCGGGGTGCGCGGCTCTTTTCATTCATGGCCGGAGGCTTGCCGGCGGCGGGGCGCAGCGGCCGCCGCCCGTGCGCCGGCACGCGGGCTCAGGCATGCTGGTGCCGGTATTCCTGGGTCTTGCCGCCATAGCCATAGGCCGCCGCGCGCGCGTCGATCACGTGCACGTAGGAGCATTCGTGCAGCTCGCCCAGGATCTCGCTGAAGGACGCGTAGATCTCCTGGATGAAGCGCGCCTTCTCGGCCTTGGTGTTGGTCTCGTCGGTGACGCTGATATCCAGGTGGAAGGCGTTCCTGCCCGCTTCCGACAGCGGGCGCGCGCCGATGAACCACTGGTCGTGGGGGATGTGCTGCAGCGTGATGGCGATGACCGGCAGTTTCTTGCCGAGCACGGATTGGGTCAATCCGGCGACCGAATCGACGATGCGGCGGGTGCGGGCGGCGTCGGGCTGGCCGGAAACGTGGATGACGATGTGGGGCATGACAGGCTCCTTGGGTGAGGGGAATGGAGCCAGTGTAGGGACCGCATTGACATCGGAAAAGCGGGAATTTACGATTTCAGCCATCGTATAAGCCGTTGGATAAATCATGTCCGGATTCGATCTCGACCAGCTGCGCACCCTGGTGGCGGTGCTGGACGCCGGGAGCCTGACCGCCGCCGCGCCCAAGGTGTTCCTGTCGCAGTCGTCGGTCAGCGAGCAGATGCGCAAGCTGGAGGAACGGGCCGGCCAGCCGCTGCTGATCCGCGGCAAGGCGGGCGTGATCGCCACCCCCGCCGGCGAGCGCCTGCTGGCCCACGCGCGCGCCATCCTGGCGCTGAGCGACGAGGCCTTTCGCGACCTGCGCGGCGTGGCGCTGCGCGGCGAGCTGCGGCTGTGCATCACCGACTACTTCCGCCCCGGTGACGTGGCGCGGCTGCTGCGGCGGCTGAACGAGCAGTACCCGCAGGTGCGCATGCACGTCACCATCATGAAGAGCGGCACCATCGAAGCCGCCTACGAACGCGGCGAGGTCGATGTCGGCATCTCGATGGTGATCCAGGAGCGCGGCGCGTCGAAAGGGCGGCCGCAGGGGCCGTTGCTGCGGCGCGAGTCATTGCTGTGGATGGCGGCCGAGGGCGCGCTGGCGCCGCCGGAGCCGCTGCCGTTGCTGGCGTTGCCCGAGACCTGCGCGTTGCGCCAATACGCCGAGCGGCTGCTGGCGCGGCGCGCGGTGCCGTACACGGTGGCGCACGTGGCCTCGGGCGTGGCGGGGTTGCAGCTGGCGATCGCGGCGGGGCTTGGCGTGGCCTGCCTGAACGAGTCGGCGCTGACGCCCGGCATCGGCCGCCTGCAGGCGCCGGGCCTGCCGCCCTTGCCCGATGTCGAGTTCCGCCTGCTGCCGCCGCGACCGGGCGAAGACCCTTTTATCGGTCAGGCGCGCGAGGCGATCGAGCGGGCGCTGCGTTGAGCCGGCCTCGGCGCGGAGGCTAGGGGGGCCTGCCGGTCCGGCGCGCGCATCAGCCAGTGCAGGAATTCGCGGCCCGGGCCGGCCTCGCCCACGAGGGCGCCGATGGGCTGGAACGCACCCGGCGACTCGATCCGCAGTCGCTGGAAATGGCCGTGCTGCAGATACCAGCCGGCCAGCGTCAGCGGCACCATGGCCAGCGCCTGCTGCGCCTGCATGACCGCGATCAGCAGCGGCATGGGCGGCGCGGCGCTGGCCAGGCGGCACAGCCGCGGCACCACGCCGGCGCGCTCGAAGAAGGCGGTAAAGACGGCGTGGATCGCCAGTTCGGGCCGCGGCTGTATCCAGAGCTGGGACGTCACCTGGGCCAGGGTGGGCGCGGCGTCGCCGGCCAGCAGGGGATGGCCGGGCGTGGCGACGATGACGGCGGCATCCTGTCGCAGCGGCACGAATTCCAGGCCGGCGGGCACCGCTTCCGGACGCCGGCACAGCAGCAGGTCCAGGTTGCCGGCGGCCGCCAGCGGCAGCAGCTGTTCGCGGCTGCCTTCCTGGAAGTCCACCTGCAGGTCGGGATGGGTCCGCATGTAGGCCGGCAGGCGTTCGGCCAGCAGGCCGCTGCTGGCCGCCGGGATGGCGCCCAGGCGCAGGTTGCCCGAGGCCCCGCCACGCAGGGCGGCCACCGAGTCGGTCGAGGCGCGCAGCGTGGTGAGCATGCCGCGCGCGCAATCGGCCATCAGTTGTCCGCTGCGGGTGGTGCGCATGCCGCGGGCGTGGCGCTCGAACAGTTCCACGCCCAGCAGGGATTCGATGTCGGCCAGGGCGTGGGTGGCGGCGGGCTGGCTCATGCCGATCTGGGCGGCGGCCTGCTGCAGGCTGCCCAGTTCGGCCACGCCGGCCAGCAGTTGCAGGTGACGCAGGCGGCCCTTGGCCAGCAGGCGGGCAAGCAGGGTAGCGGGGGCGACATCCATGGCGCGGGGGAATGAGCTATTCAAAATGCGAATATATGAGTCCATTAATGTATTTGAAATAAGGATATGCCCTGCCCAGAATGGCGTGACGCCGGCTACCGGTTTCCATTCGAGGATGCGCCGTTCCATGAAGTCCCGTCTGTTGCATGCTGTCGTCTGCGCCGCCCTGGCCGGCGCTTCTTCCGTGGCGCTCGCGCAGGGCGCCTATCCCTCGCAGCCGGTGCGCCTGATCGTGCCGTTCGCGCCCGGCGGTTCCACCGACGTGCTGGCACGGGCCGTGGCCGATGGCCTGCGCAAGCAGCTGGGCCAGAGCGTGGTGGTGGAAAACCGCGCCGGCGCTGGCGGCCTGATCGGCACCGAGGCGGTGGCGCGCGCCGAACCCGATGGCTACACCCTGGGGATGGCCACGGTCAGCACCATGGCGGTCAATCCGCTGCTGTACGGCACCGCCCGCGTCGATCCGGCGACCCAGTTGAAGCCGGTCGGTTCGGTGGCGAACGTGCCGGTGGTGTGGATGGTCAACCCGGCGTTTCCGGCGACCGACTTCGCCCAGTTCCTGGCCGAACTGCGCGCCCATCCCGGCAAGTATTCCTTCGGTTCGCCGGGCGTCGGCTCGCTTGGCCACCTGAACCTGGCGGCGATGAATGCCGACCTCAAGGTCGAGGTGCTGCACGTGCCGTACCGCGGCATGGGGCCGGCGCTGACCGCCGCGGTGGGCGGCGAGGTGCAGGTGCAGCAGGACCAGTACGCCTCGGCGCAGTCGCTGATCAAGGCGGGCAAGCTGCGCCCGATCGCGGTGGCCGCGCCGACGCGCCTGGCGGGCCTGCCGCAATTGCCGACGCTGGCCGAACTGGGCTATCCGCAGTTGAACGAGCTGGGCCAGACCTGGTTCGGCCTGGTGGCGCCGGCCGGCACGCCCGACGCGGTGGTGGGCAAGCTCAATGACGCGGTGCGGCAAGCCATGGCGGATCCGGCGCTGGTGCAGCGCCTGGCCGGCCTGGGCGCCGAGCCCGACACCGGCACGCCGCAGGCCTTCGGCCAGCGCATCGCGCAGACGCTGGCCGCCAACCGCAAAATCATTGAAACTGCGGCCATCAAGCTTGACGAGTAAGCGTTGCACCGCCGGTGGCGTGTCGTCTCCGGCGCGGGTAGATCCTGTAGAACCAATCCTGTAGAACCGCCACTGGAGACACGATGGGAGCCATCGACAAACTTGCCCCGTTCATCGACGCCCGCAGCGACCGCTATGCGGAACTGAGCGACCGCATCTGGAGCCTGGCCGAGCTGCGCTATGACGAGCACAAATCGGCCGAACTGCACATCGCCATGCTGGAAGAGGCCGGCTTTCGCGTCACCCGCGACGCGGCCGGCATCCCGACGGCGTTCGTCGCCGAGGCCGGCGCGGGCGGCCCGGTCATCGGCATCCTGGGCGAATACGACGCCCTGTCGGGCCTGAGCCAGGAGAGCGGCGCCTACGCCTGCCAGCCGTCGCCGGAAACGCCCAATGGCAACGGCCATGGCTGCGGCCACCACCTGCTGGGCACTGCCGCGCATTTCGCCGCGGTGGCGGTCAAGGAATTCCTGGAGAGCAACGGCCTGCCGGGCCGCATCCGCTTCTACGGCTGTCCGGCCGAGGAGGGCGGGTCGGGCAAGACCTTCATGGCGCGCGCCGGGCTGTTCGACGACCTGGACGCGGCGCTGACCTGGCATCCGGCTTCGCACACCGGCATCTTCCACCAGTCGTCGCTGGCCAACATCCAGGCCTATTTCCGCTTTCGCGGCGTTGCCGCGCATGCCGCCAATTCGCCGCACCTGGGGCGCAGCGCGCTGGACGCGGTGGAGTTGATGAACGTGGGCGTGAACTATCTGCGCGAGCACATGGTGCCGGACGCGCGGGTGCACTACGCCGTGACCAACAGCGGCGGCATCTCGCCCAACGTGGTGCAGGCCCGCGCCGAGGTGCTGTACCTGGTGCGCGCGCCCATCAATTCGCAGGCCGCCGAGCTGTATGAACGGGTCAAGAACGTGGCCCGCGGCGCGGCGCTGATGACCGATTGCGAGCTGGAGATCGTGTTCGACAAGGCCTGCTCGAACTACATCCCCAACGGCGTGCTCAACCAGGTCATGTACGCCAACATGCAGGCGCTGCAGGGGCCCGAGTACACCGAAGGCGAACAGCAGGCCGCGCGCCGCATGTGGGACGCGATTTCCGCCGATGACATCGACAATGCCGGCAAGAACCTGGGGGCGGTGCTGCGCAATCCGACGCCGCTGTTCAGTGGCGTGGCGCCGTACGAACCGGGCAAGCGCGAGATCAGCTATGGCTCGACCGACGTCGGCGACGTCAGCTGGGTGACGCCCACGGCGCAGTGCTGGGGCGCCTGCTATGCCTACGGCACGCCGTTCCATTCGTGGCAGATGGTGGCGCAGGGCAAGCTGTCGCTGGCGCACAAGGGCATGGTGCACGCGGCCAAGGTCATCGCGGCCACCGCCGCCGATCTGTACGGCCAGCCCGAGGCGCTGGCGCGCGCCAAGGAAGAACTGCTGGAGATGCGCCGCGGCCAGCCCTATGTCTGCCCGATTCCGGCCGACGTGCTGCCGTCGTTCATGCGCAAATAAGCGGGGCGGGACGGCCGCTGGCGGCGGCCGCCCGGAGTGTCCGGCCCGCGCGCGGCGGGCCGGCGCCGGTCAGGCCGGCAGCGACGGCGCGTATTGCGCTTCCGTGCTGGCCTTCTGGTGGAATTCGACCACCTTGCGCACGACCTTGCGCGGATCGTCCTCGATGATGAAAAGATCCAGGTCATGCGCGCCGATCATGCCGTTGCCCAGCACCTGGCCGCCCAGCCATTCGACCAGGCCCGACCAGTACTCGCTGCCCACCAGCACGATGGGCGCGGGCGGGACCTTGCCGGTCTGGATCAGCGTCAACGCTTCGAAGAGCTCGTCCAGGGTGCCGAAGCCGCCCGGCATCGCCACGTAGGCGAAGCTGTGCATGAAAAACGTGGCTTTGCGTGAAAAAAAGTACTCAAACGATAGACTGATGGTTTGATACTCGTTGTTGTGCGCTTCGTGCGGCAGGCTGATGTTCAGCCCGATGCTGGTGCCGCCGGTTTCGAACGCGCCCTTGTTGGCGGCTTCCATGATGCCCGGGCCGCCGCCCGCGATGACCGCAAAACCCGCCTCGGCCAGGGCGGCCGAGATTGCCACGGTGGTTTCGTAGTGGGGGGAGTTGCGGCTGACGCGCGCACTGCCAAAGACACTGACTGCCGGCCCGATGTTCGCCAGCTTTTCGGCCGCCGTCCGTATCTCTGACATAATCAGCGGAATTTGTTTTTCGGCGGGCGTCGCCGCAATTGTTGCCGCAGTTGTTGCCATATCTGCCTTTGTAACCATGAAAAAAACCTTATTGCTGGTCGACGGTTCAAGCTACTTGTACCGCGCTTTTCACGCTATGCCTGATTTGCGCAATGCGCAAGGCGAACCTACGGGTGCGCTGTACGGCGTGGTCAATATGTTGCGCAAGCTTGTATCCGACTATAAGGCAGAGTATGCCGCATGTATTTTCGATGCGCGTGGCAAGACCTTCCGGGACGACCTGTACCCGGAATACAAGTCGCACCGCCCGCCCATGCCGGAAGACCTGGCGGCCCAGATCGAACCCATCCACCGCGCCGTGCGCGCGCTGGGCTGGCCGGTGCTGGCCATCGAGGGCGTCGAGGCCGATGACGTGATCGGCACGCTGGCCTGCCGCGCCGCCGAGCGCGGCGTGCACACGGTGGTGTCCACCGGCGACAAGGACCTGGCGCAACTGGTCAACAGCCACGTCACGCTGGTCAACACCATGAGCGGCGAGGTGCTGGACGAGGCCGGCGTGGTCAACAAGTTCGGCGTGCCGCCGGACCGCATCGTCGACTACCTGATGCTGGTGGGCGATACCGTCGACAACGTGCCGGGCGTGACCAAGGTCGGCCCCAAGACGGCCGCCAAGTGGATCTCGGAATTCGGTTCGATCGACAAGCTGGTCGAGGGCGCCGAGGGCATCAAGGGCGTGGCCGGCAGCAACCTGCGCGAAGCGATCCCCAACTTCCCGCTGACGCGCCAGTTGCTGACGGTCAAGTGCGACTGCGACCTGACCGGTCACGTCGACAGCGTCGACGACCTGACCCCGCGCGGCCGCGACGAGGCCACGCTGACCGAACTGTACGAGCGCTATGGTTTCCGCACCTGGCTGCGCGACCTGACCGGCGACGCCGAGCGCGTGCCCACGGGCGACGCGCGCGTGGCGGTCGAAGCGCCGGCCGCGCCGACGGAACTGGATTACCGCATCATCGACAACTGGCAGGCGTTCGACGCCTGGATGGAGCTGGCTCAGGGCGCCGAGCTGGTGGCGCTGGACACCGAGACCACCTCGCTGGACGAGATGCAGGCCAAGTTGGTGGGCCTGTCGATGTCGGTGGCGCCGGGCGTGGCCTGCTACATCCCGGTGGCGCATCGCGGCCCCGATGGCGCGACCCAGCTGCCCAAGGCCGAGGTGCTGGAGCGCCTGCGCCCGTGGCTGCAGGACGCCTCGCGCGCCAAGCTGCTGCACCACGCCAAGTACGACACCCACGTGTTCGCCAACGAAGGCATCCGCCTGGCGGGCATCGCCGAAGACACCATGCTGCAGGCCTACGTGCTGGAGTCGCATCGCGGCGTCGGCCTGAACGACCTGGCGCAGCGCTACCTGGGCCGCAGCGGCGTCTCGTACGAAGACCTGTGCGGCAAGGGCGCCAAGCAGATCGGCTTCGACGAAGTGGCGGTGGACAAGGCCGGCCACTATGCCGCCGAGGACGCCGACTTCACGCTGCAACTGCACCAGGTGCTGCGTCCGCAGGTGGCGGCCGATGCCGGGCTGGAACGCATCTACCAGCTGGAAATGCAGGTGTCGGCGGTGCTGACCACGATCGAGCGCAACGGCGTCAAGGTCGATGCGGCCGAGCTGGGCCGCCAGAGCCACAAGCTGGGCCAGGAAATGCTGCAGCTGGAACAGAAGGCCTATGAACTGGCCGGCCAGCCCTTCAACCTGAATTCGCCCAAGCAACTGGGCGAGATCCTGTTCGGCCGGATGGAATTGCCGGTGGTGCGCAAGACCGCCGGCGGCGCGCCGTCGACCGACGAGGAAGTGCTGAGCAAGCTGGCGCAGGACTATCCACTGCCGCAGGTGCTGCTGGAGTACCGCGGGCTGTCCAAGCTCAAGTCCACCTACACGGACAAGCTGCCGCGCATGATCAACCCCGACACCGGCCGCGTGCACACGCACTATTCGCAGGCCGCGGTGATCACGGGCAGGCTGGCCTCGTCCGATCCCAATCTGCAGAACATTCCCGTGCGCACCGAGGCCGGGCGCCGGGTGCGCGAGGCGTTCATCGCCGAGCAGGGCCTGCTGCTGTCGGCCGACTATTCGCAGATCGAGCTGCGCATCATGGCGCACGTGTCGGATGACGCCAACCTGCAGCGCGCCTTCGCCGCCGGCGAGGACATCCACCGCGCCACCGCTTCGGAAGTGTTCGGCGTATCGCTGGCGGACGTGTCGTCCGAGCAGCGGCGCGCGGCCAAGGCCATCAACTTCGGCCTGATCTACGGCATGGGCGTGTTCGGCCTGGCGTCGAACCTGGGCATCACGCGCGACGCGGCGCAGGCCTATATCGACCGCTACTTTGCCCGCTATCCCGGCGTGGCGATGTACATGGAGAACACGCGCCGCGTGGCGCGCGAGCAGGGCTACGTCGAGACCGTGTTCGGGCGCCGGCTGCAATTGCCGGAGATCCGCGGCGCATCCGGTCCGCGCCGGCAAGGCGCCGAGCGCGCGGCGATCAACGCGCCGATGCAGGGCACCGCGGCCGACCTGATCAAGATGGCCATGGTGGCGGTGCAGGACTGGCTCGAGGCTGAAAAGCTGCAGACCCGCATGATCATGCAGGTGCACGATGAACTGGTGCTGGAAGCGCCCGACGCGGAGCTGGAAGTGGTCAAGGAAGCCCTGCCGCGGCTGATGTGCAACGTGGCCGAGCTGCGCGTGCCGCTGGTGGCCGAGGTGGGCGTGGGCAAGAACTGGGAACAGGCGCACTGACGCCTGGTCGACGGCGCCCGGAAACGGGCCGCTCGCCGCGAACCTCTTGAATCGGGCCGTCCGGGTCGCACAGCGGTCCGGCGGCCCATTTCCGCTTTTGCGGCTGCAACAATATAATGTTGCGCTTCCCCTTGACCATAATACGTCCCCCAAATGCTGCTGCTCTGGGTCCTGCTTGCCACCGTCACCGGTGGCCTCATCGCCGTCCTTGTCGCCAGCTGGCTGGCCTACAAGGTGTTCGCCCATTACCTGCATCACATGGTCAGCCTGTCCGTGGGGGTGCTGCTGTCGGTGGCGCTGCTGCACCTGCTGCCGGAAGCCTTCGAGAGCGGCGTGGCCGACGCGCATGTGCTGTTCGGGCTGATGCTGGCGTCGCTGATCGGCTTTTTCGTGCTGGAGAAGATCGCGCTGCTGCGCCACAGCCATCACCACGAGGGCGACGGGCATCATCATCACCATGGCCATGACCGCCACGAGGCGGGGCGCGGGGGCGTGCTGATCCTGATCGGCAGCTCGCTGCACAATCTGTGCGACGGCGTGCTGGTGGCGGCGGCCTTCCTGACCGATCCGCTGCTGGGCGTGCTGACGGCGGCCTCGATCATCGTGCACGAGGTGCCGCACAAGCTGGGCGACTTCGTCGTGCTGCTCAATGCCGGCCTGGCGCGGCGCCGCGCCTTCGCGCTGATCCTGTTCACCAGCTTGTGTTCAGCCTTGGGCGGCATAATAGGTTACTTCGTGCTGCAGCAGGCCCAGGACTGGGTGCCGTACGTATTGGTGGTTGCCGCCAGCAGCTTCCTCTACATCTCGGTGGCCGACCTGATGCCGCAGATGCACGAACGGGTATCCCTGGCCGATGCGGTGCCGCAACTGCTGCTGGTGGGCGTGGGCGTGGCGCTGATCTACAGCGTGACGACCCTGATGCACCACGGGCATGAGCACGAGGCGGGCGCCGGCGCGGCACGCACGGAGCACGTCCACACACATTGAGGCGTGCGGTCGCGATACCCGGCTTTGTTTCCGATCCTGGCCGGTCCTGTCGCGCTCGCCCCGATGGCGAACCGCGGCGCGCCGGCTCCGCGTTGATCCCTACACAGGAGTTCGCCATGAGTTTTTCCGCCGCCGCCGGCAACGTCGCCCCCACCGTGATCCACACGGATGCCCAGGGGCTGGTTCACGGGGATTTCCAGCTGCCCGTGGCCGATGGATCCATCAGCGCCTATTACGCCGCCCCCGAGGGCAAGCGCGACCTGCCGGTGGTGCTGGTGGTTCAGGAGATCTTCGGGGTGCACGAGCACATCAAGGATGTCTGCCGCCGCGTGGCCAAGGCCGGTTATCTGGCCGTGGCCGCGAACCTGTACGAGCGCCAGGGTGACGCGTCGACCTATACCGATATCCCCAAGCTGATCGCCGAGATCGTCAGCAAAGTGTCCGACGAACAAGTGTTCGCCGACCTGGACGCCAGCGTGGCCTGGGCCGCGCAGCATGGCGGCGATCCGAAGCGGGTGGCGGTGACGGGGTTCTGCTGGGGCGGGCGCCTGACGTGGATGTACGCGGCGCACAACCCGGATGTGAAGGTGGGCGTGGCCTGGTACGGCAAGCTGAGCGCGGGCCACGGGCCGTTGATCAAGCGCTATGCGTTCGATGTGGTCAATGAGCTGCATGCGCCGGTGCTGGGGTTGTATGGCGCCAAGGATACGGGGATTCCGGTGTCGGATATCGAGATCATGAAGGGCAAGCTGGCGGCGGGGAACGAGCATGCCCGGCGCTCGGAGTTCGTGGTGTATCCGCAGGCGGATCATGCGTTCATGGCGGATTACCGGATGAGTTATCAGGCGGAGGCGGCCAAGGACGGGTGGGGGCGGATGCTTGAGTGGTTCAAGCGGTACCTTTGAGGGGGATTTTTCCTCTGGGCGTGATGAAGCCGCTGCGCGTTTGCGTGGCGGTTTTTTTTTGGCGATTGTTGCTTCGTAGGCCGCCCGGCGCGGGTGGCGCACGGGTGGGCGCGCCTGCGATTGCGGTCCGGAGCGTTCGCTCCGGACTTCCCCTTCGTCAACCTCGTCCGCCTTCGGCTCCCTGCGGTTTCCGCCGGGCGCATCTGACGGCGCGCCCACCCGCGCGCCACCCGCACCGGGCTACCGGTTTCGAGGCTAGGGGCGCTGCTGGACCGAGGCGGCATGCGGAGGTTGGCGGGGCCCGCCAGGGTCGGCTGCGCGGGCAGCCGGCCCTGGCATACGTGGTGTGCGGCGTCGGGGCCGGGTTCGCTGCGCGCGGATGGCGATGTGTGTTGTGCTGGTGTGCGGGTAGGGGTGACGCCCCATTGCGTGGTGCATCGTGATGCGTCGTGCACACGTTGCATGTACCGGTGTTTCCGCCTTGCGGCATTGCTGCTTCAAACCGGGGTAGCCCCCAACGGTGGCAGCCAGTGAGGGGCAGCGCGGGAACCCTCAAAAACCTCCCGCTAGGATAGCCGGCCCGCCGCCCGGCCGCCCGAAGGCGGGCCAGCCCCCTCGGGGGGCAGCAAGCGCGCGTAGCGCGCGCCGCGTGGGGGCCCTCAATTCCCCGCTTCGCGCAGGCGGCTGGGGAGGAGTTCGCCGTGGCGGGCCAGGAGGGGGTAGGCGGCGGCGCCGACGAGGTGGGAGTTGATGCCCTTCATGTCGCGCAGGATGTCGAGGTAGAGGGCGCCGACTTCGGCGGCGTCGACCTGGCCTGCCTTGATCTTCTGCAGGTGGGCGTCGGCGGCCTGGGTCTCGATGGTGCGGAAGCGCGATTTTTCGCCGGCCAGGGCGCGGGCCTGGCGCAGGTCGTCGTTGACGAAGAGGGCGGCGGCCTGGCGTTGGTTGGCGATCAGTTCGCCGAGGGTGTTATCGAGGCTGGCGCGTTGTTCGGGCGAGAAGGTCCAGCCCTGCTTGCGCAGCTTGGCGATGTGGCTGAGCAGGCCGTGGTGGGCGATGTCGCCGGCATGGCCGATGTTGCTGGTGAAGGCCAGGATGCCATCGAGGCGTTGCAGGTCCTCGCGCGTCATGTTTTCCTGGTCCAGGGTGGCCAGGTAGGTGGTGATGGCGTTTTCCAGCTTGTCAAGGGCAGCGTCGAGCTGGCGTGCCTGCACCATGCGGTGGCGGTTGTCGCGCTTGAAGCCGGCGCGGGCGTACAGCAGCAGGGTCTGCAGCATGTCGGCCATGCGCAGCGCTTCGCGCGCGGCGTTGCCCAGGGCGACGGCGGGCACGTCGTGGGCCCATTCGTCGAGGTATTGGGGACGGGCCGGGTCGTTGGGGTCGGTGCGCTTGGGCAGCCAGCGGGTCAGCAGCGCGGCGTACGGCGCCAGCAGCGGCAGGAAGGCCAGCGCGATGACGGCGTTGAAGAGGGTGTGGAAGTTGGCGACGGCGCGGGCCGGGTCGCTGGACATCTCGCTCATCAGCGGTTGCAGCCAGGGCAGCAGCACCAGGCCGGCCAGCACGCCCAGGATGCGGGTCAGCAGGTTGCCCAGCGGCAGGCGGCGCGCGGCGGGGTCGTCGCCGGTGACGCCTTCGATCATGGGGTTGATGGCGGTGCCGAGGTTGGCGCCCAGCACCAGCGCGAAGGCGACGTGCGGGGCCACCATGTGATGGCTGGCGAGCGACATGACCAGCACCACCACGGCGACGCTGGAGTGGGCGGCCCAGGTGAAGGCGGCCGACAGCAGCACGGCGGCCACCGGCTGGGTCGCCAGGGCATCCAGGATCATGCCCAGCATGGGGGCGGTCTGGAACGGCTCGAACAGTTCCACCAGCTGGTGCAGCGACAGCAGCAGCAGGCCCAGGCCGATGAAGACCCGGCCCAGGTCGCGGGTGCGGCCCGGCGGATAGCGGCGGAACATCCAGACGCCGGCCAGGATCAGGATGGGCGCCAGCGAGGTCAGGTCGAACGACAGCAGCTGGACGATCAGCGTGGTGCCGACGTTGGCGCCCAGCATGGCGGCCAGGGCCGGCACCAGGCCGACCACGCCGCCGGCGGCGAAGCCGGTGATCATCAGGCCGGTGGCGGTGCTGCTCTGCAGCGCGGCGGTGATGCCCAGGCCGGCGGCGAAGGCCCGCAAGCGGGTTCCCAGGGCGCGGCCCAGCGCGGCGCCGAGGGCGGCGCCAAAGGCGCGCTGCACGCCCGTCTGGACCATGTGGACGCCCCAGAGCAGCAGGGCGACGTAGCCGGCGAAGTCAAGCAGGGTAATGAGTCCGGACATCCTGGGGTAGTTCCATTCTTTTTATGACAAGAAATAATTCTGTAATGATCGCATGCCAAGGCGGGCGGGGAAACCCGTGGCTTGAATACAGCATACGCCCCGCGGGGCTTTGCTGCGCACGGCCGGACCTTCCGCGTATCATTGCCGGATCATTCTTGGATGCAGGGGATTTCCGGTGGCCGTTTCCGTCTTCGATCTGTTCAAAATAGGCATAGGTCCGTCGAGTTCCCATACCGTCGGCCCCATGCGGGCCGCTTTGTTGTTCGCCCAGGGCCTGGAGCGCGACGGCCTGATGCCGCGGGTGGCCAACGTGCGCGCCGAGCTCTATGGCTCGCTGGGCGCCACCGGCAAGGGCCACGGCACCGACAAGGGCGTGCTGCTGGGCCTGATGGGCGAGGCGCCCGACACGGTCGACCCGGCCGCCATCGCGGGCATGATCGCCTCGGTGCGGGCCAGCCGCCAGCTGCCGCTGCTGGGCCACTATCCGGTGCCGTTCGTGGAAAAGGAACACATGATGTTCTACCGCCGCGAAGCCATGGCCGAACACCCCAACGGCATGAAATTCCACGCCTTCGACGCCGAGGGGCAGTCGCTGCGCGAGGCCCGCTACCTGTCGGTGGGCGGCGGCTTCGTGGTGACGGCGGGCGCGTCCAACAGCCAGGTCATTGCCGCGCATGACCAGCTGCCGTACCCGTTCCGCACCGGTCGCGAGCTGTTGACCATGTGCCGCGAAAGCGGCCTGAGCGTGGCGCAGCTGATGATGAAGAACGAGCTGACCTGGCGCGATACCGGCGAGGTCGCGGGCGGGCTGGACCGCATCTGGCAGGTGATGCAGGACTGCGTCTCGCGCGGCTGCGGCATCAATTATCCGGAAGCCGACGGCGAGCTGCCGGGCCCGCTGCGGGTGCGCCGCCGCGCCCCTGAGCTGTACCGCAACCTGACCCAGCGCGCCGAGCGCACGCTGTCCGATCCGCTGTCGGTGATGGACTGGGTCAACCTGTACGCCATGGCGGTCAACGAGGAGAACGCCGCCGGCGGCCGCGTGGTGACGGCGCCCACCAACGGCGCGGCGGGCATCATCCCGGCGGTGCTGCATTATTACGATCGCTTTGTCCCTGGTTCCAACCGGGAAGGCGTGCGCGACTTCCTGCTGACCGCCGCGGCCGTGGGCCTGCTGTACAAGTACAACGCCTCGCTGTCGGGCGCCGAGGTCGGCTGCCAGGGCGAGGTCGGGGTGGCCTGTTCGATGGCGGCGGGCGGCCTGGCCGCGGCGCTGGGCGGCTCGGTCGAGCAGGTCGAGAACGCGGCCGAGATCGGCATGGAGCACAACCTGGGCCTGACCTGCGACCCGGTCGGCGGCCTGGTGCAGATTCCCTGTATCGAACGCAACGCGATGGCCTCGATCAAGGCCGTCAACGCGGCCCGCATGGCGCTGCGCGGCGACGGCCAGCACTATGTGTCGCTGGATTCGGTTATCAAGACCATGCGCGAGACCGGCGCCGACATGAAGACCAAGTACAAGGAAACGGCGCGCGGCGGCCTGGCGGTGAACATCGTCGAGTGCTGAGGCGGGTCCGCCCCAAGCAAAAAGCCCCTTGATCGCTCAAGGGGCTTTTTTCATTGCCGAACCGCCTCACGATGAAAGCGCCCCGGGGGACGCAAGCCGAAGGCGCGGCCTGGGGGCTTTTCCCAGGCCTGTGCCGGGATCAGATCACGCGGGCGTTCTGCAGCGCGGCGATGCGGGCCGGGATCGGCGGGTGCGAGGCGAACATGGCCGCCAGGCCGCCCTTGCCGGTGATGCCGGAGGCTTCGAACGACTTGGGCAGTTCGCCCGGCTCCAGGCCGCCCAGGCGGGCCAGGGCGCGGATCATGGGTTCGCGGGCGCCCATCAGGTGGGCCGAGCCGGCGTCGGCGCGGTACTCGCGCTGGCGCGAGAACCAGGCCACGATGATCGAGGCCAGGATGCCGAAAATGATCTCACAGACGATCACGGTGACCATGTAGCCCGGGCCGAGGCCGCGTTCGTTCTTGAACACCACGCGGTCGATGAAGTAGCCGACCACGCGCGCCAGGAACACCACGAAGGTGTTGACCACGCCCTGGATCAGGGTCAGCGTGATCATGTCGCCGTTGGCGATGTGGGCCACTTCGTGGGCCAGCACCGCGGCGACTTCCTCTTCGCTCATGCTTTCGAGCAGGCCGGTCGACACCGCCACCAGCGAGTCGTTCTTGAAGGCGCCGGTGGCGAACGCGTTGGGCGCGCCGTCGTAGATGGCGACTTCCGGGCGGCCGATGCCGGCGCGGTCGGCGAGCTGGTGGACGGTGTCCAGCAGCCAGGCCTCGCGCTGGTTGCGCGGCGCGTTCGGGTCCAGCACCTGGGCGCCGGTGCTCCATTTGGCCATCGGCTTGCTGATCAGCAGCGAGATGATGGCGCCGGTGAAGCCGACCACCACCGAGAAGATCAGCAGCGCCTGCAGGTTCAGGCCGTTGGCGGTCAGGTAGCGGTCTACGCCCAGGATGCGCAGCGTGGCCGACAGCACGAGCATGACGGCCAGGTTGGTAATGACGAAAAGGATGATGCGTTTCATGCTTTTTTTGTTCCTCAGCGAGCGGGACTTGTGCGGGATTGGACTGTGCCGCGGCATGGCAGTTCCCCGACTGCCGGCGCCGCTCCCGGTGACGGAGAGTATAGTATCGCTTTCCCCTATTTCCCCCTCACTTTCACCTGAGCGCAAACCCCCAAATGCAGGCACTTTGGATGTTGCTGGCGTCCGCCATGTTCGCCATCATGGGGTCGTTCGTGAAGCTGGGCACCGAGCACGGCGCGTCGTTGCCGCAAGTGGTGCTGTTCCGTGGCCTGCCGTCGGTGGTGCTGTTGCTGTTGTGGGCCCGCGCCGGGCGCCAGTCCATCGTGCCCACCAGCTGGAAGCTGCACCTGTGGCGCAACCTGTCCGGCGTCACCTCGATGTGGCTCGGTTTCTTCGCCATTTCCCACCTGCCGCTGGCCACCGCCACCAGCCTGAACTACACGGCGCCGCTGTTCATCGCCTGCTGGATGCTGGGGTGGGGCGGGGCGCAGCGCGATCCGGTGCGGATCGCCGCCGTGGCTCTCGGCTTTTTGGGCGTGATCGCCGTGTTGCGGCCCAGCATCAACGAAGACCAGTGGCTGGCCGCCCTGCTGGGCCTGGGGGCGGGCGCCATGTCGGCGATCGCCATGATGCAGATCCGCCAGCTGGGCCGCATCGGCGAGCCGGAATGGCGCACGGTGCTGTTCTTTTCGGTGGCGGTGTGCGCCTCCAGTTTCGCCGGCCTGGGCTTCGAGGGCTGGGGCCATGCCGACTGGACCGGCTACAGCTCGCTGCTGGGCGTGGGCGTGACCGGCCTGTTCGGCCAGCTGGCCATGACGCGGGCGTTCGGCCTGGGTTCGGCGCTGCTGACCGCGGCCCTGCAGTACAGCACGATCATCTTCGCGGCCCTGCTCGGCATGGGCTTCTGGGGCGATACCCTGGACGGCCTGGCCTGGGCCGGCATGGGCCTGATCATCTCGGCGGGCCTGCTGTCGGTCTGGCGCACCCTGCGCGACCCCAAGCCGGCCTGACCCCCGCGAACCCGATCCCATCAGAGGAGTTGTCCCGATGAGCATGACCCTGATTTCCGCGGCCGATCTGGCCACGCACCTGGGCGCGGCGGACGTGCGCGTGTTCGACGTGCGCCACGACCTGACCAACCACGCGGCCGGCCGCGAGGCCTACGCCGCGGGCCACATCCCCGGCGCCCGCTACCTCGACCACGAGACCGAGCTGGCCGCCCCCCGGACCGGCAAGAATGGCCGTCATCCGCTGCCCGAGCGCGGCCAGTTCGGCGCGCTGATGGCGGCGCACGGCGTCACGCCGCAAACCCTGGTGGTGGCCTATGACGCCAGCGGCGGCATGTACGCCGCGCACCTGTGGTGGATGCTGCGCTGGCTGGGCCACGACCGCGTCGCCGTGCTCGACGGCGGCTGGCAGGCCTGGCAGGCCGCCGGGCTGCCGACCTCCACCGAGGCGGCCGCGCCCGTGCGGGCCGGCGCGCCAGTGACGCCGGCCGCGCCGCGGGTCGGCAGCGTCGATGCGCAGGCGGTGCTGGACAACATTGCCCGTCCCGCCTTCATCGTGATCGACGCGCGCGCGGCCAACCGCTATCGCGGCGAGGTCGAGCCGATGGATCCGGTGGCCGGCCACATTCCGGGCGCGCTGAACCGCCCGAACGGCCAGAACCTGCAGGCCGACGGCCGCTTCAAGGACGCGGCGCAATTGCGCGAGGAATTCACCGCGCTGCTGGATGGCCGCGATCCCGCGGCCATCGTGCACCAGTGCGGCTCGGGCATCACCGCCTGCCACAACCTGCTGTCGATGGAAATCGCCGGCCTGGCGGGCTCGCGCCTCTATCCGGGCTCGTGGAGCGAGTGGTGCAGCGACCCGTCGCGGCCGGTGGCCAAGGGCGAGTGAGCGCGCGGCAAGGGCCTGGCCGAAGCCAGGCCTGACGCCGTTCGCGGTGTTACCAGACCGCCGCCAGCTTGACCCGGCCGGAGACGCTTTCGGCGATCTCCAGGAAGTGGTCCAGCGGCGGCGTGGCCAGCCCCGGCACCTTGGCCATGTCGTCCCAGCGCCTCAGGCGGATCGCATCCGGCGCGCCCGGCATGCTGGCGAAATCCACCGCCTGGCCCGCATCGAAGCTGCCCCCCTGAAGTGCCAGGCTGCGTTTCGAATCCTCCGAAAGCGTCGCTTCATACTGCGGCTCCACGTAGCAGAGGTAGCGTTTGGCCTCCACGTGCAGCCGGATCGGATCCAGCACCGCCGAACTGAACAACCCGCGCAGGAACGGCAGCACGAAATACTGATGCTTGTCGTCGATGCCGCGCAGGGTGGGCGTGTCCGGATGGTCCGCGATCAGGTGGCCCAGGTCGTGCAGCAGGCAGGCAGTGATCAATTGGGCGTTGGCGCCATGGCGTTCGGCCAGCGCCGCGGTCTGCAGCGCGTGCCGCAGGTGGCTGACGGATTCGCCATGGTAGGAACGGTGCCCGCGTTCCAGGAACAGTTGTTCGATATCCTGCAAGGTCAAGGCCATGGTTGTCTCCTGAGTGGCCGCAAGGGGAAGAGGCGGGCAGTGATCCGAGGATCATCCGGCTGCCGGCGCCATCTCCAGAAAGCGCGCGATGAGTTGCACCGGTTGGCGCTCGCGCAGGCAGTACAGGTATTCATGCATCACGACATCGGCGCCCTCGATGTCCAGGGCCGCCAGTTCGGGATGGGACGGGATCTCGCGCGACGGGATCAGGCTGATGCCGAGTTCGCACAGGATCGCCTGGCGGATCGATTCGCGGCTGCCGATCTCCAGGGTGCGGCGGACGGTCACGCCGGCCGCCTGCAATGCCTCTTCGGTCAGCTGGCGCGTCATCGAGCCCGGTTCGCGCAGCAGCAGCGCGTGGTCGGCCAGGTCGCCCAGCGCCACCTTGCCGCGCCGCGCCAGCGGGTGGTCGCGATGCGTCACCACGCGGATCGGGTCGGCCGCGATCATGCGGCGGTACAAATGCTTGTCATCCATCAGAAACGAGGACGTGGCAATCTCGATGCGATAGTCATGCAGCGCCTGCAGCATGCTCTGCGAGTTGCCGATGGCCACGGTCAGGTCGATGCCGGGGTAGAGCTGGTTGTAGCGGCGCACCGTGTCCATGATGTAGTACGGGCCGGTGGCGCCGATGCGCAGGTTGCCCTCGCGCAGGTCGCTGGCGTCGCGCAGGCGGAAATCGATCTCGGTTTCCTGCTGCACCAGCTTTTCCACCATCGGCATCAGGCTGTGCCCGGCGTCCGACAGCCGCATGCCGCGGCCCTGGCGGTGGAACAGTTCGACGCCGTAACGCGACTCCAACTGGCGCAGTTGCCCCGTCACCGTGGGCTGGCTCACGCCCAGCTGGGCGGCGGCCTTGGTGACGGTACTGCAGCGAGCCACGGCATAGAAGGACTTGAGTTCGGCGACGAGCACGGTGTAGGGGGCCTGTAAATGGACGCAATGCGCAAGACCGCCAGTACACCAAAATAATTTGATGTTTTTATTACTGCATTTGCGCGAAGTGTCATAAACACTCAATACGCGCCTTCCATACTGCCTTCGTTCCCAGACCGGAGGCCCCATGGCCCAACAGCTCCAACGCGATACCAACACTGTTCCGACGGGCGCTACGCCCCAGCCCGGAGCGCAGCGCGGGGGCTTTCTTTCGGTCAGCAATCTCGTCAAGCGCTTCGGTAGCCACACGGCGCTGTCGGATGTGTCGCTGGATATCCGCGCCGGCGAACTGGTGTGCCTGCTGGGCCCCTCGGGCTGCGGCAAGACCACGCTGCTGCGCGCCATCGCCGGGCTGGAGCGCCAGGACAGCGGCACCATTTTGTTGTCGGGCCGTGACATCTCCCACGCCGAGCCGCAGGAGCGCGACTACGGCATTCTGTTCCAGTCCTATGCGCTGTTTCCCAGCCTGACGGTGGCCCAGAACGTGGCCTACGGCCTGAGCGGCAAGCGCGCCCATCGCAAGCACGTGGCCGACCGGGTCGAGGAAATGCTGACGCTGGTGGGCCTGGCCGGCGCCTCCCATAAATATCCGGGACAGATCTCCGGTGGCCAACAGCAGCGCGTCGCCCTGGCCCGCGCCCTGGCGCCGTCGCCGTCCCTGCTGCTGCTGGACGAGCCGATGTCGGCCCTGGACGCCCGGGTGCGCGAACATCTGCGCATCGAGCTACGCGCCCTGCAGAAGCGCCTGTCCATCACCACGCTGATGGTGACGCACGATCAGGAAGAGGCCATGGTCATGGCCGACCGCATCGCCGTCATGAACGGCGGCGTCATCGAACAATTCGGCACCCCGCGCGAGCTGTATCGCCAGCCGGGTTCGGCCTTCATCGCCGATTTCGTCGGCGAGGCCAACTGGCTGCCGTTCGAGCGCATCGACGCGCACCGCGCCCGCGTCGGCCGCCAGGAACTGGCGGTGGACGAGGCGCTGGAGCGCAACGTCGGCAAGCTGTTCGTGCGGCCCGAGGCGGTGCGCGTGAGCGTGGCGCGTCCGGATCAACCCAACAGCATGCTGGCCGACGTGCTGGATGGCGTGTTCCTGGGCCGCGGCTACCGCCTGGCGCTGCGCCTGGAAGGCGTGCCCGGCGCCACCGTGCACTCGATCGTGTCCCCTGAAACCGGAGATGCCCTGCTGGGTCCTCACGCTGCCAGCCGTTGCTGGGTGGAGCTGCCGCGCCATGCGATTCGCGCCTACGCTTGATCCGGCTTCGAGCCCCGTTCCCGCCGCCATGTCCGCGCCCGCCGACACGTCTGTCGCCCCTGTCGCTCCGTCATTGGGCCGCCGGCCGCTGCCCGCCTGGGTCGGCGCCTTCGGGCTGACGCTGGGGCAGGGCGCCCTGGCGCTGGGCCTGGCGCTGTTCCTGGCCTTGCCGCTGGTGGCCATTCTGGCCAAGTCGGTCACCGACGCCAATGGCGACTGGGCCGGCCTGTCGGTGGTGCTGGGCATCATCGGCGCCGACGGCTTCCTCGGCATGGTCGGGCGCAGCCTGACGGTGGGCGTGGTCACCATGATGCTGGTGGTGCCGTGCGCCTATGCCTTCGCCTATGCCCTGACGCGCAGCCGCATTCCCGGCAAGGGCCTGCTGCGCACCATCGCGCTGCTGCCGCTGCTGGCGCCGTCGCTGCTGCCAGGTATTGCGCTGGTCTACCTGCTGGGCAACCAGGGCCTGCTGAAAGGCCTGTTCGGCGGCGCGACCATCTATGGCTTCTGGGGCATCGTGGTGGGCGAGGCGTTCTACACCTTCCCGCACGCGCTGATGATCCTGCTGACCGGCCTGACGCTGGCCGACGGCCGCCTCTATGACGCGGCGCGCGCCATGGGCGCCGGACCGCTGCGCACCTTCATGACGGTGACCCTGCCCGGCACGCGCTATGCGGTGTTCTCGGCCTGCTGCGTGGTGTTCACGCTGACCGTGACCGACTTCGGCGTGCCCAAGGTGGTGGGCGGCGACTACAACGTGCTGGCGATGGAAGCCTACAAGGCCGTGGTCGGCCAGCAGAACTTCCCCAAGGGCGCCGCCATCGGCATCCTGCTGCTGCTGCCGGCGCTGCTGACCTTCGTGCTGGACCGCCGCCTGCGGGCCCGCCAGGGCGCCCAGCTGAGCGGCCGCGCCCAGCCCTACGCGGCCGGCGCCAACCGCCGGCGCGACGCGGCCTTCCTGTTGCTGGCGGGCGCCATGGCCGGGTTCCTGCTGCTGATCATCGGCGTGGCGGTGTGGGCCTCGTTCGTGAAGATGTGGCCCTACAACCTGTCGCTGTCGCTGCGTTCGTACGACTTCGACAACATGGATGGCGGCGGCTGGCTGGCCTGGCGCAACAGCCTGGAACTGGCCTTCTGCACCGCGGTGATCGGCACGGTGGTGGTGTTCCTGGGCGCCTGGATGATGGAAAAGGTGCCGGCCCGCAGCGCCTCGTCGCGCGGCCTGCGCGGCGTGCTGGGCATGCTGGCGCTGATGCCGATGGCCGTGCCCGGCCTGGTGCTGGGCCTGGGCTACATCTTCTTCTTCAATGGCGCCGCCAATCCGCTCAACGTGCTGTACGGCACCATGCCGCTGCTGGTGCTGTGCACGGTGGTGCACTTCTACACCAGCGCGCACCTGACGGCGGCCACCGCGCTCAACGCGCTGGACCCGGAATTCGAAGCCGCCTCGGCCTCGCTCAAGGTGCCGCGCCTGACCACCTTCGTGCGCGTGACGCTGCCGATGTGCCTGCCGGCCGCGCTGGACGTCGCCCGCTACCTGTTCGTTTCCGCCATGACCACCGTGTCGGCCGTGGTGTTCCTGTACAGCCCGTCCACGGTGCTGGCCGCCGTGGCGGTGCTGAACATGGACGACGCCGGCTTCATCGGCCCCGCCGCCGCCATGTGCAGCGTGATCATGGCCAGCTCGGCGGTGGCGGCGTTGCTGCTGCACCTGGCCAGCCGCGCCCTGGTGGCGCGCAGCCAGGCCTGGCGCCGGCCCGCGGCCCTTTGATTTGAATACTCTGCAAGGAAGACCCTCATGACTGTTGCGCCTCTGCCCGTCCGCCTGGAAGCGGTGATTTTCGATTGGGCCGGCACGCTGGTCGACTTCGGTTCGTTTGCCCCGACCAAGGTGTTCGTCGACGCCTTCGCCGAGTTCGGCATGGAAGTCACGCTGGAACAGGCCCGCGGCCCGATGGGCGTGGGCAAGTGGGACCACATCCGCGCGCTGTGCGACGAACCCGCCATCGCCAAGCAATACCAGGCCCAGTTCGGCCGCCAGCCGACCGACGACGACGTCACCGCCATCTACGAGCGCTTCCTGCCGATGCAGCTGGACAAGGTGGCCCAGTACTCGGCGGCCATTCCCGGCGCGGCCGAACTGCTGCGCGCGCTGCGCCAGCGCGGCCTGAAGATCGGCTCGTGCTCCGGCTACCCCGGCAGCGTGATGCGCCGCGTGGTGGAGCGCGCCGCCAGCGAAGGCCTGGAACCCGATTGTATCGTCGCCAGCGACGACGTGCCGCGCGCCCGCCCGGCGCCGGCCATGGCGCTCAAGAACGTGGTGGAGCTGGGCCTGACGGACGTGGCCGGCTGCGTCAAGGTCGACGACACCGCCCCCGGCATCGAGGAAGGCCGCCGCGCCGGCATGTGGACCGTCGGCCTGCTGCTCTCGGGCAACGCCGCCGGCCTGACGCTGGACGAATACCTGAGCCTGGACGAGAACGGCCGCCAGGCGGCCCGCGAACGCGCCGGCCGCGAACTGTCGAGCGCCGCGCCGCATTACCTGATCGACACCGTGGCCGACCTGCCCGGCGTCATCGCCGATATCGAATCCCGCCTGGCGGCGGGACAGCGACCCTGAGGCCGCGACCGCCGACCCCGACCAACCCTTTTTTCGCAACGCACCGCGGCGGGCATCCGCCGGCCGCGGGGACCTGACTCACCCTTTTTCCGCTCACCCACGGAGTTCCTTCATGAAACGCTTCACGCTGCTTGCCCTGGCCGCCGCCTTCGCCGGCATCACCGGCGCCGCTTCCGCCGAGACCACGCTGACCGTCTACACGGCGCTGGAAGCCGACCAGATCAAGGCTTACCAGGCCGCCTTCGAGAAGGCCAACCCCGACATCAAGATCCAGTGGGTGCGCGACTCCACCGGCATCATCACCGCCAAGCTGCTGGCCGAAAAGGGCAACCCCAAGGCTGACGTGATCTGGGGCCTGGCCGGCACCTCGCTGGGCCTGATGGACAAGGAAGGCATGCTGCAGCCCTACGCCCCCAAGGGCCTGGACCAGATCGCCGCCAACATGCGCGATGCCAAGGCCGAGCCCACCTGGGTCGGCATGGACGGCTTCGCCGCCGCCATCTGCTTCAACACCGTCGAAGCCGAAAAGCAGAAGCTGCCCAAGCCCGAATCGTGGCAGGACCTGACCAAGCCGGTCTACGCCGGCAAGATCGTCATGCCGAACCCGGCCTCGTCGGGCACCGGCTTCCTGGACGTCAGCGCCTGGCTGCAGATCTTCGGTGAAGAGAAGGGCTGGGCCTACATGGACGCCCTGCACAAGAACATCGGTTCGTACACGCACTCGGGCTCCAAGCCGTGCAACATGGCCGCCGCCGGCGAATTCCCGATCGGCGTGTCGTTTGACTACCGCGCCGCCAAGCTCAAGGCCGACGGCGCGCCGGTCGAAGCCGTGTTCCCGTCGGAAGGCCTGGGCTGGGAAGTCGAAGCCACCGCCATCGTCAAGGGCACCAAGAACCTGGAAGCCGCGCGCAAGCTGGCCGACTTCTCGGCCAGCCGCGAAGCCAACGAGCTGTACAAGACCAACTTCGCGGTGCTGGCGATTCCCTCGATCGCCACGTCCAACCCCAACCTGCCGGCCGACCTGACCAAGCGCATGATCAAGAACGACTTCGTCTGGGCCGCGACCAACCGCGATCGCATCATCGCCGAGTGGACCCGCCGCTACGACGGCAAGTCCGAGCCCAAGAAGAAGTAATCGGGCCACCGCGGCGGCCACGCCGCCGCGGCAGGGGAGGCGCCCGGGCGGGCGCTTCCCGCGCAACCTCTTTGCCTCGTTTTCCAAATGAAAAAATTCGACGTAGTCGTGGTCGGCGCCGGCATGCTCGGCATCGCCCATGCCTGGGCCGCCGCCAAGCGCGGCCTGTCCGTGGCCGTGATCGAACGCAGCCGCCAGGCGCATGGCGCGACCATCCGTAATTTCGGCCAGGTGATCGTCACCGGCCAGGCCCCCGGCATGATGCTGTCGCACGCCCAGCAGGCGCGCGAGCTGTGGCTGGAACTGGCGTCCAAGGCCGGCTTCCATGTGCGCGCCAACGGCGCGCTGGTGCTGGCGCGCGATGCCGGCGAAGCCGACGTGCTGGACGAGTTCGCCCAGACCCGCCTGCGGCAGGAAGGCTATCGCGCCGAGCTGCTGTCGGGCCGCGACGTGGCCAGGCTGTACGACGGCCAGCTGGCGCACCACTGCGCCGCGCTGCACGGACAGGACGACCTGCAGATCTACTCGCGCGAAGCGCTGCCGGCCATCACCCGATACCTGGCCGAATCGCTGGGCGTCCAAATCATCACCGGCACGCTGGCGCGCGCCGTCGAGCAGGGCCAGGTCGCGACCACCGCGGGCGACTTCGCCGGCACGCACGTGTTCGTCTGCCCCGGCCACGATTACCTGACGCTGCTGCCCGAACAGTTCGCGCCGCTGAACCTGGAGGTGACGCGCCTGCAGATGCTGCGCGCGGCCTTCGAGACGCGGCCGATGGCGCTGGATCGTCCGCTCTTGACCGGCCTGTCCTGCGTGCACTACGGCGCCTTCTCGGACCTGCCGTCGGCGCTGGCGCTGCGCGACCAGATCCAGGCGCGCACGCCGATGCTGCTGGAAAACGGCATCCATCTGCTGATCAGCCCCACGCCTTATGGCGAGCTGATCATCGGCGACTCGCATCGCTATGGTCAGGATGCCTTCCCGTTCAACGACGAGGCCGTCGACAACGCCATGCTGGACCTGGCGTCGCAGGCGCTGGGCGCGCGGCTGCGCGTTCTGGAGCGCTGGCAGGGCGTCTATGGCACGCATGGACCGGCGCCGTTCTCGGTGATGCCGGTGGACGCCGCCACCACGGTGGCGGTGATGCACTCGGGCGTGGGCATGACGGTCGGGCTGGCGATCGGCGAACGCACGGTCGCCGGCGCGCTCGGCCGCTGACCGCGCGCCGCGCGGGCGGCCGCGCCAGGGCGAAAAAAAGGGCTCGCGATGGCGAGCCCTTTTTCATGCGTGTGGTGGCCTCAGAGCCGCTCCTGCATGATGCGGCGGTACCACTCGTGGAAGTGCTGCATGCCGTCTTCCATCGGCGACTGGTAGGGGCCGGTCTCGTTCACGCCGCGCAGCATCAGGGCCTTGCGGCCGGCGTCCATGCGCTCGGCGATCTCGTCGTCCTCAATCGCCGTTTCCATGTAGGCGGCGCGCTGGGCCTCGACGAATTCGCGCTCGAAGGCGGCGATTTCCTCGGGGTAGTAGAACTCGACCACGTTGACCGTTTCCTGCGGGCTCTTCGGGTACAGCGTCGACAGCACCAGCACGTGCGGATACAGCTCGATCATGTGGGTCGGGAAATACGTGACCCAGACCGCGCCGAAATCGGGCGCGTCGCCGTCGCGGAACGACAGCAGGCGGTCGTGCCATTGCTTGTAGACGTCGGAACCCGGCTGGGCCAGCGCGTTGTGCACGCCGACCTTCTGCAGGCTGTACCAGTCGTTGAACTCCCAGGTCAGGTCGTCGCAGGTGACGAAGCGGCCCAGGCCCGGATGGAACGGGCCGACGTGGTAGTCCTCGAGGTAGACCTCGATGAAGGTCTTCCAGTTGTAGTTGCACTGGTGCACTTCGACGTGGTCCAGCACGTAGTCGCCGAAGTCGAACTCGGGCCGCGCGAACAGCGGCGCCATGTCGGCGGCCGGATCGCGCGGGCCCTCGAACAGCAGGCCGTGGCAATCGCGCAGGCGGAACTTCTGCAGGTTCATGCAGGGCGTGGTGTCGAACTGCGGCGCGCCCAGCAGCTCACCCTGGTTGTTGTAGGTCCAGCGGTGCAGCGGGCAGACGATGTTGCCGCCGGTGGCCTTGAGGCTGCCGTGCGAATTGCAGTGGCCGGTCACGTCGCCGGCTTCGCCGCCCAGCATCAATGCCTGGCGGTGGCGGCAGACATTTGAGATGAGGTCAACGCCTTGCTGGTTGCGAACCAGCACGCGCCCTCCATTTTCCTGGGCCAACGTGCGCCAATCCCCGATTTCGGGCACCAGCTTCTGGTGGCCGACGTACAGCGAGGATTGCTTGAAAATGAGTTCTTGCTCGCGGGCAAAGAGGGCTTCGTCAAAGTAAGCACTGACGGGTAGCTGGGTGCGAGCTGGCACAACATGTGCCATCCGACCGATGTCGGTCATGATTCCCTCCGCTCGGATGAATATTTCCCCCAACGCCGTGCCCACTCAGTACTGCGTACGCGGTGGGCGGGCTGCCCTCAATGGGGGCCTCTTTCTTGGGGCGGCCCGGCGTTAAAAAGCCAGGACGGCTTGAGCTTCGCCACGCCCTAGCTGTTCGGAAGGGGGTGGCTAAATCCGTTCTGGCGCGAAGAAAAATCGGTGTCTGGCCGATCAAGTAAGCCGTGAATTGTACCCCAACCCTTTTCCCCCCGCCCGTGAAGATCGGTGAAGCTTAGTGAAGATCCGGCCCCGGCGGCTTGACCCCGCGCAAATCGCGATTAACCCTTCGCGCCGTAGGTTTTTCAGACCAGTCTGCGGGTGGCGGGATGGCGTCGCAACAACCAGCTGCTGGCCGCCGACAGGGCGAACACGGCCAGCGTCAGCAACGGCACGGCCCAGGCGTCGCGACGCCCGCCGCCGATGGCCCCGGCCCGCTGCGCCACGTCCAGGAACAGCGGATGGATCAGGTAGACCCCGAACGTCAGCGGCGCCAGCGAGGCCAGGCGGGGCAGGCGCGGCGACGAGACGATCCACTGGAACGCGGCCAGCGACATGAACGGCACGGTCAGGCTGAAGTAGTCGTAGAAGTAGGTGTCCAGCGTCCGCGAGCTGGACATGGCGTATACGCCCAGGGCCGTGGCCGCGACGCTGGCGCCGAGCATCAGCGCCGGACGCGGCACGCGCAGTTCGCCATCGAAGATCTGGCGGCCGGCGACGAAATAGCCCAGGTAGGGCAGGAACCAGGTCAGGAAAAAGCCGGGCTGGGCGCCGAGCGTGCGGCGGTACAGCGCATCCAGGACCGCCAGGCCCAGGATGCCCACCACCCACAGCGAACGCGAGCGCGGCGTGCTGCGCACGTACAGCAGGCGCACCAGCGGCGCGAACAGGTACAGCCCCACGATCATGTACAGATACCAGAGGTGGTAGTAGGGCTCGCCCTGGGCCACCTTGCGCGGCCAGAACGAAAAGTCGACGTGGCCGTCGTCCCACCAGTCCAGCCCCGTGCGCCAGGCCAGGTAGAAGAGGGTCCAGAACAGCAGCGGCGTGCAGATCCGCGCCACCCGCTTGCTGTAGAAGCGCCGCGCGTCCTGCGGCTTGTCGGGGTCGAGCAGCAGGGCGCCGCTGACCATCACGAACACCGGCACGCACCAGCGGGCCGCGGAGTCATACAGATTGGCGGCCAGCCAGGCGCCGTTGCCGTAGGCCGACGGGTCGCTGACGATCAGGGCGGCGCTGTGCAGCAGCACCACCGCCGCGGCGGCGAGCCAGCGGGCGGCATCCAGCCGGGCGTAGCGGTCATCGGTCAGTGGCATCGGGCTCCCAGGTGAAGGTGTATCGGGGGCGGGCGCGGCGGCCATCCTCGCTTTTCACCTTAGCAGCCGGGGCGCCGCGGGTTCTGTATCCAGGGGTTAGGGGGCGCATGAAAAACCGACAGGGCCCGCAAGGCGCTGTCGGTCGGTGGCCCCGCGGGGGCGGGGGTTCGCGGGCCGGCGCGGCGCCGCGAACGTTTTGTCACGAAACGGCTGGGGCCGTCATTGCAGGACGATGTTGGCCTGCTTGATCAGCTGCGACACGATGGGCTGTTCGCTCTTGACCTGCTTGTCCAGCTCGGCGGCGCTGCCGGAGCGCGGCTCGATTCCCATGTCGAGCATGCGCTTTTGCACGGCCTCGTCCTTGAGCGTCTCGGCCAGGGCGGCCTGCAGCTTGTCCAGCACCGGCGCCGGCGTGCCCTTGGGGGCCACGAAGCTGAACCAGGCGGTCATGTCGAAGGCCGGATAGCCTTGCTCGGCCAGCGTCGCCAGCTTCGGCTCGGTGGCCAGGCGGGTGGGGCTGGTGATCGCGAATACCTTGACCTTGCCGGCCTCGGCCTGCGGCATGCCGGTGGCGACCATGTCGAAGAACAGGTCCACGTCGCCGCTGATCAGCGCCGGCAGGGCCTGAGTCGCGCCCTTGAACGGCACGTGCAGGATGTCGACGCCGGCGCGTTCCTTGAACAATTCGCCGGCCAGATGCGACGACGTGCCCGCGCCGAAGGTGGCGAAGGTCAGCTTGCCCGGATTCTGCTTGGCGTAGGCGACCACGTCCGCGGTGCTGTTGAACGGGCGCTTGGGGCTGGACAGCAGCACCAGCGGGCCGATCCCGACCATGCCGATGGGCGCGAAGCCGTCGGGGTCGTAGGGCAGCTCCTTATACAGATAGCGGTTGGTGACCAGCGTGGAGTTGGTGGCCATCAGGATGGTGTAGCCATCCGGCGCCTCGCGCGAGACGAAGGCGGCGCCGATCGAGGTGCCGGCGCCGGCCTTGTTCTCGACGATCATGGGCTGGCCCAGGGTCTTGGCCATGCGTTCGGCCAGCACCCGCGTCAGCACGTCGGTGGCGCCGCCCGCCGGGAATGGCGAGACCACCTTGATCGGGCGGGACGGGTAGGTATCTGCCTGGGCGCCCAGCGCGGCGAGGCTGAGCAGTAGACCCGCCAGGAACGGGTAGCGCTTGCGAATCATGTTTTCCCCTTGAAATCGCGTGCTTGAGAGTGGTCGGCCGGGCCCGGCTCGGCCCGGCCAGCCTGCCGGTGAGGGCGGGGCGGGCAGGGCTTGCCAGGTCTCCATGGATGTTTTAAATTCCGTTAATTGGAATTTAATTTTGTTATTCGGAATAAACTATAAAAACGAAGCGAATAGAAATGCAATCTTTTTCTGACCCCAAGCGCATCCCCCATCCCGCCGCCAAGCCCGACCAGAAGCTGGCGCTGAGCGCCCCCGCGCGTCGTAAGCGCGCCGGCGCCGTGGGCGAGGGGCCGGTGTCGCCCGACTTCATCACAGCGCTGGCGCGCGGCCTGGAAGTGCTGCGCTGCTTCCGGCCGGGCGTGGCGGCGCTGGGCAACCTGGACCTGGCGCGCCTGACCGGCCTGCCCAAGCCCACCATCAGCCGCATCACCTACACGCTGACCGAGCTGGGCTACCTGCGCTATCACCCGGACACAGGCAAGTATTCGCCGGGCTACGGCGTGCTGGCGCTGGGCTTCGGCCTGCTGGCCGGGCTGGAGGTGCGCGAGCTGGCCAAGGCGTCGATGACCGACCTGGCGCGCGAGACCGGCGGCGCGGTGGCGCTGGGCGCCTTCGATGGCGACGCCATGACCTACGTCGAGGCCATCCACGGCTCGTCCGCCCTGTATTTGCGCCTGCCGGTGGGCTACCGCGCCAGCCTCGACAGCGCCATGGGCCGCGCCTATCTGGCCAGCCTGCCGGCGGCGGCCTGCGCCGACGTGCTGGAACGGCTGGGGCCGGCAGCGCCGGCGGCGGCCGCGATCGAGCGCGCCCGCGCCGAGCTGCGCGACACCGGTTGCTGCTTTGCGATCGGCGAGTGGCAGTCCGGCATCAATGCCGTGGCGGTGCCGTTCACGTCCGTGACCGGGGAGGGCGTGTTCGTCATGAGTTGCGGCGGCCCGGAGGGCCTGCTGCCCGAGGCCGGGCTGCGCACCCAGGTGGCGCCCGCGCTGCGGGCCGCCATCGCGGGCCTGGCGGGCGCGCCGGCCTGAGCGCGGCGGCGCGTCGTGGCGGGGGCGTGGTATCTCGTACAATTCACGGATTGATCCACCCCCAAGTGCCCCCGGAGGCCCGTTTGGCCAAACCTTCTCAAGCCGATCCGCAGACCGACGACCGTCCCTTGCCCCAGGATTTCGAAACGGCCCTGGCCGAACTGGAATCGCTGGTCGCGGCCATGGAAGACGGTTCGCTGCCGCTGGAGCAGTCGCTCGCCGCCTACCGGCGCGGCGTGGCGCTGACGCGGGTCTGCCAGGAACGCCTGGCCCAGGCCGAACAGCAGGTCAAGGTCCTGGAGGGCGACTTGCTGCGCCCGCTGGACGCCGCGGCGCTGGATGACGAATAAGAATCGGATGAAGCAAATTCAACTCGCTTTCCCGGAGTGGCTGCAGGGCCGCGTGCGGCATGTCGAAGACGTGCTCGACGACCTCCTGCCGCCCGCCGACGTTGTGCCCGCCCGCCTGCATGAAGCCATGCGCTACGCCGTGCTCGGCGGCGGCAAACGGGTGCGGGCAGCGCTGGTCTACGCCGCCGGCCAGGCCTGCCCGGTCAGCGGCAGCGTGCTGGCCGTCGAGGCCTCGCTGGACCGCGCCGCCGCGGCGGTGGAACTGATCCACGCCTACTCGCTGGTGCACGACGACCTGCCCTGCATGGACGACGACGTCCTGCGCCGCGGCCGTCCCACCACCCACGTGCAGTTCGACGAAGCCACCGCCATGCTGGCCGGCGACGCGCTGCAGCCGCTGGCCTTCGAATTGCTGGCCTCCATGCCCATCGCGCCGGCCCTGATCGTGCAGGCCACGCAGTCGCTGGCGCGCGCGGCGGGCAGCCAGGGCATGGCCGGCGGCCAGGCCATCGACCTGCTCAGCGTCGGCCACCGGCTGTCGCGCGACGAACTGCAGCAGATGCACAGCATGAAGACCGGCGCCATGCTGGCCTGCAGCGTGGCGCTGGGCGGCATCGTCGCTGGCGCCAGCTCTGCCTCGCGCCAGGCGCTGGACGTCTACGCCCAGGCCATCGGCCTGGCGTTCCAGGTGGTGGACGACATTCTCGATGTGACCGCCGATTCCGCCAGCCTGGGCAAGACGCCGGGCAAGGACGCGGCCGAAAACAAGCCGACCTACGTCTCGCTGCTGGGCCTGGACGAGGCCCGCGCGTTCGCGAGCGAGCTGCGCGAAGCCGCGCTGGCCGCGCTCGAACCGCTGGGCGACGCCGGCAAGCGCCTGGCCGAGCTGGCTGATTTCATCGTCCTCCGAGACCGCTGAACCGTGACCCGTCCGGGCTGGCCGCAGGCCGGGCATACGAACCCCATACAAGCATGACGACAGAATTACTGGACCGCATCCAATCCCCGGCAGACCTCAAGCGCCTGGATCGTCGCGAGCTCAAGCGCCTGGCCGACGAGTTGCGCGGCTTCGTGCTGGAGTCGGTCTCCAAGACCGGCGGCCACCTGTCGTCGAACCTGGGCACGGTCGAGCTGACGCTGGCCCTGCACCAGGTCTTCGACACGCCGCATGACCGCATCGTCTGGGACGTGGGCCACCAGTCCTATCCCCACAAGATCCTGACCGGGCGCCGCGCCGGCATGGCCAAGCTGCGCCAGCAGGGCGGCATCTCGGGCTTTCCCAAGCGCAGCGAATCCGAATACGACGCCTTCGGCACCGCGCATTCGTCGACCTCGATCTCGGCCGCGCTGGGCATGGCGGTGGCCTCGCGCAACGCCGGCGTGCAGCGCCAGCACATCGCCGTCATCGGCGACGGCGCGATGTCCGCCGGCATGGCCTTCGAGGCCATGAACAACGCCGGCGTCACCGCCAACATCAACCTGCTGGTGATCCTGAACGACAACGACATGTCGATCTCGCCGCCGGTGGGGGCGCTGAACCGCTACCTGGCGCGCCTGATGTCCGGCCGCTTCTACGCCGCCGCCAAGAACGTCGGCCGCGCCGTGCTGCAGCACGTGCCGCCGGTGCTGGAACTGGCGCGCCGCTTCGAGGAACATGCCAAGGGCATGGTCACGCCGGCCACGCTGTTCGAGGAGTTCGGCTTCAACTACGTCGGCCCGATCGACGGCCACGACCTCGACGCGCTGGTGCCGACGCTGCAGAACCTGAAGGCGCTGCAAGGCCTGCAGTTCCTGCACGTGGTCACCAAGAAAGGGCAGGGCTACAAGCTGGCCGAGGCCGATCCGGTGCTGTACCACGGCCCGGGCAAGTTCGACCCCGCCGTCGGCATCCAGCAATCGAAGGCGCCGGGCAAGCGCACCTTCACCCAGGTGTTCAGCGACTGGCTGTGCGAGATGGGCGAACAGGATTCGCGCCTGGTCGCCGTCACCCCCGCCATGCGCGAGGGTAGCGGCCTGGTCGAGTTCGAGAAGCGCTTCCCGCAGCGCTACTTCGACGTCGGCATCGCCGAACAGCACGCCGTGACGTTCGCCGGCGGCATCGCCTGCGAGGCGCAGAAGCCGGTGCTGGCGATCTACTCGACCTTTCTGCAGCGCGGCTACGACCAGCTGATCCACGACGTGGCCCTGCAGAACCTGGACGTCACCTTCGCGCTCGACCGCGCCGGCATCGTCGGCGCCGATGGCGCCACGCACGCCGGCAACTACGACACCGCGTTCCTGCGCTGCGTGCCGAACATGGTGGTGGCCACGCCCTCGGACGAAAACGAAACCCGCCTGCTGCTGTCCACCTGTTATCAGTATCCCGGCCCGGCCTCGGTGCGCTATCCGCGCGGCGCGGGCTGCGGCGCGGCGGAAACGGCCGGCCTGGACACGGTCGAACTGGGCCGCGGCGTGGTGCGCCGCGAAGGCCGCAAGATCGCCATCCTCGGTTTCGGCACGCTGGTGCAGCCGGCGCTGGCGGCGGCCGAAAAACTGGACGCCACCGTGGCCGACATGCGCTTCGTCAAGCCGATCGACCGCGCGCTGATCCTGGACCTGGCCAGCCGCCACGACGCCCTGGTGACGATCGAGGACGCCGCGATCATGGGCGGCGCCGGCAGCGCCGTGCTGGAAGTGCTGGCCGCCGAAGGCATCGCGATTCCTGTGCTGCAGCTGGGCTTTCCCGACGAGTTCATCGACCACGGCGACCAATTGGCGCTGCTGGCCGGGATCGGCCTGGATGCCGCCGGCATCGAGCAATCGATCCGGGCGCGCTACGCCTCGCTGCTGGCCTGATTGGCCGCACCCACGGACCGGCCCGCCGGTTTGGTCCGTGTGGCGAAACAGTGTGTTCCGGCCCCGCCAGCCTACGAATGAAAGGGTTTTCCCTGGCGCTGGCGGGACTTTGGGCGATAATGGCCCCCTCTTAAAGATTCCTGGGTCTGCGTGTTCACGCCACGCTCGTCGCCCAGACAGGTAAGCCGAAATGAATTCTCCGATCGACCCCGCCATCGTGATGCCCGACGTCCAGAGCTCGACGGACACGCGGCACATCCCGATCCAGCGCGTGGGCATCCGTGGCGTGCGCCACCCCATGCTCATCGAGAACGCCGACGGTTCGCCCCAGGGCACCGTGGCCAACTGGACCCTGACGGTGGCGCTGCCCCCCGAAGAAAAGGGGACGCACATGTCCCGCTTCGTGGCGCTGCTGGAAAAGTACCGCAGCACCCCCATGACGCCGACGCTGTTCCGCGCCATGGCGGCCGACATGCTGCCGCTGCTGCACGCCGAGCGCGGCGACATCACCGCGGCTTTCCCGTACTTCATCAACAAGTCGGCGCCGATCTCCGGCGTGCAGAGCCTGCTGGACTACGAAGTGCAGTGGATCGCCCGCGCCCAGGCCGACAAGGTCGAGTTCGAGCTGGTGGTGCAGGTGCCGGTGACCAGCCTGTGCCCGTGTTCCAAGGCCATCTCCGAATACGGCGCGCACAACCAGCGTTCGCGCGTGACGGTCTCGGCCATCCTGGAATCCGACATCAGCATGGACGGCGTGATCCGCCTGATCGAAGACGAAGGCTCGTGTGAGCTCTGGGGCCTGCTCAAGCGCCCCGACGAGAAGTACGTCACCGAACGCGCCTACGACAACCCCAAGTTCGTCGAAGACCTGGTGCGCGACGTGGCGGCCCGCCTGAACGCGCATCCCGGCATCGCCCGCTACCGCGTCGAGGCCGAGAACTTCGAATCGATCCACAACCACTCGGCTTGCGCCGTGGTGGAAGGCTGAGTCCTCCGTGCGGCATCCGGCGGCCAGCGACTGGCCGCTCATTGCGCGACTGGCGGGATGGGAAGCGCGGCTGGCCGATCACCTGGCCGGCCGCGGTCGTTTGGGCGTCGCCTTCTACGAGTTCTTCCGCTTCGGCGTGAAGCAGGCCTGGGCCTGCCTGTTCGGCGGCCTGATGTGCGCGCTGCTGCTGGCCACGCACTGGTGGTATCCGCAGGACGCCTGGCTGGCGCGCTACGACTTCCTGACGCTGGCCGCGCTGGCCATCCAGGCCGCGCTGCTGGCCCTGCGCATGGAAACCTGGGACGAGGCCAAGGTCATCCTGATGTTCCATGTGGTCGGCACCGGCATGGAGCTGTTCAAGACGGCGGCCGGCTCCTGGATCTATCCCGAGGCCAGCGTGCTGCGCATCGGCGGCGTACCGCTCTTCACCGGCTTCATGTATGCCGCGGTCGGCAGCTATCTGGCGCGGGTCTGGCGCCTGTTCGATTTCCGCTTCCGGGCCCATCCGCCGCTGGCCGCCACCGTGGCGCTGTCGGTGCTGATCTACGTGAATTTCTTCGCGCATCATTTTGTCCCCGATTTTCGTCTGGCGCTGTTCGGCCTGACGGCGCTGCTGTTCGCGCGCACCTGGGTCTACTTCCGCATCTGGCGCGACTACCGCCGCATGCCGTTGTTGCTGGGCTTCGTGCTGGTGGCGCTGTTCATCTGGTTCGCCGAGAACATCGGCACCTTCGCCAACGCCTGGCGCTATCCCAACCAGTCGCAGGGCTGGGAACTGGTCTCGATAAACAAGCTGGGCTCGTGGTTCCTGCTCATGATCATCAGCTACGTGATGGTCAGCGTGGTCAGCCGGCCGCAGGAGATCGGTGTGGCCGATGCGCCGCGTCCGGTGGGGCCGGATAACGCGTCCCCGATTTCCTGAGCGCCGCCGGCTTGCGTCGAGCGGTCCGATCGGCGATAATCGAGAGCTTTCTTGCTCGACCGCCCATGTTTTTTGGGTAGCGGGCTGCCCCTTGCAAGCCATACGCCTTGAAGAAAAAGACCAGTGATAGAGAAAGCACTGGAAAGCCGGAACTGACCGCGAGCACGATGCGCGCGCGGGCTGATGACGGTGTCAGGCGGACGGCGGGCAAGACATCCTCAAGGAGTTTTACTCATGCGTCACTACGAAGTGGTGTTTATCGTTCACCCCGACCAAAGCGAGCAAGTGCCCGCCATGGTCGAGCGTTACCAAGCGCTGGTCACGGGCCAAGGCGGCTCGGTGCATCGCCTGGAAGACTGGGGTCGCCGTCAACTGGCCTACCCGATCCAGAAGCTCGTCAAGGCTCACTACGTCTGCCTGAACATCGAGTGCGGCCAAGCCACGCTGGATGAGCTGGAACACTCGTTCCGCTACAACGACGCCGTTCTGCGCCACCTGGTCATCAAGACCAAGAAGGCCCAGACCACGCCCTCGATCATGATGAAGTCGGTCGAGCGCGAAGAAGCCCGCAAGGCTTCGGCGGAAGCTGTCGCGGCTCAGGCCGAGTAAGCAGGGCTCACGCGAGAGCCCATCCCATGAAGTCCCCTCGGTGCCTGGCAGGATGAACAAGCTGGAACTCAGCGCCCGCGTTCTCGAATGCGAGCCTTTGCGCCACACTCCCGCCGGTCTGCCAGCCCTGGAAATGGTGCTGGCGCACGAATCTGAGGTCATCGAAGCCGGCCATCCGCGCCGTGTCGAACTGACGATCTCGGCCGTGGCACTGGGCGATCTGGCGTTGCTGTTGCAAGGAACGGCGCTGGGGTCCGAATTGCACGTGCAGGGGTTTCTGGCCCCGGTGCGCAAGGACTCCGTGAAGTTCAAGCTGCACCTGCAGCAGGCGCGCAAGATCCGCGGCAGCGCAGGACGCGATCCGCTGGTGGCTTGACGGGAATGGGTGACGGGCGCGAGAGCGCCTTCTGAATACGGATAGGTTACGGGGAGTCGGGCCCGATCAAGGTAGACCCGGTCCTCTCAAACATAAGGCACATATCATGGCTTTCTTCGGAAAACGCAAGGAAAAACGCAAATTCACGCAGCAGAACCCGCTCTTCAAGCGTCGTAAGTTCTGCCGCTTCACCGCCGCCGGCGTCGAAGAGATCGACTACAAGGATCTGGACACCCTGCGCGACTTCGTGCAAGAAAACGGCAAGATCATCCCGGCTCGTCTGACCGGCACCAAGGCAATCTACCAGCGCCAGCTGGACACCGCCATCAAGCGCGCGCGCTTCCTGGCCCTGTTGCCTTACACCGACAACCACAACTAATCCGGGGCACTGAAATGCAAGTTATTCTGCTCGAAAAAGTCGTCAACCTGGGTAACCTCGGCGAAGTCGTCCGCGTGCGTGATGGTTACGCCCGCAACTTCCTGATCCCCCAGAAGAAGGCCCGTCGCGCAACCGACGCCGCCCTGAAGGAATTCGAAGCCCGCCGCGCCGAACTGGAAAAGATCCAGGCCGAGAAGCTGGCCGCCGCCCAGGCTCTGGGTGAGCGCGTCAACGGCTACCAGCTGAAGATCGTCCAGAAGGCTGGTGTCGACGGCCGTCTGTTCGGCTCGGTCACCAATGCCGACGTCGCCGAAGGTCTGAAGAAGGCCGGTTTCGAAGGCATCGAGAAGTCGCAAGTGCGCATGCCCAACGGCCAGCTGAAGGCCGTCGGCGAGTTCCCGATCCAGGTCGCCCTGCACGCCGACGTCGTCGTCGACGTCACGGTGCTGGTCGAAGGCGAACTGTCCTAAACCGGACTCCGCGCCAGGAAAGAAAGCCGGCCCGCGTGCCGGCTTTTTTTCTTTTCCCGGCGCGCTTGCTTTTCCCCGCTTTGCCATCCGGTGTTTGCGTGTAGTCTTTCGGGCTGCATGCCCACCTTCCACGCTGTTGCCACCGAGGACCTCTTGACCCAGCCGCCCGTCCACCACAACGCCCCCCCCGGATTGCGCGCCTGGCTCGACAGCCTGGACGCCGAGCGCGAGCCGTCGGTGCGGGACGCCACCATCGATGGGGTGCGCTGCATCGTCAAGCGCCGCCGGCCTAGCCTGGCGAGCGGCGTCAGTTATGTGCTGCGCTATGCGCGCGCGCTGTTCCTCGGGGTGGGCTGCAAGCTGTTCCTGGGTGAATTCCCGCGTCCCGGCATCCTGCTGCGCAATGGCCTGGAGCATGAGGCCCGGCGCCTCAATCAACTGTTGCAGGCCGGCTGCCGCGTGCCCGAGGTCTGGTGGCAGGAGCAGGGCCTCCTGGTGCTGGAATTCGTCGGCGAGGACCTGGCCGACCTGATCCGCAACGAGGACACCACCTTGCGCCTGTGGCTGACGCGCGCGGCCGCGACCGACCTGGCCGCTTTCCATGCCCGCGGGCTGTGGCACGGCGGCGCGCAGATCCGCAACATCACGCTGCAGGACGGCGAACTGTGGCGCATCGATTTCGAAGAGAACATCGGTTCCACGCTGTCGCGTCCGCTGGCCCAGGCCTATGATCTGTTCCAGATGCTGGCCTCGCTGGTGTCGTTGCGTAAATTGCCCGACGACGTGGGCCGGACGCTGGGTAAACTGGCGCTGGACGTCTATTTCGAATGTAATCCCGACCCCGAGGTCAAGGCCCGCCTGCGCCGCCTGACCCGGGTGCTTTCCTTCATCGCCACGCCGCTGCGGCCCCTGCTGGGCCGCCTGCCGTCGCGCGATGTGCAGGGTTTCTTCCGCGTCGCGGATATCCTGCAGCCGTTATTATTGAAGCCATGAACACACCTGCCGACTCCCAGCTTGAATACCTGCGCGTTCCCCCGCATTCCATCGAGGCGGAGCAGTCGGTGCTGGGCGGCCTGCTGCTGGACAACGCAGCCTGGGACCGCATCGCCGACGTGCTGGTCGAAGAAGACTTCTACCGCCACGACCATCGGCTCATCTGGCACCATATCGCCCGGCTGATCGGGCTGGCGCGGCCGGCCGACGTCATCACCGTGCACGAATCGCTGGTCAGCGCCGGCAAGGCCGACGACGCCGGCGGCCTGGCCTACCTGAACGCGCTGGCGCACAACACGCCGTCGGCCGCCAACATCCGCCGCTATGGCGAAATCGTGCGCGAGCGCGCCATGCTGCGCAAGCTGGTGTCGATCGCCGACGAGATCTCCTCGGCCGCCATGAACCCGCAGGGCAAGGAAGCGCGCCAACTGCTGGACGAGGCCGAATCCAAGGTGTTCCAGATCGCCCAGGAAGGCGCGCGCGGCGCCGCCGGCTTCCAGGAAATCCAGCCGCTGCTGACGCAGGTGGTGGAACGCATCGACGAGCTCTATCACCGCGAAAGCACTTCTGATGTGACCGGCGTGCCCACCGGTTTCACCGACCTCGACAAGATGACCTCGGGCATGCAGGGCGGCGACCTGATCATCGTGGCCGGCCGCCCGTCGATGGGCAAGACCTCGTTCTCGATGAACATCGGCGAGCACGTCGCCATCGAAGAGGGCCTGCCGGTGGCGGTGTTCTCGATGGAAATGGGCGCGGTGCAGCTGGCCATGCGTATGCTGGGTTCGGTCGGCCTGCTCGACCAGCACCGCATGCGGACCGGCAAGCTGATCGCCGAAGACTGGCCGCGCGTGACCCATGCGGTGCAGTTGATGCAGGACGCGCAGGTCTACATCGACGAATCGCCCGCGCTCAGCCCGATGGAAGTGCGCGCCCGCGCGCGCCGCCTGGCGCGCCAGTGCGGCCAGCTCGGCCTGATCATCATCGACTACCTGCAGCTGATGTCGGGCAACGGCTCGGGCGAGAACCGCGCCACCGAAGTGTCGGAAATCAGCCGCTCGCTCAAGGGTCTGGCCAAGGAACTGAACTGCCCGCTGATCGCGCTGTCGCAGCTGAACCGAAGCCTGGAGCAGCGTCCCAACAAGCGTCCCGTGATGAGCGACCTGCGCGAATCGGGCGCCATCGAACAGGACGCCGACGTGATCCTGTTCATCTACCGCGACGAGGTCTACAACCCCGATTCGCCGGACAAGGGCACTGCCGAGATCATCATCGGCAAGCAGCGTAACGGCCCCATCGGCTCGGTGCGCCTGACCTTCCAGGGTTCGAGCACGCGCTTCCTGAATTTCTCCGGCGCGCAGCCGCGGGACCTGTACTGAGCGCCTGTCGCCCACTCAAAAAAAACCGCGCCCCAGGGCGCGGTTTTTTCATGGCGGCGTGGCGGATTCATTCGTCCGTTTCGGGCCGCTTGCCGTAGCGCGCGGCCAGCACGCCGCAGACCATCAACTGGATCTGGTGGAACAGCATCAGCGGCAGCACGATGGCGCCCACCGCGTGGCCGGCGAACAGCACCTGGGCCATCGGAATGCCGCTGGCCAGGCTCTTCTTGGAGCCGCAGAACAGCAGCGTGATTCGGTCGGGCAGGTTGAAGCCGAACATCCTGCCGGCCAGCGCCGACAGGCCCAGCGCCAGCGCCAGGATGACGGCGCAGCACACCACCAGGCCCAGCAGCGCCGGGATCGGCGTGGAACTCCACAGGCCTTCGTTGATGGCTTCCGAGAACGCCGTGTAGACCACCAGCAGGATCGAGCCCTGGTCGACGAACTTCAGCATCGCCTTGCGCTTGTGCACCCAGGCGCCGATCCAGCGGCGGGCGAACTGGCCCAGCACGAACGGCAGCAGCAGCTGCAGCATGATCTTGCCGACAGCGTCGAACGAGATCGGCGCGCTGCCGGCGTTGGCGACCACGGTGCCCACCAGCAGCGGCGTCAGGAAAATGCCCAGCAGGCTCGAGGCCGAGGCGCTGCAGACCGCGGCCGGCACGTTGCCGCGCGCCATCGACGTGAAGGCGATGGCCGATTGCACGGTGGCGGGCAGGCAGCACAGGAACAGGATGCCGAGATACAGCTCGGGGGTGACCAGCGGTTCCAGCACCGGCTTGAGCGCCAGGCCCAGCAGCGGGAACATCAGGAAGGTGGCAGAGAAGATCGTGAGATGCAGCTTCCAGTGGGTGAGGCCGGCGATGATGGCCTCGCGCGACAGGCGCGCGCCGTGCAGGAAGAACAGCAGGCCGACCGCGATGTTGGTGATCCAGCCGAACACCACCACGCCCTGCCCGTGGGCGGGCACGATGCTGGCGATGATGACGGTGCAGATCAGGTAGAGGGTGAAGCGGTCGGGCAGGAGACGGACAAGGCGTGACATGGAGGGGGTAGGGGGATGACGGAAAGCGGCGGCGCGCCTGGCGCGCCGGAATCGGGGCGTATTGTAGACCCCGGGGGCTTGCAGGCCGCTGGCGGGCCGGGGCGGGTGTCCGCCTGTCGGGCCCCTTGGGGTTCAGGGCGTCATGGCCAGCGCCAGATCGAACGCGGCGATCAGCGAGGCCTGGTCGGCCACGCCCTTGCCGGCGATGTCGAAGGCGGTGCCATGGTCGACGCTGGTGCGCACGAACGGCAGGCCGACGGTGACGTTGACGCCATGGTCCACGCCCAGGTACTTCACCGGGATCAGGCCCTGGTCGTGGTACTGGGCCACCACGATGTCGAACTCGCCGCGGCGGGCCCGCATGAAGACCGTGTCGCCAGGCCACGGGCCGCTGGCGTCGATGCCTTCGTCGCGGGCGCGGCGGATGGCCGGCGCGATGATGTCGATGTCCTCGCGGCCGAACTTGCCGCCTTCGCCGGCGTGCGGGTTCAGGCCGGCCACCGCGACGCGCGGATGGGCGATGCCCATCTGGCGGCAGGCTCGGTCGGCCAGGCGCATGGCGGTCAGCTCGGCCTCGGGCGTGATGCGCGCCATGACGTCGGCGAGGGCCACGTGGATGGTCACCAGCAGCACGCGCAGCTCGTCGTTGGCGAGCATCATGGCGAAGTCGTCGGTGCCCGAACGTTCCGCCAGGATCTCGGTGTGGCCGGGATAGTCGATGCCGGCCGCGTGCATGGACTGCTTGTTCAGCGGCGCGGTGACGATGGCGCGGATGCGGCCGGCCTGGGCGTCGTCGATGGCGGCGCAGACGTAATCGTAGGCGGCGCGTCCGGCCGCGGCGTTGATCTGGCCGAAGGGCAGGTCGGGCGGCAGCGCGGGGCCACAGGCGATGACCTCGATGCGGCTGGCGTCGCCGCTGGCCAGGCCGGCGTGCGCGATCTCCGTGATCGCCAGGCGCGCGCCCAGCGCGCTCGCGGCGCGGCGCAGGGCGCCGGCATCGCCGTAGACCACACAGGGCGCATTCAGGCCCTGGGCGCAGGCCTTGACGATGATTTCGGGGCCGATGCCGGCGGCATCCCCCATGGTGATGCCCACGGGCGGGGGAGTATTCACGATGTGTTTCCGGATTACTGCTTGGCGTTCTTCGGCGGTTCGATCTCGCCGCATTCGAACGTGACCGTGGCGCGCTTGGAACCCAGGCCCGTGGCGTGATTGGACGTCACCGACGGCTTCTGCAGCTTGCGGCCGATGGACTGGCAATACTGGTCGGCGCGCTGCAGGGCCTGGTTCTTGATTTCGACCCAGGTCAGCAGCTGCGTGCCGGAACTGTAGGTGACGCTGTAGCCATTCTTGCCGGTGGGCGTCACTTCGCTCATGCTGGAGCAGGCGGTCAGCAGGGCGAGCATGGCGGAGACGAAGGCAAGGCGTGCGAGCATGGGAGATCCGTAAAAGGCAATTGGCCAGATTACAACATTATGCCGCCCCCGCCGCGCGCCGGGGAGGGGCTCAGGGCGCGCCCACCGCGCTGCGGCGGTCGACCTTGCGGCTGAGCACGATGGAGGTCTGCGTCTGTTTCACGCCTTCGATCAGGCCGATGCGGTCGAGCAGCTCGTCGAGCTGTTCATGGGTTTCGCAGCGCAGGAAGATCAGGTAGTCATACGGGCCGCTGACCGAGGACACTTCTTCGACCTCGGGCATTTTCTCGAGCTCGCGGATGACCGCCGCCGGCGTCTTGGGCAGGACGCTGATGAAGCAGTAGGCGCGCACCGCGGCCTCTTCGAGCAGGCGGCCGAGCCGCACGCCGTAGCCCGCCACGATGCTCTCGCGCTCGAGCCGGGCGATGCGCGCCACCACGGTGGTGCGCGCCAGCCCCAGCTTGCGCGCCAGGATGGCGGCGGGTTCGCGGGCGTTGGCCTGCAGCAGGCTGAGCAGTTGCCGGTCGATGGCGTCTAGGCGTTCGTTCATGCGCCCGACCATACAGGGGCGGCGCGGCGCAAGTCAATGCGCGGCTCAGTCGTCGGATTCGGGCGGAATGCCGCCTTGATAGACGCGGCCGTCGAAGGCAAAGCGGGTGATGGTCCGGGAAGCCGCGTCGAAGACCCGGTCGCGGCGCGCGGCGTCCGCCTCGCGCGCCGATGCCAGCGTGAAGCGGCAGAGGTCGGCGGCGCTGTCGTAGCGGGCCTCGCGCACCAGGTCGCTGACGCCGAACTCCTGCACATGATGGGCGAACTCGCGCAGCTGCTCCATTTCGTGGAAGGCGCCGCGGTCGCTGACCAGCCGCATGCCGAACTTGTGCTCTTCCAGGGCGGCGGGCGGGGCGGCCGGCGCTGGCGTGAGGGTGGACGCATCGGAGGCGCCGTAGTCGAAGCGCGCGCCGGCCTCGCGCATGGCCGCCAGCACGCCTTGCCAGGCCGTCTCGTCCAGCGTCAGGCGGGCGGCCATGCCCAGCAGTCGCTGCTGCCCCAGCGCGCGCGGCTGCGGGCCGCCGACATAGCTGGACCAGGGCACGGCGGCGTCCAGGCCGGCCAGCTCGGCCATCTGCGCATCGCTGTATCCCAGCCGTTCCTGCAGCCGCCGCAGCGAAGCCGCGTCGGGGGGCACATAGTCGTGGATCGTCTTCATGGACACGCTCCGTTTACGCCGCGCTACGCTTGATGCTAGCGCGCACGGCGGCGCTTGCCCAGCGGGCCGGCCGGCCCATGCTAGGATTTGCGCCGATATTCATTGCCAGGAGGCTTTTCCATGGACATCCAGGAACAAATCGCGGTCATCGTGCATACCATTTCGCACCAGGGCGGCCGCATCGACGCGCTCAACTCGGCGCTGCTGACGATGCTGCACCTGGCCAAGGGCTCGCCCGGCCTGCGCGAGGCGATCGAGGCGCAGCTGGAGCAGAACTATTCCAGCCTGCTGGCCCGTTCGGAAAACCCGCAATACGTGGCGGGCTTCGAAAGCGTGCGCGACCAGATCATCGCCGCGCTGAAGTAGCCGCCGGCCGCCCGCGGCCTGTCGAAGTTACCCACAACTTCTGTGGACAAGCCTTGGGATAGCGCGGGCATAGAAAGCCTTTTTCCTTTAATTACAACGGCTTGCAAAGTGCGATCAAAGGCGGCGCCAAAACCGCCTGTGTTCGCCGCGCGACAGGGGCCGGCAGAGGTCCCGCAAGCCGGGTAATATGCCGCCCCATGCGGAATCAGTATCCATTGGAATACCGGAATCGTGGCCTCGCGGCCCGGGTTTCGGAAGCGGCAAAGCTGGCGGCGTTCGACCCCGGCAAACTCTCCCCCGAGGCGCGTCAGAGCTGGGAGCGCCTGGGCCATGGCTTCAAGGCCTGGCACGACTTCGACCAGCGTCATCCCATCCTGCGGCGGCTGGCCCTGCTGCCGTTCATCGGCCCGCTGTATCGCAAGGCGCGCCGCCGGCACGTGTTGCGCGCCAGCGGCAAGCTGGTCTTCTGAGCGGCGCGCCGGTCACCGGCGCCGCCGCCGCGCAAACAGCCAGTAGGCCAGCCAGGTCGCCACGCCGATCACGGCGGCCACCGCCAGCTTGGTTTCCACGCCATGCAGACGACCGAGCAGGGACTCGATCGTCTGCCCGAACACATATCCCACCAGGCTGAAGCACACCGCCCAGATCGCGGCCGCGATGGCGTTGAGCACCAGAAAGCGCAGCGAGGACACCTGCGAGACCCCCAGCGCCACCGGACCGACCGTGCGCAGTCCATACAGAAAGCGCAACGCCAGGATGAAGCCGTGCGGATAGCGGTCGACCGCCGCCAGCGCTTTGCTGAACGCGGGCTGGGCGCGGATCCGCCGCACGTAGCGATGCTCGCGGTAGCGGCGGCCCAGATAGAACAAGGCCTGGTCGGCGATGAACGAGCCGGCGAACGCGCACAGCATCACGTAGGGCAGGTGCAGCAGGCGCTGATGCGACAGGAAGCCCGCCAGCACCACCACGCTTTCGCCCTCGAGCAGGGTGCCGCCCAGCACCGCCCACAGGCCGTAGTCGACGATGAATTGATGCAGGTGTGGATTCATGCCTGGCGCTCGCCGACGATGCGTGCCAGCGTCACCAGCGCCCGCGCGATCTCGGGCGTGTGGCGTTGCCCGCAACTGATGCGCAGGAAGTGGTTGTAGCGCGCGCCGTTGGAGAACATGGCGCCGGGCGCCACGCGGATGCCCTGCTGCAGCGCGGCCTCGAAGACATCCAGTCCCGAGCGGCCGTCCGGCATCTCCAGCCACAGCAGCATGCCGCCGGTCGGCATGCTGAGGCGGGTGCCGCGCGGGAAGTGCGCCGCGATGACTTCGGCGGTCTGCTCGCGCTGCGTCTTCAATTGCCGGCGCAGCCGCGCCAGGTGCCGGTCGTAGGCGCGCGATCCGAGGTATTCGGCCACGGCGATCTGCGCCAGCGGTTCGTTGGGCCGGCTCTGCGCGAATTTCAGCATGGCGATGCGCGCCTTCCAGCGGCCGCCCAGCAGCCAGCCCAGCCGCATGCCCGGCGCCAGCGTCTTGTGCAGCGACGAGCAGTAGATGACGTTGCCGGTCGGGTCCCAGGACTTGGCCGCGGCCAGCGGCGTGTCGTCGTCGTTCAGCGCGCCATAGGTGTCATCCTCGATCAGCGGCACCTGCTGGCGTTCGCACAGGGCCACCAGGCGCGCCTTCTCGGCGTCGGGCATGACGCAGCCCAGCGGGTTCTGGAAGTTCGGCACCACCACCACCGCGCGGATGTTGCCGTGGGTCTGGAACGCCAGGTCCAGCGCCTCGATCGACAGGCCGTGCTGCGGACTGGTGGGAATCTCCAGCGCGCGCATGCCCAGGCTTTCGAGGATCTGCAGCAGGCCGAAGTAGGTCGGCGACTCCACCGCGATGGTGTCGCCCGGGCGGGCCACGGCGCGCAGCGCCAGGTTCAGCGCCTCGATGCAGCCATGCGTGACGATGACGTCATCGGGCGTGGCGTTGATGCCGTTGGCCAGCGCGCGCCGCGCCAGCACCGTGCGCAGTTCGGGATGGCCCTGCGGCGGCACCGGGCTGACCAGCACCTGGGGCGACTGCCGCAGCGCGCGGATCATGGCCTGCTTCAGGTCTTCCATCGGATAGGCTTCCGGCACCGCCGCGGCCAGCGCGAAGTTGGCGCTGACGGGATGGGCCTCGCACTTGGCGATGAAGTCCGACACGCGGTCATGGATGCCGACGTACTGGGCCGTGCCCAGCGCCTGGCGGATGTCCGGCTCGTTGACGGGGGGAATGCTGTTGCGGCGCGGCTTGAGGACGAAGTAGCCGGACCGGGGACGGGCCTCGATCAGGCCGTCGTCCTCGAGCAGGCGGCAGGCCTGCAGCGCGGTCGAGAGGCTGACGTGGTGGGTGCGCACCAGGGTGCGCACGGACGGCATGCGCTGGTCGGGGGCCAGGACCCCGGTCTGGATGGCGCGCCGGTAGTGGTTCGCCAGGCGTAGGTATAGCGGTTGCGGGTCCATGCGCCGATCATGCTCCCCGAGGTTGGGTTGAGGGTAGGCACAGATTCACGCAAAGTACACCATAACAGAGCGAAAATCGAGAACCTGCATCGGTACAGAAAGTCAGATTGTGTGGCTGTTGCGCAAAACAGGGCGGGCGCAGACTGTGGGCGTCAGATTGGAGATGACCATGGCCCTTTTTCCCGCCCCCGAACCGCGTTCGCAACGTATTGATCTGCTGGCCGGCGCCAGCCGCCAGGTGCGCCTGCGCGGCGGGGCGCTCATCGTCTGCACCAGCGGCAGCCTGATGGTGGCCGAGCCGCCGTACCGCTCGGATATGCCGCCAGGCCGGTATTTGCCGCCGCCGATGCGCCTGAACGCGGGTGAAAGCCATTGCCTGCCGGAAGGCGGTCCGTTGACGCTGACGGCGGTCGGCCAGGCGCAGGCGATCTGCCTGGATCCGCCCGGGCTGCTGGCGCGCGTCGCGGCCATCGCAACGGGTTTTTTTGGCTCGGAAAGCAAAAATAATCGGCCCAATTCGCTGGGTGCGCTGCACAAGATTTCAAAATGATGTATGATTCACACATCAGACGCGGGGTGGAGCAGTCTGGCAGCTCGTCGGGCTCATAACCCGAAGGTCGTAGGCTCAAATCCTGCCCCCGCAACCAGCATTCGAAGCCTTGATTTCATGACGAAATCAAGGCTTTTTTGCTTTCTGGCGCGCGCCGTCGGTGCGAATCAGAACCTGGCTTTTGCCGGCGGCGTGTAGGCAGGCCCTGGAGATGGACTTGCATCGTCAAGCGAAACCGGTTCGATATTGTGCAGGTCGAGCTGCTCGAAGACCGATTTGCCGGATTTGAGATTCAGTCTGGCAGGAAACAGCTTGTCCAGTTCGTCGTTGCGCCAGATCACCTCTTCAGGTCCCACGTGCAGGCTGGCCAATACGCCCGACGCGAAGCTCAGGACGCCCCAGCCACGGTCATTCGCTTCACTTTCCGCATCCACCATCAGCGTGTACACGTGCTTGGGCTCCGACGCGTGGCGCATCAACATGATGGGTATCTTCTCGACCTCGGCATACGCAAAGGTCACGGTGTCGAGATCATCCTGTGCCGTCTCGAAATCGAGGCCGGTGCGACGCAACGCTTCGCCGGACAAGCTGAGCATGACGGCGGGATACCAGATGGGGACGGTTCGCCGGCGAGCGGGAGGTACGTGTTCAATGGTCAAAAGACGCATGATGCTGCCCCGAGGTTGGCGGGTTGTGTGTAGGCAACCTTCCTCATGCTAACCGGAATCATGACAAATCCGGACTTCGCGGCTGCCTGGGCCTGTCCCTGGTACCAGCAGGCAACGGCCAGGGTGCTGGTGCCCGGCGTGGGCGGGATGTCGGTTTCGAATTCGATCCCATCGTCGCCGGCAGGCAGGGGGGCCGAGGTATGCCTTGACGGAAGCAATTCCGGTGAGGAAGGCTCCTGTCCCCCAGACTTCCTTGCTGTGAGTCTGGTGGAAGGCGACGTCGAGTCGTTGTGTCGAACTGGCCAGACGATGGTAGAGAGGCATGGGCGGCGCTTGTGGGGAGTGGAGATCGCATGCAGCGGAGGTCGTCGCCACTACGATAGCTGCTGTGTGACTTCACAGGATCGACCTGCGGCGCAGAATCAGCACGGTTCCGTGGATGGCCGGCGTACGGCTCTCGGCGCCGCCACCGGCGCTTCCAGGAGGACCGCGACGACCGTCGCGGTTTTTTTCATCTCTCGCTTGCCCTGCATCAAGCCGGCGTTCCAGCCCGGAGTTTCCCGGGGGTGCGGGCCCGCACAGGTGGCGGACGCTGCGCTACCATGGCTCAAGCGCGCGAGTCCGCCGCACACGAGGAGGGTCCATGGGCACGGCAAAATACGATCATCCCGGCTACGTCGCCGATACCGGCAGCGAAGGCAAGTACCACGTGGGCATCTGGTGCCCGCACGGCTATCCGGCCCACATTCACATCGGGCGGCCCGCCGAACGCGGCGATCCCCAGGCGCTGCTGCGGCTGCGCATTCCCGATGGCGTGTTCCAGTCGCTGCCGGACGATCCCGAAACCCTGTGCCGCCGCGCAATGGGGCAGGCGCTGGGATTGGGCCTGCTGCGCTCGGTCGCGGTCGACGGCGAATACCAGGAATTGCGTTTCCAGCTCGATGCCGAACCCTGGTCCGGGCCGATGCAGGCCGCCGGCAACGCCTAGCGCAGTTACCCACAGCGACTGTGGACAAGCCTTGGGATAGGCGTTGCGCATGTCGCAATATCGCCGCAATATCAATGGCTTGGCCGCTGCGATGAAAAAATGCCCCATCCGGGGCTTTTTTTTGTCCGGCGGGTGCGATGGCCGGGCGCGGCGCCGCCGCGTGCGACAATCGCACCCCCGGCGGCCCGTCCCGCCCTGGCTTTCCTGAATTCCGCCGCCATGCATTCCAACCCGCATCCGCCCTCGGGCGCCATGAGTCCGTCCGCCAAGCGCGTGGCCGTTATCGGCGGCGGGCCGGCCGGCCTGATGGCGGCCGAAGGGCTGGCCGCGCGTGGCGCGCAGGTCGACGTGTACGACGCGATGCCGTCGGTCGGCCGCAAGTTCCTCATGGCCGGGCGCGGCGGTTTGAACCTGACCCACAGCGAGGCCGCGGCGCCGTTCCTGGCGCGCTATGGCGAACGCGCCGGCCAGATCGCGCCCTGGCTGCGCGCGCTGGACGCCGATGGCTTGCGCGCATGGGCGGGGCAGCTCGGCATCGAGACTTTCGTCGGTTCGTCGGGCCGGGTCTTTCCCGCCGAAATGAAGGCGGCGCCCTTGTTGCGCGCCTGGCTGGCCCGCCTGCGCGCCAGCGGCGTGCGCTTTCACATGCGTCATCGCTGGCTCGGCTGGCCGTCGGATGGCGCGCCCGGCGCGGCCGAGCTGCGCTTCGACACGCCCGATGGCGTGCGCACCTGCGCGGCCGACGCGGTGGTGCTGGCCCTGGGCGGCGGCAGCTGGGCCAAGCTGGGGTCGGATGGCGCCTGGTTGCCCGGACTGGCGGCGCACGGCATCGCCACGGCGCCGCTGCGCGCGGCCAACTGCGGCTTCGACGTGGCATGGTCCGAACACTTCCGGCAGCGCCATGCCGGCCAACCGGTCAAGTCGGTCACGCTGCGCTGCGTCGGTGAATCGGGACCGGGGCCGGCCCGCCAGGGTGAGTTCGTCGTCACGGAAAACGGCATCGAGGGCAGCCTGGTCTATGCGTTGTCGGCGCCGCTGCGCGACCGCATCGAGACGGCCGGGCAGGCGGTGGCCCTGCTCGACCTGGCGCCGGGCTGGACCCAGGAGCGGGTGCTGGAAGCCGTCACGCATCCGCGTGGCGCGCGCTCGATGTCCAGCCACCTGCAGAGCCGGCTGGGGCTGACCGGCGTCAAGGCCGGCCTGCTGCGCGAGTGCGCCGGCGCCGATGACTTCCGTGATGCGGCGCGCCTGGGGCGCTTGATCAAGGCCCTGCCGCTGACGCTGGTGCGTACCCGTCCGATGGACGAGGCCATCAGCACCGCGGGCGGCGTGGCGTTCGACGCGCTGGAGCCCGGCCTGATGCTGCGCCAGGCGCCGGGCGTGTTCTGCGCGGGGGAAATGCTGGATTGGGAAGCGCCGACCGGCGGCTATCTGCTGACCGCGTGCATGGCCAGCGGGGTGGTGGCCGCCAGCGGCGTGGCGGCGTTTCTGGGGATGGCCGGCGCGCCGGCTCAGGAACTGCCGGGATAGGGCGAAGCGCCCTGGGCCGGGCGCGGCGCCAGGTCGTTGACGACATGGCCGACCACGGTCGGGCCATCGGGTTGCGTGGCGATGCCGATGACGCGGGTGATGGCGCTGGCCGGCATGCTGGTGCCCTGGCCCGGATCCTGCACCAGCTGCCAGATCTTGGCGTCGCCCGAGAAGGCTTCGCTTTCGGCGCTGTCGTCGGCATCGAGGCAGTCGCGGGTGAACATCGACCAGTCGGAGGCGCTGCAAGGCAAGCCGTGCGCGGTGGCCAGGCGGGCCAACGCCAGAGGCGCATCCGCCTGGCTCGCGGCGTGCTGGGCGGCCGCGCCCAGCGAGACATCCAGCGACAGCAGGCGGAGAAACTCCACGACATTGTCTGTATTCATGCTTCGGTCTCCCTCTCTTTGGAGCGGTTCTGGCCGGCGGCTGGCGCGCGCCGGAGGTGGGGTCAGCCGGGTCCTTGTCCCAGCATCGCGACCAGGGACTGCTTCAGGCGCGCGGAAAAAATGGGTACGGTGTGGGAAACGCCGCTGCGGTCGACGCCTTCCTTGAGCTGGACCGATTGGCCCAGGAAGATCTCGGGGGCGGCGGCGATCTCGTTGTATCGGGCCAGCAACTGGTCGACCTGTTCCTGGGCGTCGGCCAGGGTGGCGCTGGCGGCCAGCCTGCCGGCGGTGTAGTTCTGCAGGATGCGGTGCAGATCGTCGATGAAGAGCGCCAGCGCCGCCTGTCCGCGGCATTGTGGCTGTTCCCAGCCCCATGCCTGGGGCGTGCCGCCCGCGTTTTCCGATACGTGTTTCTTGTTCATAGCGCATCCTAATCCATTGCCGCCAAATACGCGACAGGCGTACGGGGGAGGGGCGCACCCTGCGCAAACGGTGGCCTTTGCGGTATGCTGGCTTCGGTTTTCACGCCTCGACAGGAGATGCCCATGAAGAACAAAGTGATTCTCGTCATGCTGCTTTCGATTGCCGCCATGTCGGCGGGGTGCAATACCGTTGCCGGCGCGGGCAAGGATATCCAGCGCGGCGGCGAGAAGATCGAGGGCGCCGCGACCAAATAGGGCGCCGGGCGTTCCGCGCGCCTGCGGGCGCGGCCAGGGCCACGCAGAAATGTCGCGACATTTCGGGCGTGGCCTTTTTGCGGCCGCTGGCATAATCGCGGGAATCCGAATCCGATGGCAGGAAGAATCATGCGCAAGACTATATGGGTGGGTGTCACGTTGATGGCGTTGCTGGGCGGTTGCGCCAGCACGGGCGTTTACGAGGCCGATACCGTGTTGAAGGAAACCTTCAGCGTGGATACCAATTACCAGGCGGCCTTCCGCCGCGCTGGCGAATACGTGCGCACCTGCCATGTGAACGTGCAACATCCGTACAACGTGTCGTATGCCTGGAAGCACGTCCTTGGCGAGAAGGGCGCGCCGGACGAGGTCCAGGTCTACAAGGTCGGCGAAACCGCCAAGATCCTCGAACTGATCTCCGCCGAGGCCGACGGTCCGGCCAAGGCCAAGGTCACCGTGACCGTGTTGGGCCAGGGCCGCTGGAACGCGGCCGAGATCGCCGCCGCCCGCGCCTCGATCCAGACCGCCACGCCGGCCTGCCGCAAGGAAGACTAAATGGACCCGCGCGCCCAGCAGCTTCGCGCCGCCGGCCTGCCGTTCGCGCTGCTGGCCGGCGCGTTCCGCTTCCTGGGCTGGCTGAACGGCGTCGCCGCGCTGGGACTGGCGGCGTTTTCGCTGGGCATCGTCGGCGGCGACATCGCCGCGCCCGATCTGCAACTGCCCCTGCTGCTGCTGTTGGCCGGCCTGCTGCTGGCCTGCCTCGGGGTCTTGTTCGCCTACCTGGCGCAGGTCAGCCTGTTGCGCCAGGGCTACACCGGCCGCTTGACCCGCGCGCACCTGCCGGCGCAGGTGCTTGCCATGCTCTGCTATGTCGTCAGCGCCCTGGCGTTCTGCGCCGGCTGCTGGCTGGCGGCCGGGCAGGGCACGACGGATGCCGCGCCACAGATGACGACCTACGCTCGACGCTGAGTTTCGAGGGTAAACCCGTGTGCGCAAAAGTGTTGGACATGCACTTGCGTTGGGAATAATATGCGCAGTGCGTATACAAACCCTTTCTTCGGGACCTGTCATGACCATTTCCCAGCAAGCCTTCCTGCGCGATGCGATGCGCCGCCTGAATCTCACGCGCGACGTGTTCGCGACCCGGATCGGCGTCAAACGCCGCGCGCTCGACACCTGGCTGTTGCCGGAAGGCTCGCAGGAATTCCGCGCGATGCCGGAAGTGGTGCAGCGTTTCGTCAGCGAAATCGTCCAGAACGGCGTGCTGCTCGAAAAATATACGCAAAGCGTACAAGATGGCCCGCTGCGTGAGCGGATCGCGGTAGAGGGCAAGAACCAGCTGCTGTCGGTGGACCAGTTCACCCGCGAATCGGTCGAGGACCTGTTCCGCGTGGCCGACATGATGCAGCCCATCGCGCGCCGCCAGAAAATCTCGCGCGTGCTGGAAGGCGCGGTGCTCGGCAACCTGTTCTTCGAGGCCAGCACCCGGACCCGCGTCAGCTTCGGCTCGGCCTTCTGCCGCCTGGGCGGCTCGGTCTGCGACACCACCGGCTTCACCTTCTCGTCGATGGCCAAGGGCGAATCGATCTACGACACCAGCCGCGTCATGAGCGGTTATGTCGACGCGATGGTGATCCGCCATCCCGACCAGGGCTCGGTGGCCGAATTCGCGCGCGCCACCAACATCCCGGTGGTCAACGGCGGCGACGGCCCCGGCGAGCACCCGAGCCAGGCGCTGCTGGACCTGTACACGATCCTCACCGAGTTCTCGCGCCTGGGCAAGCTGCTCGACGGCGCGCACATCGCCATGGTCGGCGACCTGAAGTACGGCCGCACGGTGCATTCGCTGATCAAGCTGATGGCGCTGTACAAGAACGTCAAGTTCTCGCTGGTGTCGCCCAAGGGCCTGGAAATGCCCTCCTACATCATCGAGCAGGCCAGCCGCAACGGCAACATCATCGAGCAGAAGACCTCGCTGGCCGAGGGCCTGGCGGGCGCCGACGTGATCTACGCCACGCGCGTGCAGAAAGAGCGCTTCGCCAACGAAGAGAACGAAGGCTACACGCCCGACTTCCAGATCAACCGCGCCATCATCGACGCCTATTGCGGCCCGGACACCATCGTCATGCACCCGCTGCCGCGCGACAGCCGGCCGGGCGCCAACGACCTGAGCGTGGACCTGAACCATGATCCGCGCCTGGCGATCTTCCGCCAGACCGACAACGGCATTCCCATCCGCATGGCCATCTTCGCGGTGCTGCTGGGCGTGGAAGGGCTGGTGCAGCACTCGCTGCGCGACGTGACCTGGCAGCACCCGTCGCACATCGGTCCGGACGATTCGGTGTTCCACGGCCTGGAGTAAGGCGTCCGCGGGACAGCGTTGCGCGGCCGCCATGACGGCCGACGCCGGCGATTTCAAGCATAATCCGCGCTGGTTTTTCCTGTCGCGTGTCGTTCCGAGACACGCCATGGAATCTTCGGTCGGATGGTCTTATGTCTTCGAGCAGTCGCGCAGTCCCGTCTTCTCCTGATCCCGCCGGGCAGGCGTGCTACCTGAGCGCGTCCAATGCCCAGGCCTGGCAGGCGGTCTATTCGTCGGTCGATGCCTACACCCGCGGCCAGGTCGCGGCGGTGGTGTCCGACAGCGCCAACGAGCTGGTCGACGCCTTCTATTCCACCTTGCTGGCCGATGCCGAGGCCGGCCCGCGCCTGTCGCACGAGATCGTCGCCACCCGCCTGCACAAGGGCATGAAGGGCTGGCTTAAGGGCCTGCTGTGCGTGCGCGAGCAGGGCGACATCGCGGCGCTGATGGCGGTGCAGAAGAAGGTGGGCGAAGTGCATGCGCGCGTGCACATCCCGATCCACCTGGTGATGGCCGGCGCCCGCATCCTGAAGAACGAAATCGCGTTGCGCCTGCGCGCCAGCGACCTGGACGGCGTGGCGGCATCGGTCGCGACCCAGTACGTCTGCAATCTGTTCGACCTGGCGATCGAGCAGATGAGCCGCGCCTTCATGCGCGACATCAACCGCGGCGCCCGCAACGACGAGGCCTACCGCCTGTTCGCGCTGGGCCAGAACATTTCCACCGAGCGCGAGCGCCAGCGCGCCGCCCTGCTCGAATGGAGCCAGGCGGTGCTGATCGGCCTGCACTACCGCGCGCCGGAACAGGTGCTGCCGCGCCTGGCGGCCTCCGAGTTCGGCCTGTGGCTGCAGCACAAGGGCGGCGTGCTGTTCGAGAGCGCGCCGGCGCTGCGGCAGATCACCGAAGCGGTGGCGCGGCTGGACGACGTGGTGCTGCCCAGCCTGCTGCAGGGCGGCCCGGCGTCGCTGCCGGACCAGGTGCGTGAACTGCAGGAACTGGTGGCGCGCATCAAGCACCTGCTCAATGGCCTGTTCGACATGGTGGCCGAGATCGAGAGCGGCAGCGATCCGCTCACCAACGTGCTCAATCGCCGCTTCCTGCCCTCGGTGATCGGCCGCGAGATCCTGATCGCCACGCGCGAGCGCTCGACGTTCTCGGTGCTGCTGCTGGATATCGACCACTTCAAGGCGATCAACGATCAGCATGGCCACGCCGGCGGCGACCAGGTGCTGCGGCAGTTCGCCGAGGTGGTGCACCAGTCCTGTCGTTCGAGCGATTTCGTGTTCCGCTATGGCGGCGAGGAGTTCCTGGTGGTGCTGGTGGACACGGCGCGCGACGCGGCCCTGCTGGTGGCCGAGAAGCTGGGCGCCGAGATCCGCCGCCACGCCTTCATGATTCCGGAAGTGGGCGCCTTGCGCATCACCGCCAGCATCGGCGTGGCCGCCTTCGACGGCCATCCCGACTACGCCTACCTGATCGACCGCGCCGACAAGGCGTTGTACCAGGCCAAGCAGTCGGGCCGTGACCGCAGCGTTGCCGCCTGACGGGCGCGTGGCCATCTTGTTCGTGGCTGGCGCGCCGCACCCATTCAAGCCGCGCGCAAGCCGCCACGAGAACAAATGGCCGCCCCATGAAAAAGGCCGCCCCCTCTAAAGAGAGGAGCGGCCCGTCGCGGTGAAGCCGGAGCGCGGGGCTCAGATCTTCTTTTCGCCGCCCAGCGCGTCGACCAGCTCGGCCAGCATCTTGGCCAGCTCGCCCGTCATCAGCATCATGTCGGAATCGAACTTCTCGTCGTCGTTGGTGGCGACGGTGTCGTTGCCTTCCTTGAGCACGTCCAGCGGCGCGACGCGCTTGACGTCCAGGCCTTCGGTCAGCACGAACGAGATGCGGTCGGCCCAGGTCATGGCCAGGCGGGTGCACTGCTTGCCCGACTGGATATGGCGGCGCACGTCGTCGGCGTCGATCGAGTGCTTGACGTAGCGGATGGCCGCGCCGCTTTCGCCGGACGAACGCAGCTCAGTGTCCTGGTCGATGCTGAAATTGCTCGGCGCTTCGTCCTCGGCCAGCCAGCCGGTCATGGCGGAGGCGGGCGACTGGGCCACGTACAGGTTTTCGAGCGGGAACGGATCCACGCACTTGGCCAGCAGGCCGATGACTTCGTCGGCCTTGGCCGAGGCGGCGGCATCGATCACCAGCCAGTGGTTCTGCGGGTCGATCCACACGCGGGTGTCGCGGTACACGCTGAAGGCGCGCGGCAGCAGCTCGTCGGTGACGCGCTCCTTGATTTCCTTCATCTGCTTGCGGCCCGGCTTGTAGCCCTGCTGCTCTTCGATCTCCTGGGCGCGCGCCTTGGCGACCTGGTTGACCACGGTGCTGGGCAGCAGCTTCTTCTCGGCGCGCAGATTCAGCAGGATCTGCCCGCCGACGACGTGCGCCAGCCCGCCGTTCTCGCGCGGCGGGACCCAGCCCAGGCTTTGCATTTCGAGGTTGTTGCCGGCCTGATAGGCGTGCCGCGCAAGCGTTTCTTCAAGCTGCTCGCCGGTCAGCGTCCACGGCGAGGAGAGACGGTAAATCTTGAGATTCTTGAACCACATGAGCGTCGGCCAAAAGGGTTGATTCTATACGACGCGGACGGCTTTGCCGCAGCGGTGCAATACGATGGGGTCAGGCGACACGTTCTGTCACTGACAGCCGCGCGGCCATGCGGTAATGTCCGCGGCATCCGTGTGCAATAGGAGAAGAAGCATGAAGATTGTCGGCGCCATCCTGATCGTGTTGGGCATCGCCGCCCTGGCGTATAAGGGCTTCAGCTACAAGTCCGAGGAAACCGTGCTGCAGGTCGGTTCGGTCAAGGCCACGGCCGAAACCGAGAAGTCCGTGCCGATCCCCATGTGGGCCGGCATCGCCGCGATCGTGGCCGGCGTGCTGGTCATCGGCGTGGGCATGCGCCGCTGAGGCGCGCCCCGCGCAGTGCCCGGGCGGCCGATGCGAGGCCGCCTTTTTCTTGGGCGCGCGCAACGCGTCCGGAAAAAAAGCGGCCCGGCTCAATAGAGGCCGGGCCGGTACGGGAGCACACAATACCGCGTCATAAAAGGCTCGCGGGGAACGCGGTATCGGTGTCAGAACACTGGCCCTGCAATCGCCTGGCAGGGGGATCAATCGCCGGGCGATCAGGCGCAAGGCCGTAATCTGAGGCGCCAGTCTAACGGCGGGGGTCTGACAGGGTCCTGAATCGAGAGGACATCAGACGGTGTCAGGCCTGGTCGCCTGCGCGCGCGCAAAAAAAAAAGCTCCCAGAGGAGCTTTTGAAAGGCCGGGCAGGCGCAGCAGTCCCGCCCGGCGGGGATGGTCGTTTAGGCGTTGATGTCGTTGTCCTTGGATTCGCGCACGAACAGCGTGCCGATGACCAGGGTCATGACCGCGATGATGATCGGGTACCACAGGCCGTCGTAGATGTTGCCGGTGGCGGCCACCACGGCGAAGGCGACCGGGGGCAGGAAGCCGCCGAACCAGCCGTTGCCGATGTGATAGGGCAGGCTCATCGAGGTGTAGCGGATGCGGGTCGGGAACATTTCCACCAGCATCGCCGCGATCGGGCCGTACACCATGGTGACGTAGATCACCAGGATGGTCAGCAGCACGACGACCATGACGTTGTTGCTTTGCGCCGGGTCGGCCTTGGCGGGGTAGCCGTGGCTGCGGATGGCGGTGGTCAGGGCCTTGTCCAGTTCGGCGGCCTTGGCCTTAAAGTCGGCCGGCGCCATGGTCTTGCCGTCGAACGAGGCGAACTCGTCGTTGCCGATCTTGACCTTGGCGACCGAACCCGCCGGGGCCGCTTCGTTCTTGTAGTTCACCGAATTGCGCGCCATGAACGACTTGACCACGTCGCAGGAGCTGGTGAACGACGAGGTGCCTACCGGGTTGAACTGGAATGAGCAGGTGGCGGGGTCGGCGATGACCGTGACCGGGGCAGTCGCCTGCGCCTTTTCGAGCGCGGGGTTGGCGAAGTGCGTCAGGCCCTGGAAGATCGGGAAGTAGGTCGCCGCGGCGATCAGGCAGCCCGCCATGATGATGGGCTTGCGGCCGATCTTGTCCGACAGCGCGCCGAAGATCACGAAGAACGGCGTGCCGATCAGCAGCGCGATCGCGATCATGATGTTGGCGGTGTTGGCGTCGACCTTCAGCGTCTGCGTCAGGAAGAACAGGGCGTAGAACTGGCCCGTGTACCAGACCACGGCCTGGCCGGCGGTCAGGCCCAGCAGCGCCAGGATCACGACCTTCAGGTTCTTCCATTGGCCGAACGATTCGGCGATCGGGGCCTTCGAACCCTTGCCTTCTTCCTTCATGCGCTGGAAGGTTGGCGATTCGTTCAGCTGCAGGCGGATCCACACCGAGATGCCCAGCAGCACGACCGAGATCAGGAACGGAATGCGCCAGCCCCAGGCCTTGAAGTCGTCTTCGCCCATGACCGTGCGGATGCCCAGGATCACCAGCAGCGACAGGAACAGGCCCAGCGTGGCGGTGGTCTGGATCCACGACGTGTAGAAGCCGCGGCGGCCGTGCGGCGCGTGCTCGGCGACGTAGGTCGCGGCGCCGCCGTATTCGCCGCCCAGCGCCAGGCCTTGCAGCAGGCGCAGCACGATCAGGATGGCGGGAGCGGCCAGGCCGATGCTGGCGTAGCTGGGCAGCACGCCCACCAGGAAGGTGGACAGGCCCATCAGCACGATGGTGACCAGGAAGGTGTATTTACGTCCGACCAGGTCGCCCAGGCGGCCGAACACCAGCGCGCCGAACGGACGCACCGCGAAGCCGGCGGCGAAGGCCAGCAGCGCGAAGATGAAGCCCGCGGTCGGGTTCACGCCGGAGAAGAAGTGCTGGGCGATGATGGCCGCCAGCGAACCGTACAGATAAAAGTCGTACCACTCGAACACCGTGCCCAGCGACGAGGCAAAGATGACGCGGCGTTCATCCTTGGTCATCGGGCGCGGATTCGCGGATGGACCGCGACCTGCCATGGTAGTTGTGCTCATGATGTCTCCTCGATTTTTCTGGCCGGCGGTTTTCCGCCGTGCTTGACCCTCCGCCGGCGAGACCGACATCGAGCTATCGCAAGGTTGGGGCGCGAGGCTGACGAGGTTCTGACGTGACCCTTACCTGAATCTTAAATTTGAAACAAAAAGTAAACATCCCTGGGGAGGCTAGGGATAGTCCTAGGGACGGAACGGGGAACTCGCGTGGCGGCAAGCGCGGCGCGCAACGGCGCCGGGCGGGAAACGCCTGGGCCGGCGCGAGGCGCCCGTCAGGGGTTCAGGCGGGGTCGGCCGGCCTCAGTCGCCGAGGTCGTCGACGGGTTCGACGTAGAGCGGGAAGACGACCCGGATGCGCGTGCCCGGCAGGTTCGAGTGCGGGGTCGGGTGGTCGGTGACCAAGACGGTGGCCTGGTGCTTCTGCGCGATCTCCCGGACGATGGCCAGGCCCAGTCCGCTGCCGTCCGACAGCGTGCCCAGCACGCGGTAGAAGCGGTCGAACACGCGCTCGCGCTCCTCCGGCGCGATGCCGGGGCCGGAGTCCTCGACCTCCAGCACGCCCTGATCGCCCAGCGCCTGCACGCGCACCGTGATGTGGCCGCCGCGCGGCGTATAGCGCAGCGCGTTGTCCACCAGGTTGTTGAGCAGTTCGGCCAGCAGCAGCGGGTTGCCGTTGATCTCGACCGGGGTCTCCGACCCTTCGAAGCCCAGATCGGTGCCGAGCGACAGCGCGTGCGGCACCCAGTGCATCGCCTGTTCGTAGGCGATGGCGTTCAGGTCGGTGGCGGCCAGTCCGATGGCGCTGGGGTTTTCGGCCCGCGCCAGCAGCAGCAACTGGTTCACCGGGCGGGTGGCGCGTTCGGAGCCGGTCACCAGCTGGCGCAGGCTGGCCTGCATTTCCTCGGGGCTGGCGTCGCGCAGGGCCAGTTCGGCCTGGGTCCGCAGGCCCGCCAGCGGGGGTCTTCAACTGGTGCGCGGCATCGGCGACGAAACGGCGCTGCGCCTGGACGTTGTCCGACAGCCGGTCGAGCAGGTCGTTCATGGCCGCGACCAGCGGCGCGATCTCGGAGGGTGCGGCGCGTTCGTCGATCGGCGACAGGTCGTCCGGCCGGCGCGCCCGCAGCCGCTGCTGCAGCGCATTGAGCGGCGCGACCCCGCGCGACAGCCCGAACCACACCAGCAGCACCGCGATCGGCAGCACCACGAACTGCGGAATGATCACGCCCTTGATGATGTCGTTGGCCAGCTGGGTGCGTTTCTCCACGGTCTCGGCCACGATCAGCAGCGCCGGCTGGGTGTTGGGCAGGTTCAGGTCGACCCAGGTGAAGGCCAGGCGCACGCCGAAGCCGCGCAGGGTGTCGTCCTCGTACTGCACCTCGCCGGGGCGCGGCTGGCCGACCGAGGCGGGCAGGGGCAGGGCGCGGTCGCCGCCCAGGTATTCGCCGCGGCTGCCGAGCGCCAGCCAGAAGACGCTGTCGGTCTCGTCGGCGCGCAGCACGTCGCGCGCCGGGTCGGTCATCCGCAGCACCGCGCGGCCGTCCTGGGCGTGGACCTGGCGCGTCAGCACGTGCAGGTTGTTGGCGAGCGCGCGGTCATAGGGCACGTTGGCGATGTTCTGCGCCACCACGTAGGTGATGGCGACGCTCATCGGCCACAGTAGGAACAGCGGCGCCAGCATCCAGTCGAGGATCTCGCCCAGCAGCGAGCGCTGCGGCGGCGCGAAGCTGGGGCCGCGGGCCCCGGCCTGCATCACATCCAGCGCTTCCTGGTTGAGCGCCTCCGGCTGTGGCGGTTCAGCTGGCGAGGTAGGCCGCACCCTGATCCCGTTCCAGGCAGTAGCCCAGGCCGCGCACCGTCACGATCTTCACGCCGCTCGGTTCGAGCTTCTTGCGCAGGCGGTGCACGTAGACCTCGATGGCATTGGTGCTGACTTCCTCGCCCCATTCGCACAGGTGGTCGACCAGCTGGGTCTTGCTGACCATGCGGCCGCTGCGGGTCAGCAGGATCTCGAGCAGGCTGACTTCGCGCGCGGACAGGTCCAGCGTCTGGTCGTCGACCATCGCCACGCGCCCGGTCTGGTCGAACACCAGCCGGCCGTGCTTGAGCAGCGTGGCGCCGCCGCCCGCGCCGCGGCGCGTCAGGGCGCGCACGCGCGCTTCCAGCTCGGACAGCGCGAACGGCTTGGCCATGTAGTCGTCTGCGCCCAGGTCCAGTCCCTTGACGCGCTGCTCGATGCTGTCGGCGGCGGTCAGGATCAGGACGGGCAGGGCGGAGTTGCGGGCCCGCAGCCGCCGCAGCACCTCCAGGCCGGCCAGCTGCGGCAGGCCGAGATCGAGGATGAGCAGGTCGAAGGCCTGGGCCGCCAGCGCCGAATCGGCCGCCAGGCTGTCGCGCACGGCGTCGACCGCGTAGCCGTTGTGACGCAGCGAGCGTGACAGGCCGTCGGCCAGGATGCTGTCGTCTTCGGCGATCAGAATGCGCATGGGCTGTCGAAAAGAAGTAGGGCGCGCCGGGTGAGCGACGCACGCGTGCCGCCCTCGGTGGAGTGCCGGGGCGGCGTGCCGGGAGCGCAATGGGGACATAGCGCCAGTTTTTTCCTCGATTCTGTCATACGGCACCGGGCTTGCCCACTCAGGGAATACGTGGAAAACTGTGGCACACTGTTTTTTTGTACAGTACAATCCGATGCCATAATCTGCGCTATCGCTTTCTGATCGGTGCCGATTGCAGCCTGGACCCACCGCTTCGGCGCCGTTTCGATCAACCCCTTGCGACAACCCGCGCGCTGACCGGTATCCGTGCCGCGCCCGACACCCGATACGTTACAGACCTAGACCCGACAGGACACTACATGGACGACAAAACCACCAAGGCCGCCGCTTCGGAAAAAGCCAAGGCGCTGGCCGCCGCGCTCTCGCAGATCGAAAAGCAGTTCGGCAAGGGCTCGATCATGCGCTACGGCGACAACGAGGTCTCGCGCGACATCCAGGTGGTGTCGACCGGCTCGCTGGGTCTGGACATCGCGCTGGGCGTCGGCGGCCTGCCGCGCGGCCGCGTGGTGGAAATCTACGGTCCGGAATCCTCGGGCAAGACCACGCTGACCCTGCAGGTCGTGGCTGAAATGCAAAAGATCGGCGGCACCTGCGCCTTCGTCGACGCCGAACACGCGCTGGACGTGCAGTACGCCTCGAAGCTGGGCGTCAACCTGGCCGACCTGCTGATCTCGCAGCCGGACACGGGTGAGCAGGCGCTGGAAATCACCGACGCGCTGGTGCGCTCGGGTTCGGTCGATCTGATCGTGGTCGACTCGGTCGCGGCCCTGGTGCCCAAGGCCGAAATCGAAGGCGAAATGGGCGATTCGCTGCCCGGCCTGCAGGCCCGCCTGATGAGCCAGGCGTTGCGCAAGCTGACCGCCACCATCAAGAAGACCAACTGCATGGTCATCTTCATCAACCAGATCCGCATGAAGATCGGCGTGATGTTCGGCAACCCCGAAACCACCACCGGCGGCAACGCGCTCAAGTTCTACGCCTCGGTGCGCCTGGACATCCGCCGCATCGGCTCGATCAAGAAGGGCGACGAGGTCGTCGGCAACGAAACCCGCGTCAAGGTGGTCAAGAACAAGGTCGCGCCCCCGTTCAAGCAGGCCGAGTTCGACATCATGTACGGCGCCGGCATCTCGCGCGAAGGCGAAATCATCGACCTGGGCGTGGCCGCCAACGTGGTGGACAAGTCCGGCGCGTGGTACAGCTACAACGGCAACCGCATCGGCCAGGGCAAGGACAACGTCCGTGAATACCTGAAGGAACACAAGGAACTGGCGATCGAGATCGAGAACCGTGTTCGCGAGAACCAGGGCATCGTCAGCCGC
>NZ_CYTY01000001.1:126574-218429 GCF_001298995.1 Achromobacter sp. 2789STDY5608615
CGGGCCGCTGAATCCGCCGCCGCGTCCGGCCATGAGCCGGAGGGCGCGGCGCCGGAAGACGGGGGCGCGCCGGCCTCGCAGTGGCAGCGCAGTTCCGAGCGGCGCGCGGCCGGCGGGCGCGGCCGGCGTGGCAAGGGGGGCGATGCCGATGCGGCGGGCGAGGGCGCGCCGTCGTCCGAAGACAAGCCCCGCACCCCTCCCAAGGGGCCATCCCTGAAGATGCGCGCGGTCGGTTATCTGTCGCGGCGCGAACATGCCCGCGATGAACTGGCGCGCAAACTCGCGCCCCACGCCGAAGATCCCGACGAAGTCGAGCGGGTGCTGGACGCGCTGGAAAAGGAAGGCTGGCTGTCTACCGAGCGCTTCGCGCAAAGCCTGGTGCATCGCCGCGCCTCGCGCCAGGGAGCGGCGCGCATCGTGCAGGAACTGCGCCAGCACGGCGTGGACGACGCCCAGGTGTCCGAACTGCGCGAGCAATTGCGCGCCACCGAATACGCGCGCGCGCTCGAGGTCTGGCAAAAGCGCTTCGGCGCGAAACCCGAGGATCGCGCCGCCTATGCCAAGCAGGCGCGCTTCCTGGCCAGCCGCGGTTTCGCGCACGACGTCATCCGCCGCATCCTGGGGGCGGGCGACGACGACTGAGCCGCCCGCCTGGCAGGCAGCGCGGCGGCATGCGCCGGCTGCCGCGCTTATTTCGCCGACTTGATGCCGCTCAGCGTCTTGAAGCAGACGTCGCGCGTCAGCGTCAGGAATTCGTCGATGTACGAGGCGTCGGTGTCCTCGCTGCGCACCGTCGCGTACAAGGTGCGCCACACACCCTGCGGCCCGAGGCGGCACAGGCGCAGCCAACCCTGGTTCATGTATTCGGTCAGGGCCCAGTTGGGCAGGGCCGCGACGCCGCGATTGCTGGCCACCAGCTGCGCGATGATGGGCGTCAGCTCGGCCTTGCGGATCGCGGCCGGTTCGACGTCGGCGGGATCCAGGAATGCCGTGAAGATATCCAGGCGCTGCTTGTCCACCGGATAGGTGATGAGCGTCTGGTCGGCGAGCTGGTCCGGCATGACGAACTTGCTGCCGGCCAGCGGATTCGATTCGGACACGGCCAGCACCAGCTCGTACTTGAACAGCGGCAGGTACTCCACGGCGTCCAGCTGCTGCGGATCGGACGTGATGACCAGGTCCAGGTCGCCGCGCACCAGCGCGGGCAGGGGGGGGCGAACGAGAACGCCGCCGACAGGTCCAGCGCCACGTCCGGCCATTGCACGCGGAACGCGTCCAGCGCCGGCATCAGCCACTGGAAGCAGGAATGGCAGTCGATGGCCAGGTGCAGGCGGCCGGTGCGGCCGGCGGCCAGCCGCTGCAGTTCCCGTTCGGTGGCGCGGATGCGCGGCAGCACTTCGTCGGCCAGCGCCGGCACGCGCAGGCCCGCGGTGGTCAGGCGAGCGGGGCGGGTGCGGCGGTTCAGCAGCGGCGTGCCCAGCCGGGTCTCCAGGTCGCGCAGCTGATGGGACAGGGCTGACTGGGTCAGGTGCAGGCGGTCGGCGGCTTCCTGCAGGCTGCCGCCTTCACGGATGGCGGTCAGCGTTTCGAGATGGCGGATTTCCAGCATTGGAGCGGTAACGGTGAGGATGGCACGGCAATCCAGCGGCCGGGGCTGCCGGCCCCGGAGGGAATGGACTCATATTGTATGAGGTTTTCTCATCTTATGGATGTAGACATTGATTTTGATTCATTTTGCTTTGGCCTCAGAATGGCTGGCACTTGAACGGATTTTGTCTAACGACGGGATTGCCATGACTACGATTCATAATTTGGGGTTCCCCCGCATTGGTGCCCAGCGTGAACTGAAGCGCGCTGTCGAAGCCTACTGGGCTGGCAAGCAGACCGGCGAAGCGCTGGAACAGACCGGCCGCGAGCTGCGCGCCCAGCACTGGAAGGTGCAGGCCGCCGCTGGCGTCAAGTTCGTGCCCGTGGGCGATTTCGCCTGGTACGACCAGATCCTGGAATGGACCACGCTGCTGGGCGCCGTGCCCGCGCGGTTCGGCCAGAAGGACAATGAGCCGGTTTCGCTGGACACGCTGTTCCGCATGGGCCGCGGCCGCGCGCCGTCGGGCAATCCCGCCGCCGCCTGCGAAATGACCAAGTGGTTCGACACCAACTATCACTACATCGTGCCGGAGCTGGTGCCGGGGCAGACCTTCCGCATCGCCCGCGAGTCGCTGTTCGAGCAGATCCGCGAAGCGCAGGCGCTGGGCCATGCGGTCAAGCCGGTGATCCCGGGGCCGCTGACCTGGCTGTTCCAGGGCAAGGGCGACGCCTTCGCCGACGGCGCGGCCGACGCGGCCAAGCTGCAACTGCTGGCCAATCTGGTGCCCGTCTATGAAGAAGTGCTGTCGCGCTTCGCCAAGCTGGGTGTGGAATGGGTGCAGATCGACGAGCCGATCCTGGTGCTGGACCTGCCGCAGGCCTGGCGCGACGCCTTCAAGCAGGTGTATGCCACGCTGTCGGCCAGCCCGGTCAAGCTGCTGATCGCCACCTACTTCGACGGCCTCAAGGACAACCTGGGCACGGCGCTGGGCCTGCCGGTGGCTGGCCTGCACGTGGACCTGGTCCGCGCCCCCGGGCAACTGGCCGAGGTGCTGGCCGGCCTGGGCGCCGACAAGGTGCTGTCCGCAGGCGTCATCAATGGCCGCAACATCTGGCGCACCGACCTGGACGCCGCCATCGCCACGCTGGCGCCGGTCCGGCAGCAACTGGGCGACCGCCTGTGGCTGGCCCCGTCGTGCTCGTTGCTGCACGTGCCGGTGGACCTGGCCAACGAAACCGAACTGGACGCCGAGCTCAAGAGCTGGCTGTCGTTCGCCGCGCAGAAGCTGGAAGAGTTGAGTCTGCTGGGCCGCGCGCTGGACGGCGGCGCCGATGCCGGCGTGCAGGAAGGCCTGGCCAGGCAGCGCGCCGCCCTGGCCGCGCGCCGCGCCTCGACCCGCATCCACAACCCCGCCGTGGCGCAGCGCATGGCCGCGTCGGCCAGCGTGTCGCGTGACCGCGCGCCGTTCGCCGGCCGCATCGCCCGCCAGCAGGAAGAGCTGGGCCTGCCGGCCTATCCGACCACCACCATCGGTTCGTTCCCGCAGACCGCCGAGATCCGCGCGCTGCGCCGCGACTGGAAGTCGGGCGCGCTGACGGATTCGGGCTATGAGACCGCCATCCGCAAGGAAATCGAGGAAGTGATCCGCTTCCAGGAGAAGGTCGGCCTGGACGTCCTGGTGCACGGCGAACCCGAGCGCAACGACATGGTGGAGTACTTCGGCGAGCTGCTGGCCGGCTTCGCCTTCACCAGGAATGGCTGGGTGCAGAGCTACGGCTCGCGTTGCGTCAAGCCGCCGATCATTTTCGGCGACGTGGCCCGCCCCGCGCCGATGACGGTGGGCTGGTCCTCGTACGCCCAGTCGCTGACCGACAAGCCGGTCAAGGGCATGCTGACCGGTCCGGTCACCATCCTGCAGTGGTCGTTCGTGCGCGACGACCAGCCGCGCGAACAGACCTGCCGCCAGCTGGCGCTGGCGTTGCGCGACGAAGTGGTGGACCTGGAAGCCGCCGGCATCAGCGTCATCCAGATCGACGAGCCGGCCATCCGCGAAGGCCTGCCGCTGCGCCGCGCCGACTGGCAGGCGTACCTGGACTGGGCGGTGGACTGCTTCCGCCTGTCGACCGCCGGCGTGCGCGACGAGACGCAGATCCACACGCACATGTGCTATTCGGAGTTCAACGACATCATCGAATCGATCGCCGCCATGGACGCGGACGTGATCACGATCGAGACGTCGCGCTCCAACATGGAACTGCTCAAGGCGTTCGAGGACTTCCGCTACCCGAACGACATCGGCCCGGGCGTCTACGACATCCACTCGCCCAACGTGCCCGACGTGGACTGGATGGTCGGCCTGATGCAGAAAGCCGCCGCCCGCCTGCCGAAGGAGCGGTTGTGGGTCAACCCGGATTGCGGCCTGAAGACGCGTGCCTGGCCCGAGACCGAAGCCGCGCTGATCGGCATGGTGCAAGCCGCCCGCGCCCTGCGCGACGCCGCCTGATCGGCGGTCCCTTATCGGCGGTCCCTGATCGGCGGCGGCCGGTCGGGCCGCGGCCCGGAGGCGTCCGGGCCGGCCTTCCGGGTCCGGCAACCCGGAACCCCTGTGTTGTGCGCGGGACGCACGGCACCGGGGTTTTTTTCATTGGCGCTTGAACGAAATCGCGCCTTGTGGGTCAATAGGCACAACATCCTTTCTGCTGGATTGTCGCCGTACCTATGATTCTCCAAGGCCCCTATCGGCCGGATCTGCTTGCCGCGGAGACGCTGCCCGATATTCTGGAAGCCACGATCCTGCGGTATCCCACCGCCGCGGCCATTCATTGGCTGGATCAAACCCTCACCTACGAGACGCTCGGGCGACGCGCCGACCTGGCCGCGCACCACCTGATCGAGGCCGGCGTGCGGCCGGGCGATATCGTCGGCCTGTGCCTGCCGCGCGGCGACGACCTGCTCGTCATGCAGGCCGCCATCGCCAAGGCGGGCGCGGCCTGGCTGCCGTTCGAATCCGACACGCCGCCCGACCGCATGCTGGTGTGCCTGCAGGACGCGGGCGCGCGCGGCCTGGTCGCGGGCGGCGACGTGCGCCTGGATGGCATGATCACCTGGACCACCTGGGAACTGTCGGTGGCGGTCGATGCGCCGCTGCGTCGGCGCGACGGCCTGCTGCCCGAGCACCCGGCCTACGTGATCTACACCTCGGGCTCCACCGGCAAGCCCAAGGGCGTGCCGATCAGCCAGGCCAGCATCTGTCATTTCCTGCGCAGCGAAAACGAAGTGCTGGGCGTGCGCCATGGCGACAAGGTCTACCAGGGCTTCTCGGTGGCCGTCGACATGTCGTTCGAGGAAATCTGGATCAGTTACCTGGTCGGCGCCACGTTGTGGGTGGCGCCCAAGATGCTGACCACCGATCCCGAGGCATTGCCCGACGCGCTGGTGCGCGAGGGCGTGACCGTGCTGCACGCGGTGCCGACGCTGCTGGCGCTGTTCGCGCGCGACGTGCCGGGCCTGCGCATCGTCAACCTGGGCGGCGAGATGTGCCCGGAATTCCTGGTGCAGCGCTGGGCCACGCCTGGCCGCCGCCTGTTCAACACGTACGGCCCGACCGAGACCACGGTGTCGGCCAGCCTGGCCGAGCTGCTGCCCGGCCAGTCCGTCACCATCGGCACGCCGCTGCCCAACTACGGCATGCTGATCCGCGGCGACGATGGCGCGGTGCTGCCGCAGGGGCAGACCGGCGAGCTCTGTATCACCGGCCCCGGCGTCGCCGGCGGCTACCTGGGGCGTCCCGAACTGACGGCCGAGAAGTTCCTGGCCAACCCGCGTCCCAGCGGCGACCATGACACCCGCATGTACCGCAGCGGCGACCTGGCGCGCATCGACGAGAACGGCCAGATCCAGTGCCTGGGCCGCAGCGACGACCAGGTCAAGGTGCGCGGCTTTCGCGTCGAACTGGGCGAGATCGAGGCCGCGCTGTATCGGCAGGCCGGCGTCGGGGCCGCCGCCGTGGTGCTGCGCGATCTGGCGGGCATCGACCAGTTGGTGGCGTTCCTGACGCCGGAGGGCGACGCGCGGCTCGATCCGCACGCGCTGCGCGCCGCGCTGGCCGCGGAGTTGCCCGCCTACATGATTCCGGCCCGCTTCGAACTGGTGGCCGAAGTGCCGCGCCTGACCTCGGGCAAGATCGACCGCAAGGCGCTGAAGGCGCGCGAGCTGGCCACCGCATCCGAGCCCAGCGGCGAAGACGACACGCCGGTCTCGCCGGCCGAGCACGCCTTGTTCGAGGCCCTGCGGCCGCTGTTCCCGGGCCAGCCGCTGCGGCTGGCCAGCGATTTCTTCCGCGACCTGGGCGGCCATTCGCTGCTGGCGGCCCGGCTGGTGTCGTCGCTGCGCAAGCATCCGCAGTTTTCCGCGCTGACCATGCACGAGCTCTACCAGCATTCCGTGCTGGGCGCGCTGGCGGCGCGGCTCGACGCGCTGGCGGCCGAATCGGCGGCCGCGGCGGCGCCGGTCCAGCAGGCGCCGATCGAGCGCGCGCCGGAATGGCGCCGCTGGGCCTGCGGCCTGGCGCAGCTGGCGGTGCTGCCGCTCCTGATCGGCGTGCGCATGCTGATCTGGCTGACGCCGTTCTTCACCTACCACTACTTCACCGGCGACGAGGGCGATTCGGTGTGGCGCGCGGTGGCGCTGTCGATCGCCAGCTACCTGGCCTGCAACCTGCTCAGCTTCGGCGTGGCGGTGGTCTGCAAGTGGGGCATCCTGGGCCGTCTCAAGGCGGGCCGCTATGCGCTCTACGGCTGGACCTTCTACCGCTGGTGGCTGGTCGACCGCATCCTCGACATTCCGCCCGCGCACCTGCTGGCGGGTTCGCCGCTGCAGGCCTGGTACCTGCGCGCGCTGGGCGCGCGCATCGGCCGCGACACCGCCATCAGCCGCATTTCGGTGCGGGCCCCGGACCTGCTGACGGTGGGCGATGGCGCCAGCGTCGGCGCGGCGGTGAACCTGGAGAACTTCGAGGTGCACGGCGCGCACTGGGTCGTGGCGCCCATCACGCTGGGCCGGAACGCCTACGTCGGTTCGTATGCGGTGGTGCAGGGCGACGTGACCATCGAGGACGACGGCCGGCTCGACGGCCTGTCGTCGCTGGCGACCGGCTCGCGCATCCCCGCCGGCCAGATCTGGAGTGGCGCGCCGGCGCGGCACGATCCTCAGGCGCGCGCCCCCGAACTGCCCGAGCGGCCGGTGCGCGAAGGGCGCTGGGCGCGGCTGGACATGCTGGCCTACGCCGCCGGCGGCACGCTGATCGCGGCGCTGTTCTACATGCCGGTGTTCCCCAGCTTCGTGCTGATCGACTGGATCGACGCGCGCTGGCTGGACCTGATGGGCTCGCGCGTCTGGTGGCCGAATGCGTTCCTGGCCTATCTGCTGCTGGCCCTGCCGGCCAGCGCCTTGCTGCTGTTCCTGACCGTGCTGGTCTCGGCCATGCTGCGCTGGGCGTTGCTGCCGCGCTTGAGCGGCGGACGCTGGCCGGTCTATGGCCAGATCTACCTGCGGCGCTGGCTCACCAACCAGATCCAGGAGTCCAGCCTGAGCGTGCTGCACGGCCTGTATGCCTCCATCTATGCCGGCACCTGGTACCGGCTGCTGGGCGCCAAGGTCGGGCCCGGCACCGAGATCTCGACCGCGATGGGCATCGTGCCCGACATGCTGACGCTGGGCCGCGACAGCTTCATCGCCGACGGCGTGATGCTGGGCGACGAAGAAATCGACCGCGGCTGGATGACCATGCGGCCCACCGTCATCGGCAACCGCAGTTTTGTCGGCAACGGCGCCTACGTGCCGGATGGCTCGGTCCTGCCCGACGACGTGCTGATCGGGGTGCAGAGCCGGGCGCCGGCCAACGCCCGCATGGCCAGCGGCCAGACCTGGCTCGGCAATCCGCCGCTGGCGCTGCCGGCGCGCGAGCAGGCGGCGGGCTTCCCCGACCACCTGACCTTCCGCCCCAGCCTGGGCCGCAAGGTGGCGCGCGGCGCGGTCGAGTTGATGCGCATGATCCTGCCGCTGGCGGTGGTGATCGCGGTGGGCTACCTGACGGTCATGAAGGTCATCCCGATCGCGGTGCGCGACGGTTTCGTGGCGGCGTTCGACGAACTGATGCTGGCCGGCGTGCTGTACGGCGTCGGCACCTTCCTGTTCCTGGTGGCGCTCAAGTGGCTGCTGATCGGCCGCTACCGGCCGCACGCCGAGCCGATGTGGACGCCGTTCGTGTGGAAGAGCGAGGCCGTGACCAGCCTGTACGAGTCGATCGCGGTGCCGAACTTCTTCAACTTCCTGCGTGCCACGCCCTGGCTGCCGCTGGCCCTGCGCTGCATGGGCGCGCGCATCGGCAAGCGGGTGTTCATGGACACCACCGACATCACCGAGTACGACTGTGTATCAATTGGGGACGATGCGGTGCTGCACGCCTGGTCGGGGCCGCAGACGCACCTGTTCGAGGACCGCGTCATGAAGATCGGGCAGGTCCGCATCGGCAACGGCGTCAATGTCGGGCCGCGCAGCACCATCCTGTACGACACCCGGGTCGAGGACGGCGCTCGCCTGGGGCCGCTGACCCTGGTGCTCAAGGGCGAAAGCATCCCGGCGGGCCAGGCCTGGATGGGCAGTCCGGCCACTCCGTGGACACAAGGCTGAGGCGGCGCGGCGCGATCCGCCCGGGCGGCGGGCGTTCGCGGCGCGCATTTTGACGGTCGGGGCAGGGCGGGCTGCGCTATACTTTGAAGGTTTTGTTGCCGCGCACCATGCGCCGGCCGTCTTCGCCCCGCAGGCCCCAAGCATGCCCTTGCCACCGCCGGATTGTCCTCGCCAGCCGCTGCACACGCGTTCCATACGCGTGCAGTCGTATGCGCGCGATGACGGCAAGTGGGACCTGGAAGCCGAGCTCATCGACGTCAAGGCGTACGATTTTCCCAAGCGCGACGGCGAGATGTTCAAGGCGGGGCAACCCATCCACCATATGCACCTGCGCATCACCATCGATGGCGATTTCACCATCGTGGCGGCGCAGGCCGTCTATGATGCCGCTCCCTACGGCGAGCACTGCATGGCCATCGAATCCGCCTACGCTGACCTGATCGGCATGAACCTGCTCAAGGGGTTCCGCCGCCAGGTCAAGGAGCGCTTCGGCCATGTCGAGGGCTGTACGCACATGACCGAGCTGTCGCAGGTGCTTCCCACCGCGGCGGTGCAGACCATGGCCAACCGCCGGCGGCAGGAAAGCAACCCGAACCGGCGTCCATTCCAACTGGACGGCTGTCATGCGCTGAGCACCGACGGCCCGGTGGTGGCTGAGCACTATCCCAAGTGGTACACCGGGGGTAGCGCTGAGGCATCGGCCGATTCGACCTCCGATTCACCTTCTCTTTCTCATACGTCCTGACAGGTAACACATGAAAATCCACGAGTATCAAGGCAAGGAACTGCTGAAGCAATTTGGCATCCCGGTGCCGCGCGGGATTCCCGCTCTTTCCGTCGACGAGGCCGTGGCTGCCGCTGAAAAGCTGGGTGGACCGGTTTGGGTCGTCAAGGCACAGATCCACGCGGGCGGCCGCGGCAAGGGCGGCGGCGTGAAGCTGGCGCGCTCGCTGGACGACGTGCGCAAGCTCGCCTCGGAAATCCTGGGCATGCAGCTGATCACGCATCAGACCGGCCCGGAAGGCCAGAAGGTCCGTCGCCTGTACATCGAAGACGGCGCCGACATCCAGAAGGAATACTACGTGTCGCTGGTCACTGACCGCGCCACCCAGAAGGTCGCCTTCATCGCCTCCAGCGAAGGCGGCATGGACATCGAGGAAGTGGCCCACTCCACCCCCGAGAAGATCATCACCGAATACATCGACCCGCTGACCGGCCTGTCCGCCGAGCAAGCCACCAAGATCGCCAACGCGATCGGCCTGCCCGCCGACTCGACCGCCCAGGCCGTGGACGTGTTCCAGAAGCTCTACCAGTGCTACATGGAAACCGACGCCTCGCTGGTTGAAATCAACCCCCTGAACCGCGACAGCAAGGGCAACATCATCGCCCTGGACGCCAAGTTCAACTTCGACTCCAACGCCCTGTTCCGTCACCCGGAAATCGTCGCCTACCGCGACCTGGACGAAGAAGATCCGGCTGAAATCGAAGCCTCGAAGTTCGACCTGGCCTACATCCAGCTCGACGGCAACATCGGCTGCCTGGTGAACGGCGCCGGTCTGGCCATGGCCACCATGGACACCATCAAGCTGTTCGGCGGCGAGCCGGCCAACTTCCTGGACGTCGGCGGCGGCGCCACGGCCGAGAAGGTCACGGAAGCCTTCAAGATCATGCTCAAGAACAAGAGCGTGAAGGCCATCCTGGTCAACATCTTCGGCGGCATCATGCGCTGCGACGTCATCGCCGAAGGCGTGATCGCCGCTTGCAAGGCCGTCAACCTGAACGTGCCGCTGGTCGTCCGCATGAAGGGCACCAACGAAGAACTCGGCAAGAAGATGCTGGCCGAGTCGGGCCTGCCGATCATCAGCGCCGACACGATGGCCGAAGCCGCCACCCGCGTCGTAGCCGCCGTCAAGTAACTATGCCCCCACGCCGCGCCCCTTCGTGGCTTGCTGCCCCCCAAGGGGGGCGCTTTGCACCTAGGGACGGCCCGGCGGTACAAAGAAAATCCAAGGATTCACAAATGTCGATTCTGATCAACAAGGACACCAAGGTCATCACCCAGGGCATCACGGGCAAGACCGGTCAGTTCCACACCCGCATGTGCCGCGAGTACGCCAACGGCAAGGCGGCCTTCGTGGCCGGCGTGAACCCCAAGAAGGCCGGTGAGGACTTCGAAGGCGTGCCGATCTTCGCGTCGGTCAAGGACGCCAAGGCCGACACCGGCGCCACCGTGTCCGTCATCTACGTGCCGCCCGCCGGCGCCGCCGCCGCCATCTGGGAAGCTGTCGAGGCCGAACTGGATCTGGTGATCTGCATCACCGAAGGCATCCCGGTCCGTGACATGCTGGAAGTCAAGAACCGCATGAAGGCCAAGGGCAGCAAGACCCTGCTGCTGGGCCCGAACTGCCCCGGCCTGATCACCCCGGACGAAATCAAGATCGGCATCATGCCCGGTCACATCCACCGCAAGGGCCGCATCGGCATCGTCAGCCGTTCGGGCACCCTGACGTACGAAGCCGTGGCGCAAGTCACCGAGCTGGGCCTGGGTCAATCCAGCGCCGTCGGCATCGGTGGCGATCCCATCAACGGCCTCAAGCACGTCGACGTCCTGAAGATGTTCAATGACGATCCCGACACCGACGCCGTCATCATGATCGGCGAAATCGGCGGTCCGGACGAAGTCAACGCCGCCGAGTGGGCCAAGGACAACATGAAGAAGCCGGTCGTCGGCTTCATCGCCGGTGTCACCGCCCCTCCCGGAAAGCGCATGGGCCACGCCGGCGCGCTGATCTCCGGCGGCGCCGACACGGCCGACGCCAAGCTGGAAGTCATGGAAGCCTGCGGCATCCGCACGACGCGCAACCCCTCCGAAATGGGCAAGCTGCTCAAGTCGGTGCTGTAAGATTGGTTGCATGAAGAAGGCCCGCTTCGGCGGGCCTTTTTTTCGTTCTTTCCTAGGGAAACCCCGTGTCCATGATGCGGCCGGTGAAACATACGGAAAGCTGAACGAAACTATAATGAAAGAAATTCTGGACGTACCCAGCAAGAATGCCGTCGGGCTCGCACCAAGACGGTCAGTACGTCTTTTTGTCTTTTTCACCCATTCATTTGGTTTGTCCTAGGGGGATCACGTCCTAGGAAAGAGAGGTATGGAACTCAGTTCAGCGGCATTCTGGTTAGCGTTGCTCCAGATCATTTGGGTCAACATTCTGCTGTCGGGCGATAACGCCGTGGTCATTGCGCTGGCAGCGCGTTCGCTGCCGCCGGCGCAACAAAAGAAAGCGATCGTGGTCGGCTCGGCCGCCGCGATCATCATGCGTATCGTGCTGACGCTGGTGGCCGCCAAGCTGCTGATGCTGCCGTGGCTCAAGCTCATCGGCGCATTGCTGCTGGTCTACATCGGCGTGACCCTGTTGCTGCCGGAAGGCGAGGAAGAGGGCGACGGCAAGAATCATGGCAATCTGCTGACCGCGATCCGCACGATCATGATCGCCGACCTGGTCATGAGCCTGGACAACGTGGTGGCCGTGGCCGCCGCGGCGATGGGCGACACGACCCTGCTGGTGCTGGGTCTGGCGATCAGCATTCCGCTGGTGATTTTCGGCAGCACGCTGCTGCTCAAGGTCATCGAGCGCTTCCCCCTCATCGTCTGGGTGGGCGCGGCGCTGCTGGGTTTCATCGCCGGCGAATTGCTGGTGGGCGATCCGGCCCTGCAGGAACCGGTGGCGCGCATCGACGCGGCATTGGGTATGACGCAACACAGCTTCGCGCTCATGTGCGGCGCGCTGGGTGCGGTGCTGGTCCTGGCCATCGGCAAAGTTTTGCTGCTGCGCCAGAAAGCTGACTGAAAGCTGAACTACAATAATAAGTTGTTCCAAGCCCGCCGCCGCGCTCGTCGCGGCGGCGGGTTGGCCGGCACGGGGCCGGCCTTTATATTTTGATAAATGCCTTCGGGGGTTCAAATTGCTTGAGTTTTTCCAGACGCTGAGTTGGGCAGCGGTATTCCAGATCATCCTCATCGACATCCTGCTCGGCGGCGACAACGCGGTGGTGATCGCGCTGGCTTGTCGCAACCTGGAGCCCAAGCAACGCATGCAGGGCATCCTGTGGGGCACCGCCGGCGCCATCCTGCTGCGCGTGGTCCTGATCGCCTTCGCGCTGACCCTGCTGTCGATTCCGTTCCTGAAGGTGGTGGGCGGCCTGCTGCTGGTCTGGATCGGCGTCAAGCTGCTGGTGCCCGAGGATGACGCCCACGGCAACGTGAAGGGCGGCACATCCATCGTGGCCGCCATCAAGACCATCATCATCGCCGACTTCGTGATGAGCCTGGACAACGTCATCGCCATCGCCGGCGCCGCCCAGAACGCCCACGCCGACCACCAGATCGGCCTGGTGGTCTTCGGCCTGGTCGTGAGCGTGCCCATCATCATCTGGGGCAGCACGCTGGTCCTGAAGCTGATCGACCGCTATCCGCTGGTGGTGACTTTCGGCGCGGCGCTGCTGGGCTGGATCGCGGGCGGCATGCTGATTACGGACGTGTTTGTCGAAGGTCAATTCGGCGTCCAGCCCACTGCGGTTAAAATCGGCGTAGAAATTTTCGGCGCCTTGCTCGTTGTTGTCCTTGGACGGTGGCTGGCAAGCCGCAAAACCGCCTCCAAGGAATCCGTACATGAGTCTGCGTAGATCCGCCGATCCCCAGCAAACCGAATCAGGCCTGAGCCTCCTGCAGGGCCTGTTCGTGCTGGCCATCCTCGGCGTTGTGGCGACGGTCATCGTCTCCCACTTCGTTCGATGACGCCTCGTGTCTCTGCCGCAACGCTTGGTCATCGCGACCCGCGCCAGCCGGCTTGCCCTGTGGCAAGCCGAGCATGTGCGCGATCGGCTGCGCACGCTGTACCCGGCGTGCGCGGTTGAACTGCTCACCCTGACGACCCGAGGCGACCAGATCCTCGACCGCACGCTTTCCAAGGTGGGCGGCAAGGGGCTCTTCGTCAAGGAACTCGAAACCGCGTTGCTCGACGGCCGCGCCGATCTGGCCGTGCATTGCCTGAAGGACATGCCGGTCGATCTGCAGGCGCCGTTCGAGCTGTGCGCCGTGCTCGATCGCGCCGATCCGCGCGACGCCTTCGTCTCCAACCGCTACGACACGCTGGCCGACCTGCCGGCCGGCGCCGTCGTCGGCACGTCCAGCCTGCGGCGCGAATCGCAGATCCGCGCGCGTTTCCCGCAACTGGTGGTCAAGCCGCTGCGCGGCAACCTCGACACCCGCCTGGGCAAGCTCGACCGCGGCGAATACGACGCCATCGTGCTGGCCGCCGCCGGCCTGAACCGGCTGGGCCTGGCCGACCGCATCCGCTGCCTGCTCGATCCGGCCGATTGCCTGCCGGCGGCCGGGCAGGGCGCGCTGACCATCGAGATCCGCGATGACCGCGACGACATGCGCGCCTGGCTGGCGCCGCTGAACGACGCCACCGCCACCTCGATCTCGCTGGCCGAACGCGCCGTGTCGCGCCGGCTGGGCGGCTCCTGTCAGGTGCCGCTGGCGGCCTACGCCGAAATCGACGACGGCACGCTGACGCTGCGCGCGCTGGTGGCGTCGCCCGACGGCACGCGCACGCTGCGCGCCGAACGCAGCGGTCCGGTGGACCAGGCGCAGGCCATCGGCGAGGCGGTCGCCGCCGAGCTGTTCGATGCCGGCGCCCAGGCCATTCTCGACGAGCTGCTGCAAGACGCGTCCCCCGAGGACTGATGGACGGGGCCGCCGCCCAAGCGCCGCGCGTGGCCGTGTTGACACGGCCCGCCGGCCGCAATGAGGCGCTGGCCGACCGCCTGCGCGCCGCCGGCTGGACGCCCTGCATCCTGCCCGCGCTCGATATCCACCCCTTGCCTGTCGCCGCCGCGGACCTGCCGCGGCCGGCGAACTACGACATGGTGGTGTTCGTCAGCGGCAACGCCGCCCGGCAGTACCTGGATCAACTGGCGCGGGCCGATGGCCCGGCGGCCTGGCCTGCGGGCACGGCCGTCGCCACGGTCGGGCCGGCCAGTGCGGCGGGGCTGGCCGGGTTGCCGTGTTTTGGCGCGAATACAACAGTCCTGCACCCTGGCGAGCAGGCCGCCAGCCATGATTCCGAGGCGCTCTGGGAGGTGCTTTGCGGCCTGCCGCGGCCGCCGTCGCGCGTGCTGCTGGTGCGGGGCACGCAGGGCCGCGACTGGCTCAGTGAACAATTGCAGTCACATGGCGTCGCCGTGACACGTCACGCGGCTTACCGGCGCGAGCCGGCACAATGGGACGAATCCGAGCTTGTGCCCCTGCGGCGCTGGGCCGCGCAGGGCGTGGCGGCCACCTGGCTCATCACCAGCGGCGAGGGCGCGGACGCGGTGCGCGACCAGTTGCGGGCGGCCGGGCTGGCCGCCTGGTGGGACGGTTGCGGCTTTGTCCTGACCCATCCGTCGCTGGCCCGGCGCGTGCCGTCGCCGGCATCCGGGCCGGGTTCGCAAGCAAAGGTAAAAATCTGCCTGCCCAACGACGAGTCGATTTTCCAGGCTTTTGTTGCTGCTTGATTCGTTGCTTCGGACTGACACCGAATACAATCGCGTCATGACAGACAAGACTCCCGCTACCGATCCGGCCGTTCACCCGGCCGCCCCGGGCGCCAGCGCGCCCGCATCGGCCCCGGCCGATTCCGTCAAGGCCCGTCCGGCCAAGCGCGGCAGTGGCCCCCTGGTCACCGCCCTCATCATCGTCATCCTGCTCGCCGTCGGGCTGGGCTATGCCCTGTGGCAGCAACGCACGCAGTTCGTCGCCGCCGGCCGCGAGGTCGCCTCCCGACTGGACACGCTGGCCGCCGACGTGGCGCAGGCGCGCAAGGACACCCGCGAAGCCCTGGCCCTGGCGCAAGCCCAGGCCGGCCGCCTGGGTGACCTCGAAGACAGCGTGCGCGAGACCCAGAGCCAGTACAACGCGCTGCAACAGGCTTGGCAGAACTTCAACGACAGCGCCAGCGACGAGCTGCTGGCCAACGACGTCGAGCGCCTGCTCACCATCGGCAGCCAGCAGCTGCGCCTGGCCGGCAACGTCTCCAACGCCATCGTCGCGCTGGAAACCGCGCAATCGCGCCTGGCGCGGGCCGACCGGCCGCGTTTCTCCAGCCTGCAACAGGCCATCAATGGCGACCTGGACCGTCTGCGCGCCGTGTCCACCGTCGACATCCCGGCCCAGTCGGCCCGCATCGAACGCCTGACGGCCCTGGTCGGCAAGGCGCCGCTGCTGGTGCCGGACGCCGCCGCGCCCGGCGTCGCCGCCGGCGAGACTCGCCCCGCGACCCCGGCGCCCGCCGCGGCCGACCCGCAGGCCGGCCTGCCGGCCGATGCGGCCTGGTGGCAACGCTGGCGCGCCGAAGTGGCCTCGTGGCCCGGCCGCGCCGGCTCGGCGCTGGCGCATGAACTCGGCGGCCTGATCACCATCCAGCGCGTCGACGAACCCGCCGCGCTGCTGCTGTCGCCGGAACAGGCCGACCAGGTGCGCGGCACGCTGCGCCAGCGCCTCCTGACCGTGCAACTGGCCATGCTGATGCGCCAGCCCGCGGTCTGGAAGAGCGAGCTCGACAACGTCGGCACTACGCTGGCCAAGTACTTCGACACCCGTTCCCCCGACACGGTCGCGGCCCAGAACCTGGCCCGCGAACTGGCGCAGACCGACATCGCGGTGCGCATGCCCGATGTGTCCGACAGCCTGAACGCCGTGGCCGCGCTGCGCGCCGCCGGCTTCAAGACCAGCGATCAGGACTGACGCCCATGCGTACCTGGTTCTGGACTCTGCTGCTCGCCGTCATCGCCGTCGCCCTGGCGGTGGTGCTGCGCTCCCATTCCGGCAATGTGCTGCTGCTGGTCTGGCCGTGGCGCATCTCGATGTCGCTGACGCTGGCCGTGCTGCTGATCGTGGCGGCCTTCGTGGTGCTGTATGTGGGCCTGCGCCTGCTGGCCTGGCTGCTGGCCATTCCCGATCGCGTCCGCGCCTGGCGCGGCAAGCGCGCCCAGGCGCGCGATCACGAATTGCTCGAGCGCGGCTGGATCGGCCTGCTCGAAGGCCGTTATTCGCACGCCGAAAAAGACCTGACCAAGCTGCTCGAGCAGACCAAGGTGCAGACCCGCCGCGTGCTGGCCGCCTTGTCGGCCGCCCGCGCCGCGCATGGCCTGGGTGAATTCGACCGCCGCGACCGCCTGCTGGCGACCGCGCAGGAACAGGCCGGCGCCGACCCTGGCCTGGTGGAAGCCACCGCGACGGTCTCGGCCGACATGCTGCTGGACCAGGGCCGCGCCGAGCGCGCGCTGGCCGTGCTGGCGCCGCTGGCCGATGGCGGCGCCCGCCACCTGCACACCATGCGCCTGCTGCTGCGCGCGCACACGGCCCTGCACCATGACGAACAGGTCTTCACGCTGGCGCGCGGCCTGCTGCGCCGCAATGCGCTGGCGCGCACCGAAGGCGACCACCTGATCGACGTGGCCGGCGCGGCGCGCTTGCGCGCGGCGGCCGCCAACGACGGCTGGCGCGCCATCTGGAAGGACCTCAAGGCCGAGGAGCGCCTGCTGCCCGAAATCGCGCTGGCCGGCGCCGCCGCCTTCGAAGCGGCCGGCGAGGCCAACGAGGCCGCCAAGGTGCTCGAAGCCGCCATCGCCGTGAAATTCAATCCCGCCCTGGTGGCCGCCTACGCGCGTTGCGACGCCGAGCAGGTGTCGCGCCGCCTGGCCAAGGCCGAGACCTGGCTGCAGCAGCGTCCCACCGATCCCGACCTGCTGACCGCGCTGGGCATGCTGTGCCTGAACGGCCAGCTGTGGGGCCAGGCCGAACGCTACCTGCTGCGCAGCCTGTCGCGCCGCGGCGATGCGCAGACGCACGCGCTGCTGGGCAGCCTGTACGACCGTCTCGACCGTCCCGCCGACGCCGTGCGCCACTGGCGCCTCGCCACCGCCGCCAGCATGGCGCTGCCGGTGCTGGCCGCCGACGCGGCGCTGCCGGCCGCGGATATCGGCTCGGACCCCTACCGCCTGGACGCCGAGGGCGGCTATGCGGTGGGCCTCTCGGATGTCGACGCCGATATCGGCGGCGACTATCCCGCGCTGCCGCCCTCGGTGGCCGCGTCGGCCTCGGATTACGTGCTGGATCCGGACGCCCGCGCCAACAAGGAACAGCAGGCGCGCGCGCTGGCGCCGGAAGATGCGCCGGTCGTCGGCGGCACGTCCGACATCGACGAGTATTTCGACAGCGCGCCGATTCCGGCCGCCGCGTTCGACAATCCCGTGCCGACGTATTCGCCGGCCGCGCCGGCTTCGCCCAAGCCGGCCGCGCCCGCCGCGCCGGCGCCGACCACCAAGCCGCCGTTCAAGGACGACGGCTCGCTTTGATCCTCTTTCAGACTAACAAGGTTCAATCATGAGTTATGACCGCGTGTCCCCCGGCAAGAAGCTGCCGGAAGACTTCAATGTGATCATTGAAATCCCCATGAACGCCGACCCGGTGAAGTACGAGGTCGACAAGGAGTCGGGCGCGATCTTCGTCGACCGCTTCATGCTGACGGCCATGCACTACCCGTGCAACTACGGCTACATCCCGCAGACCCTGTCGGAAGACGGCGACCCCGCCGACGTGCTGGTGCTGACCCCGTTCCCGATCCAGATCGGCGCCGTGGTGCGCTGCCGCGCCATCGGCGTGCTGGAAATGGACGACGAGTCGGGTGGCGACGCCAAGCTGCTGGCCGTGCCGATCGAAAAGCTGTACCCCCCGTACCGCAACATCAAGTCCTACGAAGACCTGCCGGCCGAAGACACGGCCCGCATCCAGCACTTCTTCGAGCACTACAAGGACCTGGAAAAGGGCAAGTGGGTCAAGGTCAAGGGCTGGAAGGGCGTCGACGCCGCCCACGAGGAAATCGTCAAGAGCGCCGAGCGCTACAACAAGGCCTGATCGATCAGGCCTTGCGCCGCGCCGGTGTCGCACCGGCGGGCGCTTTCAGGCGGCGCGGCCGCGACGGCATGATGCCGATCGCCGCCGCGCCGTTGTCTTGCAGGCCCTGCAGATTCTGCGTCACCTGCGCCGCGGCGGCCTGGATGCGTTCCTGCAGCAGCGCCAGCCGCTTGGCGGGCGTGCGCGCCTCGGCGGCGATGAACACCAGGCTGCCCACCACCTTCTGGTCCGGCGTGAAGATCGCCGAGCCGATCCCCATCAATCCCGGGTCGACCTCGCCGTGCGAGACGCAGACGCCAGCCGCGCGCAGCTGCTTGATGTTGGCGCGGAACGCATCCCAATCCTCGCCCAGGCCGGCCTCGCGGATCTCCGCGGCGTGCCACAGCATCAGGTTGCGCAGCTGGTAGGGCGGCAGATTGGCCAGGATGGGCTTGGCGGTGGCGCCGCGGAACATCGGGAAGGGGCGGCCGCGCGCGTAGCTGGATTCGATCGAATGGTCGGTCCAGTAGCGGTCCACGCACATGACCTTGTCGCCGTAGTAGCTGCACAGCATCAGGTTGGCGTTGAGTTCGTCGCCGGTGGCGCGCATGACCTCGCGCGCCGCGCGCATCAGCGGGTCGTGCTGGCGCAGGTGCCGGTCGAGCTCGATGATGCGCGAGCCGAGCACGTAGGCGCCGCCCGCGGTCGGCGCCAGCAGGCCGCTTTCGGTGAGCGACTTGAGATAGCGGTAGGCCGTGGCGCGCGAGCACTCCAGATGCGCCATGACGTCTTCCTGGAAGGCGGCGGTGGTGTCGTCGCGGAAGAGATCGAGGATGGACAACATGCGATCGGGAGTGCTCATTGCTGCTGACGTGCCTAGTGAATGTGGAAGCCGCCGTTGACGTCGACCACGATGCCGGTTGAGTAGGAGGACAGGTCCGAGGCCAGGAAGAGAATGGCCTGCGCCACTTCGGCCGGGGAGCCGAAGCGTTGCAGCGGAATGCCCTGTTTGAGTTCTTGTTCCCAATTTTCGCCGAATTTGCCGAGCGTCATGTCGGTCTCGATGATGCCCGGCGCCACGCAGTTGGCGCGCACGCCGCGAGAGCCCAGTTCCCGCGCCAGCGCCTTGGTGAAGCTGATCACGCCGCCCTTGGAGGCGGCGTAGTGCGAACCGCCCAGCAGGCCGCCGCCGCGCAGGGCGGCGGTCGAGCCGAGGTTGACGATGGCCGGGTGGCGCTCGCTTTCCAGCAGCCGGGGCAGGGCGGCGCGCGTCACGTTGTAGGTGCCGGTCAGGTTGACGTCGACCATGCGGCGGAACTCGTCCTCGGGCAGATCCCAGATGCGGGTCGCGGCGACGATGCCGGCGTTGTTCACCAGCACGTCGATGCCGCCCAGCGCCCGCGCCGCCTGCGCCACGGCCTGCTCGCAGGAGGCGCTGCTCGACACATCGCAGTGCAGGTTGACGCGGCCGCCGGCCAGCCCGGCGTCGGCGTGGTCGGGAAAGTCGCGGTCCAGCACCGCCACGCTGGCGCCCTGCGCCAGGAATTGCGCGACGATGGCGGCGCCGATGCCACGGGGGTTGGCGCCCCCCGTGACGACGGCCCGCTTGCCGGCCAACAGTCCGAGCGGGCCCCCGGTCATTGCTTCACCAGCGCGCAGCCGCCCTGGTCCAGCGGACGGAACGCCTGTTCGGCGGGAATCTTGCGCACCAGCTTGTAGTAGTCCCAGTCGCGCTTCGATTCTGACGGCTTCTTCACCTGGAACAGGTACAGGTCGCGCATCACGCGGCCATCCTCGCGGATGCGGCCGTTCTCGGTCATGAAGTCGTTGATGGGCGTGTCATGCATTTTCTTGATCACCGCCTCGGATGCATCGGTGCCGGCGGCCTTGACCGCGTTCAGGTAGTGCATGGTGGCGCTGTAGTTGCTGGCCTGCACCATCGACGGCATGCGGCCGGTGCGCTTGAAGTAGCGCTCGGACCATTGGCGCGCCTTGTCGTCCTGGTCCCAGTAGAACGGCTCGACCAGGTTCAGCCCCTGCGCGTATTCCAGTCCGACGCTGCGCACGTCGACGATGCTCATGAAGAGCGCCGCCACGCGCTGCTTGCTGCCCATGATGCCGAATTCGAACGCCTGCTTGATGCTGTTGATGGTGTCGCCGCTGCCGTTGGCCAGGCCGATCACCTGCGCCTTGGAGGCCTGCGCCTGCAGCAGGAACGACGAGAAGTCGGCGCTGGCGATGGGGTGGCGCACGCTGCCGACCACCTGGCCGCCCTTGGCCTTGACCACCGCCATGGCGTCGCGTTCGAGCGAGTGGCCGAAGGCGTAGTCGGAGGTGATGAAGAACCAGCTCTTGCCGCCGTCTTCCATGACGCCGCTGGCCACGCCGGTGGCGTAGGCGTAGGTGTCGTAGGTCCAGTGCATGCCGTTGGGCGAGCAGGCCTTGCCGGTCAGGTCGGCCGAGCCGGCGCTGGTGAAGATCACCACGCGCTTCATCTGGCGGGTCAGGTCCTGCACCGCCAGGGCGATGGCGGAGTTGGGCACGTCCAGGATCAGGTCGACCTTGTCGTTCTCGTACCAGCGGCGCGCGATGGAGACGCCGATGTCCACCTTGTTCTGGTGGTCGGCGGACACCACCTCGATCGGCTTGCCCAGCACCGTGCCGCCGAAATCCTCGACGGCCATCTTCACGGCCTCGACGCCGAACTTGCCGGACAGGTCGGCCATCATGCCGGACTGGTCGCCCAGCACGCCGATCTTGACGACGTCGTCGGACACCTGGGCCTGGGCCGACAGCGATACGGCGCCCAGCGCGCAGGCGGCCAGGCAAAGCTTGAAACGGGTTTTCATGGGGTTGTCTCCTTGGGGGCTTATGTCTTTGCGCGCCGCCCTGTGCCGGGCGGTCGCGCGGATCTTGCCGGCGCGGCGCCTATTCCAGGGTCTGGCCGGCGTAGGCGTCGATGAACAGGTTGGGTTTCAGGAAGAAGCTCAGCACCAGCGCGCCGTGCGGCGCGCGCGCCACGTGCTGGTTGCCGCGCGGCCGCCAGACGTAGTCGCCGGCGCGCACTTCGCCTTCGGCATCGACGATCGAGCCTTCCAGCACATAGGTCTGCTCGACCTCGACGTGCTCGTGCAGCGGCAGCTCGGTGCCGGGCTGCCAGCGGAACAGCGCGGTCAGCAGGCCGGACTCCTTGTCCTGCATCAGCACCTTCATGTCGATGCCTTCGACCTGCGTGGGTTTCCAGGGCAGTTCGTCGACTTTCAGGAAGCGCGACGCCAGCGGCGGCAGCGCGTTGACTGCGGGGCAGCCAGGGGTTTCGAGGGCCATGATGTCTCCTAGCCAATACTCGTTATGAAAGAAAAACTAAAAATCTTGTTATTGAGTGTTTAAAAATAGTCGCGTATATTGAGATTAATGTCAATCCTGTTTTCAGCCAAGGCAAGCGGGATCGACACGAGCCGGACCGGGGGCCGCGGGGCTCGGGAAGTCTTTCCCGATATCCGCCGTCCCGAGAGATCCGGCGCCTATAAGACAAGGAGACAAGCTTGAATCAGGACTATCTGGGCCAGACCTTCGGGTTGGCCGGGCGCACGGCGCTGGTGACGGGGGGCGCGCGCGGACTGGGATATGCCATCGCCGCCGGCCTGGGCCGGGCGGGCGCGCGCGTGGTGATCAACGATCTGTCGCAGGCCGCCTGCGACGCCGCCTGCGGGCAACTGGCCGCGGCCGGCATCACGGTGCGCAGCGCGGTGTTCGACGTGGCCGACGGCGACGCCGTGGCCGCGGCCGTGGCGCGGCTGGAAGCCGATGGCGTGGCCATCGATGTGCTGGTCAGCAATGCCGGCAACCAGAACCGCAAGCCGGTGGTGGAGATGGCGCCGGCCGAATGGCAGGCGTTGCAGAACGTCCATGTGAACGGCGCGTTCCATTGCGCCCGCGCGGTGCTGCCCGCCATGGCGGCGCGCGGCTTCGGTCGCATCGTGCTGATGTCGTCGGTCGCGGGCCAGGCCACCATGCCGAACATCGCGGCCTACGCCACCGCCAAGGGCGCGATCGCGGCGTTCACGCGCGCGCTGGCGGTCGAATACGGCGGCCAGGGCGTCACTTGCAACGCGCTGGCGCCGGGCTTCGTGCGCACCGACTTCACCCAGGGGCTGCAGGACAATCCGCAGTTCCAGTCGTTCCTGTCGAGCGCGGTGCCGGTGGGGCGCTGGGCCACGCCGGAGGACATCGCGCCGGCGGTGGTCTACCTGGCCTCGCCGGGCGCCGCGTTCGTCAATGGCCACGTGCTGGCGATCGACGGCGGCCTGTTGGCCCGCATGTAGGAGGACGGCCATGAGCACCCAAGCGGTTCTGTCCGCCCAGGGGCTGGTCAAGCGGTTCGGCGGCTTCAATGCCGTCGACGGCGTGTCCCTGGCCCTGCGGGAAGGTTCCATCCATGCCTTGATCGGCCCCAACGGCGCCGGCAAGACCACCTGCTTCAACCTGCTGACCAAATTCCTGACGCCCGACCAGGGCGTGATCCACTACCGCGGCCGCGACATCACGTCGCTGGCGCCGGAGCAGATCGCGCGCCTGGGCATCGTGCGCTCGTTCCAGATCTCGGCGGTGTTCCTGGGGCTGACCGTGCTGCAGAACATGCGCGTGGCGCTGATGCGCCAGCATGGCGACGGCCTGCGCTTCTGGCGCAGCCGCCGCAGCGTCGACCGCCTCAACGAGCAGGGCCTGGCCCTGCTGGACGCCGTGGGCCTGGCCGGCATGGCCGACACCACCGCGGCCCTGCTGCCCTATGGCCGCAAGCGGGCGCTGGAGATCGCCATGACCTTGGCGCTGGAGCCGGACGTGATGCTGCTGGACGAGCCGATGGCCGGCCTCGGCCAGGAAGACGTGGCGCGCATCGCGGCGCTGATCCGGCGCGTGTCGGCCAACCGCAGCATCCTGATGGTGGAGCACAACCTGTCGGTGGTTGCCGACCTGTCCGACACCATCACGGTGCTGGCGCGCGGCGCGGTGCTGGCGCAGGGCGACTACGCCACGGTGTCGCGCGACGAGCGCGTCATTACCGCCTACATGGGCTCGGAAGAGGGAGAGGGCTGATGCTGTCGATCAAGGACCTCAACGCCTGGTACGGCGAATCGCATGTGCTGCATGGCGTCGACATCGAGGTGCGGCGCGGCGAGCTGGTCACCATCCTGGGCCGCAACGGCGCCGGCAAGACCACCACGCTGCGCGCCGTCATGGGCATCCTGGACAAGCGCCGCGGCTCGATCCGGCTCAACGGCCAGGAAACCGTCGGCATGGCGCCGCACCGCATCCCGCGGCTGGGCGTGGTGTATTGCCCGGAGGAACGGGCGGTGTTCCGCAGCCTGAACGTGACCGAGAACCTGCTGCTGCCGCCGCGCCTGGCGGACGGCGGCATGTCGCTGGACGAGATCTACACCCTGTTTCCCAATCTGCGCGAACGCAGCGCCAGCTCCGGCGGCAACCTGTCGGGCGGCGAGCAGCAGATGCTGGCGATCGCCCGCATCCTGCGCACCGGCGCCCAGCCGATCCTGCTGGACGAACCCACCGAAGGGTTGGCGCCGGTGATCGTGCAGCAGATCGGGCAGGCCATCCGCACGCTCAAGGAGCGCGGTTTCACCATTGTGCTGGTCGAGCAGAATTTCCGCTTCGCCACCAAGGTGGCCGACCGCCACTACGTGATGGAGCACGGCCGCGTGGTCGACCAATTGTCGGCGCAAGAGGCGCGCAACGATCCCGAGCGGATCGCGCGCCGCCTGGGCGTCTGAGGGGGAGAATCCTGTGTTCGAAATTTTCGGTGTGCCGTCCACGGCACTGTTCGGCCAGCTCCTGCTCGGCCTGATCAACGGTTCGTTCTACGCCTTGCTCTCGATCGGGCTGGCGGTGATCTTCGGCCTGTTGAACATCATCAACTTCGCCCATGGCGCGCAGTACACGGCGGGCGCGTTCCTGGCCTGGATGCTGCTGAACTACCTGGGGGTGAACTACTGGGCCGCGCTGGTGCTGGTGCCGCTCATCATGGCGGCGTTCGCCATCGTGGTCGAGCGCGTGCTGATCTCGCGCACCTACCGCATGGACCACCTCTACGGGCTGCTGCTGACCTTCGGCATCGCCCTGCTGATCGAGGGCGGGCTGCGCCAGGCGTATGGCGTGTCGGGATTGCCTTACACCATCCCCAAGGCGCTGACGGGCGGGGTCAACCTGGGCTTCATGTTCCTGCCGTGGTACCGCGGCTGGGCGGTGGCGGTGTCGCTGGTGCTGTGCCTGGCGGTGTGGGTGCTGATCGAGAAGACCCGGGTCGGCGCCATGCTGCGCGCCGCCACGGAGAATCCGACCATCGTGCGCTCGTTCGGCATCAACGTGCCGCTGCTGATCACGCTGACCTACGCGCTGGGCGTGGCGCTGGCGTCGGTGGCGGGCGTGATCGCCGCGCCCATCTACCAGGTCAGCCCGATGATGGGCTCGAACCTGGTGGTGGTGGTGTTCGCGGTGGTGGTGATCGGCGGCATGGGCTCCATCATGGGCGCCATCGTCAGCGGCTTCGGGCTGGGCATCATCGAGGGGCTGACCAAGGTTTTCTATCCGGAGGCCGCCAACCTGGCGATCTTCATCATCATGGTGCTGGTGCTGCTGTGCAAGCCGGCGGGCCTGTTCGGCAAGCCGCTGCAGGTGCAGAACGTGCTGGCCGCCGAGGCCACCCGCCAGCCGGTGCAGCTGGGGCGCCGCGCCATGCGCGGGTGCATGGCGATCCTGGCGCTGGTGGCGCTGGCCGCGCCCTGGTTCGTCTATCCCACGTTCCTGATGAAGGTGCTGTGCTTCGCGCTGTTCGCCGCGGCCTTCAACCTGCTGGTGGGCTATGTCGGCCTGCTGTCGTTCGGCCATGCGGCCTTCTTCGGCGCGGCGGCCTACGCCACCGGCATCGTCATGAAGCTGCTGGGCGCCACGCCCGAACTGGGCCTGCTGGCCGGGGTGCTGACCGGCGGCCTGCTGGGGCTGGCGTTCGGCGCCATCGCCATCCGGCGCCAGGGCATCTACTTCGCCATGATCACGCTGGCGCTGTCGCAGCTGGTGTACTTCATCGCGGTGCAGGCGGGCTTCACCGGCGGCGAGGATGGCCTGCAGAGCGTGCCGCGCGGCAAGCTGTTCGGCCTGATCGACCTGGATGGCGTGATGCCGATGTACTACTTCACGCTGGCGGTGTTCGCGCTGGGCTACGCCTTCGTGCTGCGGGTGCTCAATTCGCCCTTCGGCGAGGTGATCCGCTCGGTGCGCGACAACGAGCAGCGCGCCCGGTCGCTGGGTTATTCGACTTCGCGCTACAAGCTGCTGGCGTTCACCTTGTCGGCCTCGGTGGCGGGGCTGGCCGGCGGGCTCAAGGTGCTGGTGTTCGGCGTGGCCTCGCTGACCGACGTGCACTGGCACGCCAACGGCGAGGTGGTGCTGATGGCGCTGCTGGGCGGCATCGGCACGGTGTTCGGTCCGCTGGCCGGCGCCTTCACCTTCGTCTCGCTGCAAAACTACCTGGCGCCGCTGGGGTCGTGGGTCCTGATCGTGCAGGGCGCGATCTTCGTGCTGTGCGTATTGCTGTTCCGCGACGGCATCATGGGGCTGGTGTCCCGTGCCTGGCTCGCCGTCGCCCGTCCGAAAAAGGAGTCCTGATGTTCCTGCACGTCGTAATGCTGCAATTGTCCGGCGCCGCCGATGCGCGCTTCCATGACCGGGTGCAGGGCTACTGCGACCGCATCCTGGCCGAATGCGACGGGGTGGCGGGTTACGCCTTCCGGCCCAACCAGGCCAGCCGCTCGGACGGCCTGACCCACGCGGTGGTGGCGGCGTTCAGCGATGCCGCCGCCCATGACCGCTACCAGGTGTCGCCCGCCCACCAGGAGATGAAGGCCTACATGGCGGATTTCATCGAGCGCCTGGTGGTGTTCGATGGAGAAATCCCTACAATTTGCTGAATGTTTCCGTCGCCCCGGAACGGGATACACTCGCGGATGATTTTTGCGATCGGACCGTTCCACCCGTCATAGGTTGATAGATCATGGACTACGTATTGCCTCCCCAGCCGCTGACCGCGGTTCCCGTTGCCGGCAGCGCCGCGCTGTTCCCCGTGCGCCGCGTCTATTGCGTCGGCCGCAACTACGCCGAGCACGCCAAGGAAATGGGCTTCACCGGCCGTGAAGATCCGTTCTTCTTCTGCAAGCCCGCCGACGCCGTGCTGAGCGTCGCCGACGGCGAAACCGGCAAGATGCCGTATCCGCCCAAGACCTCCAACCTGCACTACGAAATGGAGCTGGTGGTGGTGCTGGGCAAGGGCGGCCGCGACATCCCGGTCGAAGAAGCCAACGACTGCGTCTGGGGCTACGCCCTGGGCCTGGACATGACCCGCCGCGACCTGCAGGGCGAAATGAAGAAGCAGGGCCGTCCCTGGGAAGTGGGCAAGGCCTTCGACCTGTCGGCGCCGCTGGGCCCGATCCACCCGCGCAGCGTGGTCGGCACGCTCGACAAGGGCGCCATCTGGCTCGACGTCAATGGCCAGCGCAAGCAGGCCAGCGACATCTCGCAGATGATCTGGAACGTGCCGGAGAGCATCTCCTACCTGTCGGGCCTGTTCGAACTGCAGCCCGGCGACATCATCTTCACCGGTACGCCGGAGGGCGTGGGCGCCGTGGTGCAGGGCGACGTCATCACCGGCGGCGTGGAAGGCCTGGGCGAACTTCGCGTCCAGATCGTTTAAAGTACGGCCCGGAATCGTTTCCCCACACTTCAGGAGCGCAGCATGCGCAGCAAGATCGTGCTGACCGCCTTCGTCGTGTTCGGCTTCGTACTCGCCGGTTGCAATACCGTGGCGGGCATGGGCAAGGACATGTCGCGAGCCGGCAACGCCATCACCAACGCCGCCGATAAGTAATCGTCCGGCCCAGGTGATAAAAAAGCCCCTTGATCACTCAAGGGGCTTTTTCTTTGGCGTGGAGGCTGGTCTACAGCACATCCCCGGCGTAGTCCGCCAGGCGCGAGCGCTCGCCGCGCTGCAAGGTGACGTGGCCCGAATGCGGCCAGCCCTTGAAGCGGTCGACCACGAACGTCAGGCCCGAACTGCCTTCGGTCAGGTAGGGCGTATCGATCTGGGCGATGTTGCCCAGGCAGATCACCTTGGTGCCGGGGCCGGCGCGGGTCACCAGCGTCTTCATCTGCTTGGGCGTCAGGTTCTGGGCCTCGTCGATGATCAGGTACTTGTTCAGGAAGGTGCGGCCGCGCATGAAGTTCAGCGACTTGACCTTGATGCGCGAGCGGATCAGGTCCATGGTGGCGGCGCGCCCCCAGTCCCCGTTGCCTTCGCCTTCGCCCATGTTCAGCACGTCGAGGTTGTCTTCCAGCGCCCCCATCCAGGGCAGCATCTTTTCTTCCTCGGTGCCGGGCAGGAAGCCGATGTCTTCACCGACGGGCACCGTGACGCGGGTCATGATGATCTCGGTGTAGCGCTTGGTCTCCAGCACCTGGGTGATGCCGGCCGCCAGCGCCAGCAGCGTCTTGCCCGTGCCGGCCTGGCCCAGCAGCGACACGAAGTCGCATTCCGGGTTCATCAGCAGGTTCATGGCGAAGTTCTGCTCGCGGTTGCGCGCGGTGATGCCCCAGACGTTGTTCTTGCCGTGGGTGTAGTCGCGCAGCGTCGCCAGCACCGCCATCTTGCCGCTGACCTCGCGCACCTGGGCATACAGGGGCATCTGGCCTTCGAAGTAGACGAACTGGTTGACCACGAACTGCGAACACAAGGGACCGTGGATGCGGTAGAAGGTGGTGCCGCCCTGTTGCCAGGACTCGACGTCCTTGCCGTGCTTGTTCCAGAAGTCCTCGGGCAGCTGCATCACGCCCGAATACATCAGGTCCGAGTCTTCCAGGACGTGGTCGTTGAAGTAGTCTTCCGCGGCCATGCCGAGCGCGCGCGCCTTCAGGCGCATGTTGATGTCCTTGGACACCAGCACGACTTCGCGCTGCGGGTATTTTTCCTGCAGGGCCCGCACCACGCCCAGGATCTGGTTGTCGGCCTTGCCCATGGGCAGGTCCGACGGCAGGGTGCTGTGGATGGCGGTGGTCTGGAACATCAGGCGCCCGGTGGCGTCCTTGTTGCCCAGCTTGGCCAGCTCCAGGCCGTCTTCGAGCTGGGTCGCGTCCTGCACCAGCGCGTCGAGCGAACGGCTGACCTGGCGGGCGTTGCGCGCCACTTCCGACATGCCCTTTTTCTGGTGGTCCAGCTCTTCGAGCGTCATCATCGGCAGGAAGATGTCGTGCTCTTCGAAGCGGAACAGCGAGCTGGGGTCGTGCAGCAGCACGTTGGTGTCCAGCACGAACAGCTTGCGCGGCGCGTTCTGGGCTCGCGCCTTGGCGCGCTTGGCCGGGGCCGGGGCGGCCTTGGCCTGGCGGGCCGGCGCGCGCGTCGCCGGCGCGGCCGGCGGCGGGGGCGGAACCTGGCGGGCCGGGATCTGCGCCTTGTGGGCCGGCGCGCCGATGCCGTCGAGTTCGGGCTGGACCAGCAGCTCGTCCTCGTCGTCGTCGGCCAGGACGGCCTGGGTGTTCGACCGCGCAGCGGCGGTCTTGGTGCTGCGGGCCTGCGCCCGGGCGTTATCGCCCGAGGGGAAGGTCAGGATGGCTGCGGGGCGGGTGGGCAACTTCGGAAGCGGCATATGCGTCACTCTCCAGTATGGGCCGGCTATGGCACCTGACGGGTATTCCTGTGCACGGCTTAACCGATGCTCTTGGCGGCCTGCAGGACTTCCTTGGCGTGGTTCGGGACCTTCACCCCGCGCCACTCCTGCACCAGCACGCCGTAAGCGTCGATCAGAAAGGTGCTGCGCTCGATGCCGCGCACCTGCTTGCCGTACATGTTCTTCTGCTTGATGACGCCGTACAGATTGCACACGGTTTCGTCGGCGTCGGAGATGAGAGGGAAAGGAAGCTCGTACTTGGCCTTGAAGTTCTCGTGCGACTTCAGCGAGTCGCGCGAGATCCCGACCACCACGGCGCTGGCCGACAGGAAGTCGGCGTGCAGGTCGCGGAAATCCTGGCTCTCGGTGGTGCAGCCAGGGGTGTTGTCCTTGGGATAGAAGTACAGGATCACGGCGCGGCCCTGGCACTGCTCCAGGCTGATCGGCCCGATGGTGCTTTCAGCGGTGAACAGCGGGGCGGGCTTGCCGATGATGGGCATCATCATGTCTGGGATTCTCCGTTGGGGGGGGGATGAGGGCCACGACGACGCGCCGGCCCTCCGCCATCAGGATGTTGTAGGTGCGCGAGGCGGCGTGGGTGTCCATGATTTCCACGCCGATACCCGCCGCCAACAGGGGACGCAGCACTTCGGGGCGCAGGAACTGTTGCCGGCCGCCCGTGCCCACCAGCAGCACTTCCGGCGCATTGGCCGGGCGGCTGGGGGTGGCTTCGGGTTCGTCCAGGAACGCCAACGGGTCGCGGACGGGCTCGGACAATCCGGCCGCCTGACGCAAGAGGGTGGGGGTGATGTCGGCCGGCGACTCAACGGGCCAATGGGTAACTTCGCCTTCGGGGCCAAACGCGACCGAGGAGGAAAAACGTACCTGGTTGACCTCGATATAACCGTCACCGTAGGCGGTGACGGTATTCAGAGCGGCCGTCGCAGGATCGGTATGCAGCTTCAATAAATACTCCGGCTTTATGGCTCCGATAATAGCGCATCAGGATGGCCATATGTTGCATGGTTTCCACTGCGAAATTGGGGGCTTTTTCGCCCAATTTGCCGCCCAGGCGTCCTTGCGCTAGATTACAGGGTTTTGCTGCGCCGCAAACGTGTGCTGGCGCGGCTTTTGAGCCCGTTTCCCCTTCGCGCCCTCGCGCCCTGGATTTTTGCCCCTTCGCCCCCTAAGGATTCCCATCATGAGGAAGTTCTCTCGCATTGAGCGTTTGCCCCCGTACGTTTTCAACATTACCGGCGAGCTCAAGATGGCGGCCCGTCGGCGCGGCGAGGACATCATCGACATGTCGATGGGCAATCCGGACGGCGCTACCCCCAAGCACATCGTCGACAAGATGGTCGAGGCCACCATCCGCCCGACCACCCACGGCTACTCGGTGTCCAAGGGCATCCCGCGCCTGCGCAAGGCCATCTGTGACTGGTACCAGCGCCGCTACGCGGTCGAGCTCGACCCCGATTCCGAAGCCATCGTCACCATCGGCTCCAAGGAAGGCCTGGCGCACCTGATGCTGGCCACCCTGGACCGCGGCGACACCGTGCTGGTGCCCAACCCCAGCTACCCGATCCACATCTATGGCGCGGTCATCGCCGGCGCCAACATCCGTTCCGTGCGCATGACGCCGGGCGTGGACTTCTTCGAGGAACTCGAGCGCGCCGTGCGCGAGTCGATTCCCAAGCCCAAGATGATGGTGCTGGGCTTCCCCAGCAACCCGACCGCCCAGTGCGTCGACCTGTCGTTCTTCGAGCGCGTGGTGGCCCTGGCCAAGGAACACGACATCCTGGTGGTGCACGACCTGGCCTACGCCGACATCACCTTCGACGGCTATGTCGCCCCCTCGATCATGCAGGTGCCCGGCGCGCGCGATGTCGCGGTCGAGTTCTTCACCATGAGCAAGAGCTACAACATGGCGGGCTGGCGCATCGGCTACATGGTCGGCAACCGCGAGCTGGTCGGCGCGCTGGCGCGCATCAAGAGCTATCACGACTACGGCACGTTCACGCCGATCCAGGTGGCCTCGATCGCCGCCCTGGACGGCCCGCAGGACTGCGTGAACGAGATCGTGGCGCAGTACCAAAGCCGCCGCGACGTGCTCGCGCGCGGTCTGCACGAAGCAGGTTGGAATGTGGAAATTCCCAAGGCGTCCATGTACATCTGGGCGCAGATCCCCGAACCCTACCGGGCAATGGGCTCTTTGGAATTTGCCAAGCGCGTCCTGTCGGATGCGAAGGTGGCCGTTTCCCCCGGGATCGGCTTCGGCGAGTATGGCGACGAATACGTGCGCTTCGCTCTTATCGAAAACGAGCAGCGCACCCGCCAGGCGGTGCGCGGCATCAAGGATATGTTCCGCAAGGACGGCTTGCTGTAGGTCCACCCCCGAAGCGCCTGCGGCGCTTCCCCCTCAAGGGGGCATGCTGGCAGATCGGCGGAGCCGGATCCGCGGCATCCCGCTCGGGGAGGGCGCCCGTGGACTGTATGTAGCCGTTATTGCGTGAGTGTTTGGAGAACTGAAATGAATTCCCCTCAACGCCCGCCCGCCGAGGGCGCCGCGATGAATCCCATGAAAGTGGGCCTGCTGGGCCTGGGCGTGGTCGGCGGCGGCACCTGGACGGTGCTGTCGCGCAATGCGGAAGAGATCGCGCGCCGCGCCGGTCGCCGCATTGAAGTGACCCGCGCCGCCGTGCGCGACGTGCCCAAGGCGCGCGCCCGCGTCGGCGACACGCTGCCCGTGGATACCGACGTGCACGCGCTGGTGCGCGATCCCGAGATCGACATCGTGGTCGAGCTGATCGGCGGCGACACCCTGGCGCGCGAGCTGGTGCTGGAAGCCATCGCCAACGGCAAGCACGTGGTCACCGCCAACAAGGCGCTGCTGGCCAAGCATGGCAACGAGATCTTCGCCGCGGCTTCCGAGCGTGGCGTGATGGTGGCCTTCGAAGCCGCCGTCGCCGGCGGCATCCCCATCATCAAGGCCATCCGCGAAGGCCTGACCGCCAACCGCATCCAGTGGGTCGCCGGCATCATCAACGGCACCACCAATTTCATCCTGTCGGAAATGCGCTCGCGCGGCCTGCCGTTCGCCGACGTGCTGGCCGAAGCCCAGCGCCTGGGCTACGCCGAAGCCGATCCCACGTTCGACGTGGAAGGCGTCGACGCCGCGCACAAGCTGACGCTGCTGGCCTCGCTGGCCTTCGGCGTGCCGGTGCAGTTCGACCGCGCCTACATCGAAGGCATCTCGCAGCTGGCCGCCGAGGACATCGAGCACGCCGAGCGCCTGGGCTACCGCATCAAGCTGCTGGGCATCACCAAGCGCCGCGCCGACGGCATCGAGCTGCGCGTGCACCCGGCGCTGGTGCCGGCCGAGCGCCTGCTGGCCAACGTCGAAGGCGCCATGAACGCGGTGCTGGTCAAGGGCGACGCCGTCGGCCCGACGCTGTACTACGGCCAGGGCGCTGGCGAAGAGCCGACCGCCTCGGCGGTGGTGGCCGACCTGGTCGACGTGACCCGCCTGCATACCGCCGATCCGGGCAACCGCGTGCCGCACCTGGCGTTCCAGCCGGACGCCATGGCCGACACGCCGATCCTGCCGATCGAGCAGGTCAGCACGTCGTACTACCTGCGCCTGCGCGTGGACGACCAGCCGGGCGTGCTGGCCGACATCGCGCGCCTCTTGGCCGACCGCTCGATCTCGATCGGCTCGATGATCCAGCAGCCCTCGCACATCGGCGGCGCGGACATCATCTTCCTGACGCACGAAGCGGTGGAAGGCAACGTCAACCAGGCCATCGAGCGCATCGAGGCCTTGCCGTTCGTACGGTCCAAGGTCACGCGCCTGCGCGTGGAGCACCTGATATGAAATACATCTCAACCCGCGGGGGCATGGCGCCCCAGCCGTTCTCCGACATCCTGCTCGAAGGGCTGGCGCCGGACGGCGGCCTGGCCGTGCCGGAGCAGCTGCCGCAGATCTCGGCCGAGACGCTGGAATCGTGGCGCGGCCTGCCGTACGCCGACCTGGCGTTCGAAGTGCTGTCGCGCTTTGCCACCGACATCCCGGCCGAGGACCTGCGCCGCCTGACCCACGCCGCCTACACCCCGCAGATCTTCAACAGCGAAGACATCGTCCCGCTGCGCCCGCTGAACGACGGCCTGTCGCTGCTGGGCCTGTCCGAGGGCCCGACGCTGGCCTTCAAGGACATGGCCATGCAGTTCCTGGGCCAGGTGTTCGAGTACGTGCTGACCCAACGCGGCACCACGCTCAACATCGTTGGCGCCACCTCGGGCGACACCGGTTCGGCGGCCGAATACGCGCTGCGCGGCAAGCACGGCGTGGCCGTGTTCATGCTGTCGCCGCACGGCCGCATGAGCGCGTTCCAGCGCGCCCAGATGTACTCGCTGCAGGACGAGAACATCCACAACATCGCCGTGCGCGGCGTGTTCGACGAAGCCCAGGACATCGTCAAGGCGCTGGCCGGCGACCTGGCCTTCAAGGCCAAGTACCGCCTGGGCGCGGTCAACTCGATCAACTGGGCGCGCATCGCCGCCCAGGTGGTGTACTACTTCCACGGCTGGCTGCGCGCCACCGACAAGCCGGGCCAGCAGGTTTCGTTCACGGTGCCCTCGGGCAACTTCGGCAACATCCTGTCGGGCCACATCGCCCGCGGCATGGGCCTGCCGGTGCGCCGCCTGGTGCTCGCCACCAACGAGAACAACGTGCTGGAAGAGTTCTTCCGCACCGGCGTCTACCGTCCGCGTCCGGCCGAGCAGACCTACGCTACCTCCAGCCCGTCGATGGACATCTCGCGCGCCTCGAACTTCGAGCGCTTCATCTTCGACCTGGTCGGCCGCGACGCCGACCGCGTCAAGGCGCTGTGGGCGGACATGGCGCGCGACGGCTTCTTCGACCTGTCGGCGCTCAAGCCGCAATTCGAGGCGCAGTACGGCTTCGTCTCGGGCGCCAGCTCGCACGAAGATCGCCTGGCCACGATCCGTTCGCTCTACGACGAGACCGGCGTGCTGGTCGATCCGCACACCGCCGACGGCGTCAAGGTCGCGCGCGAGCACGTCGAGCCCGGCGTGCCGATGCTGGTGCTGGAAACCGCCTTGCCGGCCAAGTTCTCGGAAACCATCGAGGCCGCGCTGGGCCGTCCGGCCACGCCGCCGGGCAACCTGGCCAACCTGGAATCCTTGCCGCAGCGCGTCGAAGTCATGGACTGCGATGCCGCCGCCGTGCGCCGCTACATCGAGGCCCACGCCAAGGTGTAAAGGCAGCTTGCGGTTGTATGGGGTTGCAACCCCTCGCGGTGTGAGCCGCGAGGGGTTTTTTACTTTCACACGCATTTTGGCCACATGCCGTCACTTTTTCCCGGCGCGCATCCGATACAGTGAATCCACCATTCACACTCGGAGAACACGCCCATGAACCTGAAGACCATGACGTTGGCCCTGGTGGTGACCGGAGTTGGGGTGCTGGCCGGATGCTCGTCGCCCTCGGTCATTCAGCAACGGGACGGGACCTCGACCGTGACGCCCGGCGCGCCGACCTACGACAAGAAGTCCGGCATGTACGAGTACGACAAGGACGGCAAGAAGGTCCAGATCAACAAGGACGATGTGAAGTCCATCGAAGAGGTCAAGTAACCCTTCGCCAAGCTGTTGACGAAAAAAAGCCCCGGCCTCGGCCGGGGCTTTTCGTTGGCGGCGCGGCTTACTTGCCCGCGTCCTCGGCGTGGTAGCGGCCCACGCGCTCGACTTCGTTCTTCGAGCCCAGGATCACGCTGACGCGCTGGTGCAGCTTGTCGGGCTGGATGTCCAGGATGCGCTCGGTGCCGTTGATCGAGGCGCCGCCGGCCTGCTCGATGAGGAAGCTCATCGGATTGGCTTCGTACATCAGGCGCAGCTTGCCGGCCTTGCCCGGCTCGCGCGCGTCCCAGGGATACATGAAGATGCCGCCGCGGGTCAGGATGCGATGCACGTCCGCCACCATCGAGGCGATCCAGCGCATGTTGTAGTCCTTGCCCAGGGGGCCGGTGGAGCCGGCCAGGCAATCGTCGATGTAGCGCTTGACCGGGGGAGCCCAGTGGCGCATGTTCGACATGTTGATGGCGAATTCCTTGGCGTCTTCCGGCACGCGGATGTTCTCGTGGGTCAGCACCCATGAACCCATTTCGCGGTCCAGCGTGAAGCCCACCACGCCGTTGCCGATGGTCAGCACCAGCATGGTCTGCGGGCCGTAGACGGCATAGCCGGCCACCACCTGCTTGTTGCCCGGCTGCAGGAAGTCGGCTTCACATACCGGCGCGCCCGACACGTTGTGGGGGGCATGCAGCACCGAGAAGATGGTGCCGATCGACACGTTCACGTCGATGTTCGACGAGCCGTCCAGGGGATCGAACAGCAGCAGGTATTCGCCCTTGGGGTAGCGGTTCGGAATCAGGTGGATGGTCTCCATCTCTTCCGAGGCCATGGCCGCCAGATGGCCGCCCCATTCGTTGGCTTCGAGCAGGATTTCGTTGGACAGCACGTCCAGCTTCTTCTGCACTTCGCCCTGCACGTTCTCGCTTTCGAGGCTGCCAAGGACGCCGCCGAGCGCGCCCTTGCTGACCGCGTGGCTGATCGCCTTGCAGGCGCGCGCCACGACTTCGATGAGCAGCCGCACTTCGGGGGCCAGGGCCTGCGCGGAGCGTTGCTGCTCCACCAGGTATTGGGTAAGTGTTTTACGTTTCAAGAGGTTCTCCCTATGCTGCGAATTCTAAAGCCTTGGATACGATTTCCTGCACGTTGCGCGACAGCCCTTCGTGGGCGCGCACCCGTTGCAGGGCTTCCTGCATGGGGCCGCGCAGGGCGGGCACGTAGCGCGACCAGTTGTCCAGCGCGCGCGCCAGGCGCGCGGCGATCTCGGGGTTGAGGGCGTCCAGCGCCAGCACCTGGTCGGCCCAGAAGGCGTAGCCCGAGCCATCCGGGTGATGCATGCCGCGGGCGTTGTTCAGGCAGAACTGGAAAATCAGCGCGCGCGCCCGGTTCGGGGTGCGCAGCGTGAATGCCGGGTGCGTCATCAGGTCGCGCGCGGTCTGCACCGTGGTGTAGCGCGCCGCCGCCTGCAGCGCGAACCACTTGTCCACCACCAGCGCGTTGTCGCGCCACTTGTCGTAGAACGCGGCCAGCGCCTGTTGCGGGAACTCGCCCTGGCCGTAGTTGATCAGGGCCGACAGCGCCGCCATGCTGTCGGTCATGTTGCCGGCGTGTTCGTATTGCTGCTCGGCCAGGCGCTGGGCTTCGTGCTCGCCGGCGGCCATCAGGTGGCTGAGCGCCAGATTCTTCAGGGCGCGCTTGCCTGCCGGGACCGGCGCGGGGCTGTACTCGCCCGGCGTCTGGTTGGCGTCGAAGGCCTGGCGGAATTCCGCCGCCAGTTGCCGGCCCAGCTCGGCGCGCAGGAAGTCGCGCGCCACGGCCAGCGCCGGCGGGTCGACGGCCTGCATGCGCTCGGCCAGGGTCTTTTCCGACGGGAGCGCCAGGGCGCGGGCGCGGTAGGCGGCATCCAGCGCCGGGTCGGTCAGCAGCGCGCGCCAGGCGGCGATGAAGGCCGGGTCGGCGTGCAGCGTGCGGCCGGCCTGGCGCGCCTCGGCCAGCGCCAGGATCTGGCGGGTGGCCAGTTCCTGGCCGGCTTCCCAGCGTGCGAAGGGGTTGGTGTCGTGGGCCGACAGCAGCGCCAGTTCCTCGTCGGTCCAGTCGTAATCGACAATCACGGGCGCGGAAAAATCGCGCAGCAGCGACGGCACCGGCATCGCGTCGATGCCGTCGAAATGCCATTGCTGGGTCTGCGTGGTCAGTTCCAGCAGCGCCGTGTCGTGTTCCGCGCCGTCCAGGCGCAGGGGCAGGGCGCGGCCATCGCGGTCCAGCAGACCGATGGCGAAGGGGATGTGGTACGGCGCCTTGACGAAACCGGCGGGGGCCTTTTTCTCGACGCCGACCGGCTGGCATTCCTGCGACAGCGTCACGGTGCAGCGGCGCGCGGTGGCGTCGTGCGTCAGCTTGACGGTCACGCGCGGCGTGCCGGCCTGGCGGTACCAGTTGCGGAACACCGAAAGATCGCGGCCCGGGTGCTGACGCGTGTAGACCGATTCCATGGCGGCGACGAAGTCGTCGCAGGTCACGGCCTGGCCGTCATGGCGGCGGAAATACTCGTCCATGCCGGCGCGGAAGCCGGTCTCGCCCAGCAGCGTGTGCTGCATGCGGATGACCTCGGCGCCTTTCTCGTACACCGTGGCGGTATAGAAATTGCCGATTTCCTGGTAGCTGTCGGGGCGGATCGGGTGGGCCATCGGGCCCGCGTCCTCGGGGAACTGCGCCGCGCGCAGCGTGACCACGTCGTCGATGCGCTTGACCGCGCGGGCGCTGGCGGCGGCGGCCTCGTCCATGTCCTGCGCCATCATGTCGGCGCTGAACTCCTGGTCGCGGAATACCGTCAGGCCTTCCTTCAGGCTCAGCTGGAACCAGTCGCGGCAGGTGACGCGGTTGCCGGTCCAGTTGTGGAAATACTCGTGGCCGATGACCGATTCGATGCCCTCGTAATTGGCGTCCGTGGCGGTATCCGCGTCGGCCAGTACGTAGGCGGCATTGAAAATGTTCAGGCCCTTGTTCTCCATCGCGCCCATATTGAAATCATGGACGGCCACGACCATGAAACGGTCCAGGTCCAGTTCCAGGCCGAAACGGGTTTCGTCCCAGCGCAGCGCGCGCACCAGGGAATCCAGCGCCCATTCGGTCTTGGTCTCGGCGCCCGGGTCGCTATAGACCTGCAACAGCACGTCGCGGCCGCTGGCGGTCTTGACCGTGGTTTCGCGGTGGGTCAGGTTGCCGCCCACCAGGGCGAACAGATAGCAGGGCTTGGGGAACGGGTCTTCCCATTCGACCTCGTTGCGGCCGTCGGGCAGCTGGCGCGAGGCGACCAGGTTGCCGTTGGACAGCAGCACCGGGTAGGCCGGCTCGGCGCGCAGGGTGACGCGGTAGCGCGACATGACGTCGGGGCGGTCGGCGAACCAGGTGATGCGGCGAAAGCCCTCGGCCTCGCACTGCGTGAAGAAATTGCCGCCCGAGACATAAAGGCCCATCAACGTCGAGTTGGCCGAGGGCTTGCAGCGGCTGACGATCTCGACGGTGGCTTCGGCGGGCAGGCCATACAGCGCCAGGCTGTGTTCGGACAGGTGGAAACGGTCGGCCGGCAGCGCCTGGCCATCCACCCCTACCGAGACGAGTTCCAGCTCTTCGCCGTCCAGCACCAGCGCGGCGTCGGCGCTGGCGTCGGCCTTGCGGCGGACCTGCATGACGCAGCGCACCTCGGTGCTGTCGGGCGCCAGGTCGAAGGCCAGGGAGACCTGCGGGATGTCGTAGGGGTAGGGCTGGTAATCCTTGCGGTATACGGTAACGGGCGTGTCTGTGCGCATGGGATTGCAGTCCTGTATGAACGAGAGTCCTATTGTAGTGTCAGGCCCGGCGGACGCAGGGACCGTGCGTGCCGGCCCCGGCGTAAACTTTCCGGGGGCCGCGCGGTCAAAGCTCAGTATGATGGGCGCCGTCGCGCAATGAGGAGTTGCAAATGTTCCGTTCTTCCCCGTTCAATACCGGCCGCTGGGCCGCCATCCTGGCTGTATTGGGGGCGCTGGTGCTGAGCGGATGCGCCTCCCCCACCGTGTCGGCGCGCGTCACCTCGTTCCAGCAGTGGCCGACAGGCGTCGAAGGCCAGACTTACCAATTCGTGCCGGCCGAACCGGCGCAAGCCAATAATCTCGAATACCAGTCATACCAGGACATGGTGCGCGCCGGCATCGGCGCCACCGGTCTGGTGGAAGCCCAGCCGGGCGCCAAGGCCCGCTTCGATGTCTCGTTCCGTTATGGCACGAGCCAGACGCAGGTCATGGTGCGGCGTCCGTATGACCCGTATTTCAACGGCGGCTACGGCTATGGCGGTTTCTACGGTCCGCGGCCGTGGGGCGGCTATTACGGCTATTGGGGGCCGGACTGGGTAGACGTGCCCATGGTGGTCCAGCGCAACACGCTCTCGCTGCAGATCCACGACAGCCAGCGCGGCGGGGCCGAGGTCTACCGTTCCAGCGCCTTCATACTCAGCGAGCGGGACGATTTCCTGCGGATGATGCCTTATCTGGTGCGTGCAATATTTGATGGATTTCCGGGAAATAATGGCGCCGAGCGCGAAATCCAATTTCCGGTCCAGTAGTTTTTGTCACGCCAAAAGGCAGCCGTAAAATAAAAAAGGCGCACCATCTTGGTGCGCCTTTTATTTTTTCTTACTGAATAATAGGTTTTATTCTTTGATAAGAAAACTGTCGCGCGTGGCGCCGGACGCTTCTTCGGCGGCGAGCCAGCGGGGGGCCTTGCCACGACCGCTCCAGGTCTCCCCGGTTTGGGGATGACGGTACTTGGGCGCAACGGCGCGTTTGGCGGCGTTGGCCGGGCGGACAGCGGCGCCAGCCTTGCGGCGGCCGCTGGGGGTGGCGCGGACGGGCTTGCCGGCGCCAAAGGCGGCGGCGATTTCTTCGGGGGTGATGTCGTACTCGCGCATCGACGTGATGATCGAGGCGATGACCGGTTTGCGGCGCTTGGTTTGGAGGACTTCAGCCTTCTTTTGGAGCTTGTTGATTTCCTTTTCGATCTTTGCTTGCAGAGCTGCGTAGGTTTCTCGGGCCATGGTTATTCCTGATTATGGAACTGCTTTAATCGCCGGCGGAGTTATGTTTATTTGTTGTGCCTCGCATAATACAGAAGTTGACGTCCCTTTGCCGCTGTTTTGGTCTAATTACTTTGTATCAAAACGGCCGGAAAGTCTTTAGGCTAGCGGGTTTGCGCCATGAGCAAGTATTGGGAATGATATTCTCAAATTTGGGACTAAATGAAACAGAAGCCCGTTTGGTTCACGGGGCGGACGAATGCAACACTCCGTGTTGGGAAATGCGCGTTTTTGTTTCACGAAGCGAGCGGATGGGCAGAAAAAGACCGCTTTTCAGTGGATGGTAAGGATGAATCTTTGGTATGCCGGATTGCGCTGGCCGCCAATACGCGAGTTTCAACCGGTGGTAGGACGACTGGCCCAAATCCGCACGGGACGTGAGTTTCCAGGGGTATGCGGATTTTCATTCCCATCCATCGAGAACGGTATGCGGGCCCTGAATGTGGGCCCATATGCAAGGCGCGTTTTCATGCCATTTTCATTTTGTTGTCGAGTTGTATGACAAGTTCGACGCATTGGTCTGGCAAGCGCATCGGCTGGCCTGGCGGCCGACAATCGGCCCGGCATCATGGCAGCGGTTATTTTGCAGGGCGCGCCGCCGCAGTTTGGGACCGGTCCCCAATTGGTTAACTTGATAGACAATATCCGACGCCCGCGACGCCGCCCCCGTGTCGGCGGTACGATAGAGCCTTGAGCGTCATGGCTGCCGCGTCCGTCGCGCCGGCGCCCCCGAACAGAGTCCTATGAAAATCATCGATCCCGCTATTGCATCCCTGGCCACCGCCAAATCGCTCCTGCTCGACCCGTGGGGGTTGACCGAGGCCGACATGGCGCGCGCCCTGGGCGAAATCTTCACCCACAAGGTCGACTACGCCGATCTGTATTTCCAGTACACCCGCAGCGAAGGCTGGAGCCTGGAAGAGGGCATCGTCAAGACCGGCAGTTTCTCGATCAGCCAGGGCGTCGGCGTGCGCGCCGTCAGCGGCGAGAAAACCGCGTTCGCCTATTCCGATTCGCTGTCGGCCGACGCCTTGCTGTCGTCGGCCCACGCGGTGCGCGGCATTGCCCGCCGCGGCGCCGGCAAGGTCAAGGTGGCGGCGCAGGTCGAAGCCGAAATGGGCCGCAGCCTGTATGCCGACATCGATCCGGTGGCGACCCTGAGCGCGCCCGAAAAGGTGGCGCTGCTCGAACGCATCGAGCGCATGGCGCGGGCCCGCGATCCGCACGTGATCCAGGTCATGGCCGGCCTGGGCGCCGAATATGACGTGGTGCTGGTGGCCGGCAGCGACGGCCGCCTGGCCGCCGACGTGCGCCCGCTGGTGCGCCTGTCGCTGACCGTCATCGCCGAGCGCAATGGGCGCCGTGAAATGGGCCATGCCGGCGGCGGCGGCCGCCTGGGGCTGGCGTATTTCACGGATGAAATGCTGCAAGGCTATGTCGAGCGCGCCGTGCACGAAGCCATGGTCAACCTGGAGGCGCGTCCGGCGCCCGCCGGCGAAATGACGGTGGTGCTGGGTTCGGGCTGGCCCGGCATCCTGCTGCACGAAGCCGTCGGCCATGGCCTGGAAGGCGATTTCAACCGCAAGGGCTCCAGCGTGTTCTCGGGCCGCATCGGCGAACGCGTCGCGTCCAAGGGCGTGACCGTGGTCGACGACGGCACGATTCCCGATCGCCGCGGCTCGCTCAATATCGACGACGAGGGCAACGCCACCCAGCGCAACGTGCTGATCGAAGACGGCATCCTGCGCGGCTACATGCAGGACACGCTGAACGCGCGCCTGATGAAGACCGCCGCCACCGGCAATGGCCGCCGCGAATCGTTCGCGCACCTGCCGATGCCGCGCATGACCAATACCTACATGCTGGCCGGCGACAAGGCGCCCGAGGAAATCATCTCCTCCGTCAAGCGCGGCTTGTATGCGGCCAATTTCGGCGGCGGCCAGGTCGACATCACCAACGGCAAGTTCGTGTTCTCGGCCTCCGAGGCCTACATGATCGAGGACGGCAAGATCACGTACCCGGTCAAGGGCGCCACGCTGATCGGCAACGGTCCCGACGCCATGACCCGCGTCAGCATGATCGGCGACGACCTGAAGCTGGATTCGGGCGTGGGCACCTGCGGCAAGGACGGCCAGAGCGTGCCGGTGGGCGTGGGCATGCCCACCGTTCGCATGGAAGGCCTGACCGTCGGCGGGACGGCCTGACCGGGCGCCAGGCGGCCGGCAGGGCCGCCACGCCGGGTTGCAAGCTGGCGTGACGGCCCGAAAAAATTGTGCCAGAGTCTTTTCCCATGAAATTCGCTTCCCCCGCCTTTTATTTTTATTTTTTTGGTTTTCTGAAGCCGCTGGCGGAGGAAGGGAAGCGCTCAATCTGAAGTTTGGAAAGAATCCCCCCCAAAAAAGCCGCCAGCGAACTGGCGGCTTTTTTTGTGCCGTCAGCTTGAGGAACACCCCGGGATGGATCCCGGTGGCGGGAAACCCAGGAGCAGTACCGTGTCACACAATACCGACGACCTTCGCATCCGAGAAATCAAAGAGCTGAATCCGCCCGCGCACGTCATGCGTGAGTTCGCGTGCACCAAGGAAGCTTCCGACACCGTGTTCGCCGCCCGCCAGTCGATGCATCGCATCCTGCATGGCATGGACGACCGCATGATCGTCGTGATCGGCCCGTGTTCGATCCACGACACCCGCGCCGCGATCGAATACGCCAAGCGCCTGAAGCCGGTGCGCGACCGCCTCAGCGCGGACCTGGAAATCGTGATGCGCGTGTATTTCGAGAAGCCCCGCACCACGGTCGGCTGGAAGGGGCTGATCAACGATCCGGACCTGGACGGCAGCTTCGACATCAACAAGGGCGTGCGCGTGGCGCGCGAGCTGCTGCTGGACATCAACAGCCTGGGATTGCCGGCGGGGTGCGAATTCCTGGACATGATTACGCCGCAATACATCGCGGACCTGGTCTCCTGGGGGGCGATCGGCGCGCGCACGACGGAAAGCCAGGTGCATCGCGAGCTGGCATCCGGCCTGTCGTGTCCGGTGGGTTTCAAGAATGGCACGGACGGCAACGTGAAGATCGCCGTGGACGCGATCAAGGCGGCGTCGCAGCCGCACCATTTCCTGTCGGTGACCAAGGGCGGGCATTCGGCCATCGTCTCGACCGCGGGCAATGAAGACTGTCACGTCATCCTGCGCGGCGGCAAGACGCCGAACTACGACGCCGCCAGCGTCGACGCGGCCTGCCAGGACATGTCCAAGGCCGGCCTGGCGCAGCGCATCATGATCGACGCCAGCCATGCCAACAGCAGCAAGAAGCCCGAGAACCAGCCGCTGGTGATCGAGGACGTGGCGCGCCAGATGGAAGCCGGCGACGCGCGCCTGGTCGGCGTGATGGTCGAAAGCCATCTGCTGGGCGGCCGCCAGGACATGGTGCCGGGCGAGCCGCTGGTCTACGGCCAGAGCATCACCGACGGCTGCATCGACTGGGATGCCTCGGTTGCCGTGCTCGAGCGCCTGGCGCACGCCGTGCGTGAACGCCGCCGGGTCGCGCTGACCTCCGGCAAGTAAGCCGCGATTGCCGCAAGCCGTCCGTCCGGGCGGTTTGCGGCGCAGCAAGGCGGGCGGCGTAGAATAGTTGGATTCCCCCATCCGAGAACCCGCTGATCATGAACGCTCCCTTGCACGCTGAATCATTGCGCCGCGCGGTGCCGGCCGCCTGTCTCGAGGCCCTGCGCGCCCGCTTCGGCGACCGTTTCTCCGAATCCGCCGCGGTGCGCGAACACCACGGCCGCGATGAGTCGCCGTATCCGGCGATGCTGCCCGATGCCGTGGTCTTCGCCCAGAGCACCGAGGAAGTCGCCGAGGTCGCCAAGCTGTGCAACGAACACCGCGTGCCGCTGATTCCCTACGGCGCGGGTTCGTCGCTGGAAGGCCACATCCTGGCGATCCAGGGCGGCATCAGCCTGGACCTGTCGCAGATGAACAAGGTGCTGGCCGTCAACGCCGAAGACCTGACCGCCACGGTGCAGGCCGGCGTGCTGCGCAAGCAGCTCAACGAAGAGATCCGCAGCACCGGCCTGTTCTTCCCGATCGATCCGGGCGCCGACGCCAGCCTGGGCGGCATGGCCGCCACGCGGGCCTCCGGCACCAATGCCGTGCGCTACGGCACCATGCGCGAGAACGTCATGTCGCTGACCGTGGTCACCGCCGACGGCCGCATCGTGCGCACCGCCGGCCGCGCCCGCAAGTCGTCGGCCGGCTACGACCTGACCCGCATCTTCGTGGGCAGCGAAGGCACGCTGGGCATCATCACCGAAGTCACCGTGCGCCTGTACCCACAGCCGGAGGCCGTGTCGGCCGCGGTCTGCAACTTCCCCACGCTCGACGCCGCGGTGCAGAGCGTGATCGAGATCATCCAGATGGGCGTGCCGGTGGCGCGCGTCGAGTTCATGGACGCGGCCAGCGTGCGCGCCGTCAACCTGCACAGCAAGCTGACGCTGCGCGAGACGCCGCTGCTGGTGTTTGAATTCCACGGCAGCCCGGCGGGCGTGCAGGAACAGGCCGAGACCGTGCAGGCCATCACCGCCGAACACGGCGGCATGGACTTCGAATGGGCCGAGCGCCCCGAGGACCGCAGCCGCCTGTGGACCGCGCGTCACAACGCCTACTTCGCCGGCCTGCAGCTGCGCCCGGGCTGCCGCGCCAGCACCACGGACGTCTGCGTGCCGATCTCGCGCCTGGCCGATTGCGTGCGCGACACGGTCGAGGAACTGGACCGCGCCAGCTTCCCGTACACCATCGTCGGCCACGTCGGCGATGGCAACTTCCATGTGCTGATGCTGCTGGACGCCGACAGCGAGCGCGAATGGCAGGAGTCCGAGACCATCAACCACAACCTGGTGCGCCGCGCCATCGCCGCCGACGGCACCTGCACCGGCGAGCACGGCGTCGGCCTGCACAAGATGCAGTTCATGGCCGAAGAGCATGGCGATGACGCGCTGGACCTGATGCGCAGCCTCAAGCACGCGTTCGATCCGAACAACATCCTCAACCCGGGCAAGATCGTGTCCTGGTAAGCCGTCCGCAGGGGCGCAATGACAAGGCCGGCGGGGCGACCCGCCGGCTTTTTTTTCGGCACCAGGAACAGGCCGGCCGGCGCGGCTGACAAGCATTCCCATCTCTTGGGAATGAGCCGGGGCGCGACCCGCCGCGCGCTTGTCCACGCCGCGTGAAGGGGCTTTACGGCTGGTTACGTCTGCGGCGCCGCGCGGCCGTTGGATGTACGCAGGATGCGGGTAAATCCCGGCCTGCGTCCAACCAGCGGTCGCGCTATTGTTGCGCTCATGAATTCACTGGTCGAAACCGGCCTGGCTCAAGCGCAGGCGCCTTATTCGTTGCAGCAACTCGTCGAGGCGTTGTCGGCCGCGCTGCCGTCGCATTGCGTGTTGTTCCGCGAAGAGGACACGCGGCCCTATGAGTGCGACGGCTTGTCCTTGTACCGGGCATTGCCGGCGGTGGTGGCGTTGCCGGAGACCGAGGAACAGGTGCAGGCGGTGATGCGCATCTGCAAGCGCCTGAATGCGCCGCTGGTGGCGCGCGGCGCGGGCACCGGCCTGTCGGGCGGCGCCATGCCGCACAGCCAGGGCGTGCTGCTGGGCCTGTCCAAATTCAATCGCATCAAGCACATCGACCTGGCCAGCGCGACCGCGGTGGTCGAGCCGGGCGTGCGCAACCTGGCGATTTCCGAAGCCGCCTCGCCCTACGGGCTGTACTACGCGCCGGATCCCTCCAGCCAGATCGCCTGTTCGATCGGCGGCAACGTCGCCGAGAATTCGGGCGGCGTGCATTGCCTGAAGTACGGACTGACGGTGCACAACGTGCTGCGGGTGCGCATGGTCACGATCGACGGCGACGTGGTCGAGCTCGGCTCCGAGGCGCCGGATGCGCCGGGGCTGGATCTGCTGTCGGTGTTCGTCGGGTCGGAAGGCATGCTGGGCGTGGTGACCGAAGTCACCGTCAAGCTGATCCCGAAGCCGGCCTGCGCCCAGGTGGTGATGGCCAGCTTCGCCAGCGTCGAAGCCGCCGGCAACGCGGTGACGCAGGTGATCGCCGACGGCATCATTCCCGCCGGGCTGGAGATGATGGACCGGCGCGCGACGCACATGGTCGAACCCTTCGTGCGCGCCGGCTACGACATGGACGCGCAGGCCATCCTGCTGTGCGAGTCGGATGGCACGCCCGAGGAAGTGGCGCACGAGATCGCGCGCATGGAAGCCATCTTCCGCGCGGCCGGCTCCACCCGCTGCCAGGTGTCGGCGTCGGAGGCCGAGCGGCTCAAATTCTGGGCGGGACGCAAGAACGCGTTTCCCGCCGCCGGGCGCGTGTCGCCCGATTACTACTGCATGGACGGCACGATTCCGCGCCGTCATCTCGCCCGGGTGCTGGGCGCCATCGAGCAAATGGAAGACGAGTTCGGCCTGCGTTGCGCCAACGTGTTCCATGCGGGCGATGGCAACCTGCATCCGTTGATCCTGTTCGATTCGAATAAACCGGACGAAGTGGAACGCGCCGAGAAATTCGGCGCGGCCATACTCGAACTGTGCGTGCAGGTAGGAGGAACCGTGACTGGAGAGCACGGTGTGGGAATGGAGAAAATAAATCAAATGTGCGTGCAATTCTCTCGCGAAGAACTCGACGCGTTCCTGGCGGTCAAGCGGGCATTCGATCCGCCATGCCTGCTCAATCCCGAAAAGGTCATACCTACGCTGGCCCGCTGCGCTGAATACGGCAAGATGCACGTACACGCGGGCGAGCTGCGCTTCCCGGATCTCGCACGCTTCTAGGACGTCCCTCTCATGGATTTCGTCCTGTCGGAATTGTGCGACCAGGTCATGACGGCTCGCGCCGGTCACAAGCCGCTGTTCGTCATGGGCGGCGGCAGCAAGGCGTTCTATGGCAACTACCGGCCGGTGACGCCGCAGGATGGCCATTGCCTGCTGGACATGACCCCGTATCGCGGCATCGTCAGCTATCACCCGTCCGAACTGGTGGTGACGGTCAGGGCCGGCACGCCGCTGGCCGAGCTGGAGGCGGCGCTGGCCGAGCATGGCCAGATGCTGGCCTTCGAGCCGCCGCATTTCTCGCCCGCCGCCACCGTCGGCGGCTGCGTGGCCGCGGGCCTGTCGGGGGCGCGCCGCATGAGCGCGGGCGCCTTGCGCGACTTCGTGCTGGGGGCGCAACTGCTGGATTCGGATGGCCGGGTGCTGTCGTTCGGCGGCGAGGTCATGAAGAACGTGGCCGGCTACGATGTCTCACGCCTGCTGGCCGGATCGCATGGCATCTTCGGCGCGATTCTCGAGGTTTCGCTCAAGGTCGTGCCCAGGCCGATGGAAGAACTGACGCTGGCGCTGCCGGCGACGCAGGCCCAGGCGCTGGCCAGCTTCGCGCTGTGGCGCGGCAAGCCGCTGCCGATCTCGGCCACCAGCTGGGCCGGGGCCGCTGACGAAGAGGGCCAGATGCACGTGCGCCTGTCGGGCGCGCCGCCGGCCATCGCCAGCGCGCGCCAGGTGATCGGCGGCGATCCGCTGGCGCCGGAGGCGGCGCAGGCCTGGTGGACCGGGCTGCGCGAACAGACCCATGCCTTCTTCGCGCCGGGCCGGCCGTTGTGGCGCCTGGCGTTGCCGCCCACCGCGGCCGCGCTCGGCAGCGGGCAGGCGCTGGTGGAGTGGGGCGGCGGCCAGCGCTGGCTGTCGGGGGCGCAGGACGCCGCCGAGTTGCGCGAGTTGGCGCAGCGGCTGGGCGGCCATGCCACGCTGTTCCGTCCGGCCGGCACGCGGCCGCCGGCCGATGGCGTGTTCCATCCGCTGTCGCCGGGCGTGGCGTTGATCACGCGCCGCCTCAAGCAAGAACTCGATCCGGCGGGGTTGTTCAATCCCGGCCGGCTGGTCCTGGAGCTATAGGCATCATGCAAACCAATCTGGCAGCCTGGGCCCGCGATACCGATCTGGGCAAAGAGGCCGATGCGATCCTGCGGCGCTGCGTGCATTGCGGCTTCTGCACGGCCACCTGTCCCACCTATCAGGTGCTGGGCGATGAACTCGACAGTCCACGCGGCCGCATCTACCTGATCAAGCAGGTGCTGGAGGGCGCCGAGCCGACCCAGTCGACCCAGCAGCATCTGGACCGCTGCCTGACCTGCCGCAATTGCGAGACCACCTGCCCGTCGGGCGTGGAATATGGGCATCTGGTGGACATTGGCCGCCAGATCGTCGAGGAGCGGGTGCCGCGGCCGTGGGCCGAGAAGGCCAAGCGCAAGATGCTGCGCCGGGCCATGCTGTCGCCGCTGTTCGGGCCGGCCATGCGCCTGGGGCAGGCGGTGCGCGGCGTCTTGCCGGAATCGCTCAGGCGCAAGGTGCCCGAGCGCCGTCCGGCCGGCGCGTTGCCGCAGGTGGAAGGCCACACGCGCCAGGTGCTGATGCTGGCCGGTTGCGTGCAGCCGTCGATGATGCCGTCGATCGACGCCGCCACCATCCGCGTGCTCAACGCCATCGGCATCGGCGCGCGCATCGCGCCCGGCGCGGGTTGCTGCGGCGCGGCCAGTTTTCACCTGGATGCGCAGGCGGCCGCGCTGGACCAGATGCGCGCCAACGTCGACGCGTGGTGGCCGCTGGTGCGCGATGGCGCGGTCGAGGCCATCGTCATGAACGCGTCGGGCTGTGGCGCCATGGTCAAGGAATACGCCCATCACCTGCGTCACGATCCGGCCTACGCGCAGCGTGCCGCGGACATCGTGGCGCTGGTCAAGGACGTGGCGGAAATCGTCGCGCCGCAGGCTAGGGAACTGCGCCAGCGGCTGGCGGACAAGCGGGTGCGGGCGGCGTTCCATCCGCCCTGCACGCTGCAGCACTGGCAGGGCTTGCGGCCCTTGTCGGAGCGGTTGCTCGCAGACTTGGGCTTCGAGTTGCAGCCGTTCTCCGAACAGCACCTGTGCTGCGGGTCGGCCGGCGCCTATTCGGTGCTCAATCCGGAGATTGCGCTGGCGCTGCGCGACCGCAAGCTGGGCGCCATCGCGCCGGCCGCGCCGGATGTGATCCTGTCGGCCAACATCGGTTGTATCGGCCACTTGCAGAGCGGCACCGGCACGCCGGTGCGGCACTGGATCGAAGTGGTGGACGAGCAGCTGGCCCGCGCCTAGGGCGGGCCGCGGCGTCGCGGGAATCGAATCCTCCGGAGCGCGTCGGGGAAAGACGCCGCGATGCGCGTGCATCGCGGCGCCGGCGCATCACTCCACGGCCTTGACCATGTCTTCCAGCACCTTCTTGGCGTCGCCGAAGACCATCATGGTGCGGTCCATGTAGAACAGTTCGTTGTCCAGGCCGGCGTAGCCGGAGGCCATCGAACGCTTGTTCACGATCACGGTGCGGGCCTTGTAGGCTTCCAGGATCGGCATGCCGGCGATCGGCGACTTGGGGTCGTTCTTGGCCGCCGGGTTGACCACGTCGTTGGCGCCCAGCACCAGCACCACGTCGGTCTGGCCGAACTCGCTGTTGATGTCTTCCATTTCGAAGACCTGGTCGTAGGGCACCTCGGCCTCGGCCAGCAGCACGTTCATGTGGCCCGGCATGCGGCCCGCCACCGGGTGGATGGCGTACTTGACCGTCACGCCGCGCTCGGTGAGCTTTTCGGCCAGTTCCTTGAGCGCGTGCTGGGCGCGCGCCACCGCCAGGCCGTAGCCCGGCACGATGGTGACGCTTTCGGCGTTGGTCATCAGGAAGGCCGCGTCGTCGGGGCTGCCCGACTTGACGCTGCGCTGCTGGCCGCCGCCCGCCGCTGCGGCCTCGCCGGCCTGGCCGCCGAAACCGCCCAGGATCACGTTGAAGAACGAGCGGTTCATCGCCTTGCACATGATGTACGAGAGGATGGCGCCGGACGAGCCCACCAGCGAGCCGGCGATGATCAGCATCGGGTTGTTCAGCGAGAAGCCGATGCCCGCCGCCGCCCAGCCCGAATAGCTGTTCAGCATCGACACCACCACCGGCATGTCGGCGCCGCCGATCGGGATGATGATCAGCACGCCCAGCACGAAGGCGATCAGCGTCATGATGATGAACGGCGTCCAGGCCTGCGTCAGCATGAACCACACGCCCATCGCCAGCATCAGCAACGCCAGCGCCAGGTTCAGCATGTGCTGGCCGGCGAACACCACCGGCGCCCCCTGGAACAGCCGGAACTTGTACTTGCCCGACAGCTTGCCGAAGGCGATCACCGAGCCCGAGAAGGTGATGGCGCCGACGAAGGTGCCGATGAACAGCTCGAAGCGGTTGCCGGTGGGGATCAGCGTGCCGGCGGCGACGATGCCGAAGGCGTGCGGCTCGGCCACCACGGCCACGGCAATGGCGACCGCCGCCAGGCCGATCATGCTGTGCATGAAGGCGACCAGCTCGGGCATCTTGGTCATTTCGACGCGCTTGGCCATCAGCGTGCCGATCGAGCCGCCGACCAGGAGGCCCAGCAGCACCCAGCCCAGCCCGATGCCGGCGGTGCCCGAGCGCGCCAGGCCGACGATGAGCGCGCCGGTGGTCAGCACCGCGATCGCCATGCCGGCCATGCCGAAGGCATTGCCCAGGCGCGAGGTGGTGGGATGCGACAGGCCCTTGAGCGCCTGGATGAAGCAGACCGACGCAACCAGGTAGAGCAGCGTGACGAGGTTCAGCGAGATCATTTCGCTTCCTCCTTGGCCGGCTTCTTGTCTTTCTTCTTGAACATCTCCAGCATGCGCCGCGTGACCAGGAAGCCGCCGAACACGTTGACCGCGGCCAGCGCCGCGGCGAACACGCCCATGCCGCGCGCCAGTCCGCCTTCGGTCAGCGCCGCCGCCAGCATGGCGCCGACGATGATGATGGCCGAGATCGCGTTGGTCACCGCCATTAGCGGGGTGTGCAGCGCGGGGGTGACGTTCCAGACCACGTGGTAGCCGACGTAGATGGCCAGCACGAAGATGATGAGATTCATCAGGGTGGGGTTGATCGCTTCCATGCTGTCAGCTCCTGCGCGTTACATTGCCGCCTTCGCACACCAGGCAGGCCGCCACGATTTCATCGTCGCGCTGGATCGCCAGCGCGCCGTCCGCATTGATGATGAGTTTCAGGAAGTCGAGGATGTTGCGGGCGTAGAGCGCCGACGCATCGGTCGCCACCAGGCCGGGCAGGTTGGTCAGCCCGATCAACGTCACGCCGTGCTTCTCGACCACCTTGCCCTTCTCGGATAGCGGGCAGTTGCCGCCGCGCTCGACCGCCAGGTCCACCAGCACCGAGCCGGGCTTCATGGCCGCGACGGTCTCGGCCGACACCAGCGTCGGCGCCGGCCGGCCCGGGATGAGCGCGGTGGTGATGACGATGTCGGCCTGCTTGCATCGTTCCGACACCAGCGCCGCCTGCCGCGCCATCCAGGCCGGCGGCATGGGGCGGGCGTAGCCGCCCACGCCCTGCGCGATCTCGCGTTCCTCGTCGGTCTCGAACGGCACGTCGATGAACTTGGCGCCGAGCGATTCGACCTGCTCGCGCGCGGCGGGCCGCACGTCGGAGGCCTCGACCACCGCGCCCAGGCGCTTGGCCGTGGCGATGGCCTGCAGGCCGGCGACGCCGGTGCCCAGCACCACGGCGCGCGCGGCCTTGAGCGTGCCGGCGGCGGTCATCATCATGGGGATCAGGCGGCCGTAGTGGTGGGCCGCCAGCAGCACGGCCTTGTAGCCGGCCAGGTTGGCCTGCGACGACAGCACGTCCAGGCTTTGCGCGCGGGTGATGCGGGGCGCGGCTTCCAGCGCGAAGCCGGTCAGGCCGGCGCCGGCCATCTGCGCGAGGCCCTCGGCGTCGAATGGATCGAGCATGCCGATGACCACGGCGCCGGCTTTCATCTGCGGCAGTTCGGCCGCGGACGGGGCGCGAACCTTCATGACCAGCTCCGCCCCCAGGGCCTCCTGGGCGCTGCCGAGCGTCGCGCCGGCGGCCTCGTAGGCTTCATCCAGATAGCGCGCCGCATTGCCTGCGCCACGCTCCACGACAACGGTGTGTTTGCCGCCTACGTACTTCTTGACGGTCTCCGGTGTTGCTGCGACACGGGTTTCCCCGTCTCGGGTTTCCCTTGGTATCCCGATGTGCATCGACGCCTCTCCTCAGAAGGTTCGCCGTAGTTATAACGGATATACGCCCGGGGGACGAGGGTTCGGGCCGCCCAAATGAAAAGCCCCATGGGGTTAACCATGGGGCACCGGCGCGCAGGCGTCCGGCGTCAGGCCGTCTGCGCGCGAGTCCAGTCGATCAGCGCGGCGGTCAGGTCGCGCAGGTCGGCCTTGAGTCGGCCGTAGTTGGCCGACGGACGCAGGCTGACTTCGTCCATGTAGAGCTTGCGGTTGATTTCGATCTGCAGGCTGTGGCGGCCTTCGTCGGGACGGCCGAAGGCGCGCACCAGTTCGACGCCCTTGTAGGGATCGTTCACGGTCACGTTGTAGCCGCGCTCGCGCAGCCACGCCGCGATGAATTCGCGGAAGGCCGGGTCGCTGGTGCTGCCGTCGCGGTCGCCCAGCACGAAGTCGGGGTGGACCAGGCCGGGGCGGTCGGTGGCGTAGGCGCCGGCGACGCTGGGCATGGAGTGGCAGTTGATGTGCCAGACCTTGCCGAACTTCTGGTGGGCGCTGTCGAGCACCTGGCCGAGCGCGGCGTGGTATGGCTTCCAGCAGGCCTCGATGCGGTGCGTCACTTCCTCGACGCTCAGCTTGCGGTCGTACAGCGGCGTGCCGTCGTCCAGCATGCGCCAGATCAGGCCCTTGCCCAGCTTGACCTTGGGCGAGGCGTTGACCGCGCCGGGCCAGGCCTGGTCCAGCAGCAGTTCGTCGATTTCGTCGGGGGCGCGATTGGCATCGATGTAGGCGCGCGGAAAGCTCGCGGCGATCATGGGCACGCCCATGTCGATGGCGTCGCCCCACAGATCGTCAACCCAGGTGTCCTCGGCGGTGCGCAGGGCGCCGAAATCCACGGCGGGCGCGAAGTCGGGCGGGTAGGCGGTGCCGCTGTGCGGAGAGTCCAGCACGAGGGGGGCCGAGGGCGCCGAGTTCGGATATTGCTGCGGAAGGTCGAGCCGATAGGACAGGGGTTGGGTAATTCGCATATAGGGGTCGTGCGTTCGTGAATCGGAGACCCCCGCGCGCCGCGCGGGCGCGGCGGGGGCCGAAGATCGCTCAGTCGATCTTCACGTTGGCTTCTTTGGCGATGCGCTTGTTCTTGGCGATTTCAGCGGCGATCTGCTTGGCGAAGGCTTCGGGGCTGTTGGCGGCCGGCTCGGCGCCCAGCGCTTCCAGGCGCGACTTGACGTCGGCTTCGGCGCTGACCTTCTGCACGGCGGCGTTCAGCTTGGCCAGGATCGGGGCCGGCAGCTTGGCCGGGGCGACCAGGCCGAACCACGAGGCGTCGTTGACGGCGGGCAGGCCGACTTCGGCGAAGGTGGGCACGTTCGGCAGGCTGGCGACGCGCTTGGGCGAGGCGACGGCCATGGCGATCAGGCGGCCGGACTGGACGTGCGGCAGGGTGGAGGGCAGGTTGTCGTACATGACGTCGACCTGGCCGGCCAGCGCGTCGTTCAGCGCCGGGCCCACGCCACGGTAGGGCACGTGCATCAGGTCGGTGCCCGAGGCCATCTTGAACAGTTCGCCCATCATGTGCGAGACCGAGCCGTTGCCGGCCGAGGCGTACGTCAGCTTGCCCGGCTGGCTCTTGGCCAGCTTGATGAACTCGGCCATGTCCTTGGCCTGCACCTTCGGGTTGATGGTCATGATGTTCGGCACGGCGGCCAGGTTCGAGACCGGCGTGAAGTCCTTCTCGCCATCGAACGGCAGGTTCGGGTAGATGGCCGGGTTGATGCCGTGCGTGCTGACGGTGGCGATGCCCAGGGTGTAGCCGTCCGGCGCGCTGCTGGCGACGAAGGCGCTGCCGATCGAGCCGCCGGCGCCGCCGCGGTTTTCCACCACGACGGTCTGGTTCAGTTCCTTGCCGAGCTTGTCGGCGAACAGGCGGCCGACGATGTCGGTGGTGCCCCCGGGCGGGAACGGCACGATCAGGCGGATCGGCTTGCTCGGGTAGGCGTCTTCGGCATGGGCGATGCTCGAGGTCAGCGGCGTGGCCAGGGTCGCGGCGGCGACACAGAGGCCTAGGACTACATTGCGGCGTTGCATGAATTCCCCTATGAATTGGAACGCGGATGCGCAAAAGGCAGACGCAAACAGGAAGATTCTTTCGTGCAAGGCCGGTTTGCACAAACGAAAGTTTCTCCTTAAGCTATGACTTTTTTTCATGCCTCTTTTGCGGCGGGGTTTCTTTTTGTAACTTCGCGCTCCGGAAACCCCGGTATCGAGGCGCTATCCCATGAGACGGTTCTGTCCCTCGCTCACCGACCTGCAGGCGTTCGAAGTCGCCGCCAGGCACAGCAGCTTTACCCGCGCCGCCCAGGAACTGTGCGTCACGCAGGGCGCGGTCAGTAAGCAAGTGAAACACCTGGAGGAGTTCGTCGGCGTCGAACTATTCCTGCGCATCAGGCAAGGCCTGGTCCTGACCGAGGCCGGCCGCAGCTATCTGACCAAGGTGCAGGCGGGGCTGGGCCAGATCGAGGCCGCCACCGTCGAACTGATCGCGCACCAGGGGCAGGGCGGCACGCTCAACCTGACCTGTATGCCGACCTTCGGCGCGCGCTGGCTGATCCCGCGCCTGACGGCCTTCATGCGGCTGCGGCCCGACATCCACGTGGAATTCCTGCCGCACCGCCAGGGCTATGACTTTTCCTCGCCCGAACTGGACGCCGCCGTGCGTTTCGGCGAAGGCATCTGGCCGGGCAGCGGCGCCGACTACATCGTCGGCCGCGAGATCCTGCCGGTCTGCAGTCCGCGCCTGATTCCGGGCGGCTGTAGCGTGCCGGCGGACCTGCTGGCCTATCCCCTGCTGCACCACACCTCGGCCCTCGAAGGCTGGCGCGACTGGTTCGAGCAGGCCGGCTGCGACAGCCGGCGCAGCCTGGAAGGGGCGCGTTTCGACCAGTACGCGCTGCTGTCGCAGGCCGCCGCCGCCGGTTTCGGCGTGGCGCTGATCCCGCGCTGCCTGATCGAGGACGAACTGCGCGACGGCAAGCTGGCGGTGGCGATCCAGCTGCCGATCCGCGCGCGCATGGGCTACTACCTGTGCTACCCCGACCAGAAGGCCAACCTGCCGACGCTGCAGGCGTTCCGGACCTGGCTGATGGAGGTTTCGCGGGCGGCCGAGCCGCAGCCGCAGGACGCGGCCAGCCCACAGTAAAATGGCACCATCATGAGTCAAATATCCACCAAGAAAGGCCGCGTTGTCGTCGGCATGTCCGGCGGGGTCGATTCTTCGGTCACCGCCTGGCTGCTCAAGCAGCAAGGCTACGAGGTCGTCGGCCTGTTCATGAAGAACTGGGAAGACGACGACGATTCCGAATACTGCTCCACCCGCCAGGACCTGCTGGACGCGGCCAGCGTGGCCGACCTGGTGGGCGTGGAATTCGAATACGTCAATTTCGCCGCCGAATACAAGGACCGGGTGTTCGCCGAATTCCTGCGCGAATACTCGGCCGGCCGCACGCCCAATCCGGACGTGCTGTGCAACGCCGAGATCAAGTTCAAGGCCTTCCTCGACCACGCCATGGCGCTCGGCGCCGAACACATCGCCACCGGCCACTACGCCCGCGTGCGCGAAGTGGCGGCCGAGGGCGGCGGCTCGCGCTTCGAGCTGCTCAAGGCGCTGGACGGTTCCAAGGACCAGAGCTATTTCCTGCACCGCCTGAACCAGGCGCAGCTGTCGCGCACCCTGTTCCCGCTGGGCGAGATCCACAAGACCGAAGTGCGCCGCATTGCGCACGAGATCGGCCTGCACAACGCGGCCAAGAAGGACTCCACCGGCATCTGCTTCATCGGCGAGCGGCCGTTCCGCGAGTTCCTCAACCGCTACCTGCCGACCGAGCCGGGCCCGATCCTGACGCCCGAGGGGCAGAAGGTCGGACGCCACGAGGGCCTGTCGTTCTACACGCTGGGCCAGCGCAAGGGCCTGGGCGTGGGCGGCGTGAAGGGCCGCCAGCGCGAAGACGGCACGGCCGAGGCCTGGTACGTGGCGCGCAAGGATCTGGAGCGCAACGTGCTCTACGTGGTGCAGGGGCATGACCACCCCTGGCTGCTGTCCGGCTCGTTGCGGGCGCAGGACGTCAGCTGGGTCGCCGGGCACGCGCCCGCCGCGGGGGGATACGGCGCCAAGACGCGCTACCGCCAGGCCGATGCCGCCTGCCGCCTGGGGGACGCGACCAGCGCGGGCTTCACGCTCGACTTCAGCGAACCGCAATGGGCGGTCACGCCCGGGCAATCGGCGGTGCTTTACGATGGCGATATCTGCCTGGGCGGCGGCATCATCGTCTAGGCGCGCCGGCCCGCGACAGGCCGTCGCAATACCGATAGCAGTTCCAGCCAGGCCCCGCGGGCGTCGCGTTCGCGGGGCCTGGCTCATGAAAAACGGCGCACGCCGACAACGAGAGGAGAGGGATGTGGATGTAACGATGGTGATTTGCCTGCTGGCGCTGGGCGCGGTGGCGGGTTTCGCGGCGGGTCTGCTGGGCATCGGCGGCGGCATGCTGCTGGTGCCGTTCCTGACGATGCTGTTCGCCTGGAAGGGCATGCCGGCCGACCTGGTGGTGCATGCCGCCATCGCCACCTCGATGACCTCGATCCTGTTCACCTCGATCTCCAGCGTGCGCGCGCATCAGCAGAAGGGCACCATCAAGTGGCCGATCGTCTGGGCCATGGCGCCGGGCATCATCCTGGGCGGCCTGCTGTCGGGCGGCGCGGTGTTCGCGGCGCTCAGCACCCTGTGGCTGTCGCTGTTCTTCGCGCTGTTCGTGGGCTATTCCGGCTGGAACATGCTGCGCAACAAGAAGCCCAAGCCCAGCCGCCAGATGCCGGGCGTGGTCGGCACCAGCGCGGCCGGCGCCGGCATCGGCTTCCTGTCGGGGCTGGTGGGGGCGGGCGGCGGCTTCCTGTCGGTGCCGTTCATGGTCTGGTGCAACGTGGCGCTGCACAACGCGGTCTCGACCTCGGCGGCGCTGGGCTTTCCCATCGCGCTGGCCAACAGCATCGGCTACGTGGTGTCGGGCTTGAACGAAGGCGCGACCCGGCCCGGCATGCTGGGCTACATCTATTGGCCGGCGCTGCTGGTGCTGGTGTGCGTGAGCGTGCTGACGGCGCCGCTGGGCGCGCGCATGGCGCACCGCCTGCCGGTGCAGACCCTGAAGCGGGTGTTCGCCTGCCTGCTGTTCGCGCTGGCGGCCTACATGCTGTTCAAGGCCGGCCAGGCATTCTGGGCCTGAGCTGGACGTGAAACCGGCCGCGCGAGGCGGCCGGAACAGGTCGGGTTGGCGCCGAGGGGGCGTCAGGCCGTCTTGGGGATGGTATCCACGAACGACTGGCGCTGCGACAGCTTGTCGTACAGGCGCGCCAGGTTGGGGTGGTTGGCGCGCCAGTCCAGTTCGGCAAAGCGCAGGTCCAGGTAGCCCAGGCCACAGCCCACGGCGATATCGGCCAGGCTGTAGTTGATGCCCATGCAGTGGGCGTTGTCGCCCAGGCTCTTGTCCATGGCGTCCAGGCTGGCGTGGATCTTGCCGTATTGGCGCTCGATCCATTCCGGGCTGCGCTGCGCCTCGGGGCGCTGCTTTTCCTTGACGATGGTGACGCAGGCGTCCAGCAGGCCATCGGCGATGGCTTCCCAGCATTTGACGGCCGCGCGATCACGGCCCGGCTGCGGAATCAGGCGGGCGACGGGCGACAAGGTGTCCAGGTACTCGACGATGACGCGCGAGTCGAACAGGGCGCCGCCATCTTCCATGACCAGGCAGGGCACCTTGCCCAGCGGGTTGTACGTTTGGATCTGCGTGTCGGCGGACCAGACGTTTTCGAGTTCAAGCCGATAATCCAGCTTTTTCTCGGCCATGACGATACGCACCTTGCGCACGTATGGACTGGTAAGCGAGCCGATCAGTTTCATGGATTCACAAGCGGAGTCGGAAAGCGGCCGAAGTATAGCAGGCCGCATGACGGCCAAACCGTCCGCGGGACGGAATCCCGTCCAGTTTGCCACAATGTTGCGCGGCCCTGAATGATAAAATCGCCGGGTTTTCCCATCCGCAGCTTTTTCTTTCCCAGACCATGCAAATCGCCGACCAGCTTAGCCAACTTAACGCCCTTTCGCCACTGGATGGCCGATATGCCTCCCGCGGCGACGCGCTGCGCGGGCTGCTCTCCGAGGCCGGTTTCATGGCCCACCGCGTCGAGGTCGAGGTGGCCTGGCTGGTGGCCCTGTCCGACGCCGGCCTGCCGGAACTGCCCGCCTTCTCCCAGGAAGCCCGCGCCCGCCTGCAACAGCTGGTGCGCGACTTCTCCGAAGCCGATGCCGCCCGCATCAAGGACATCGAGCGCGTCACCAACCACGACGTCAAGGCCGTCGAGTACTGGCTCAAGGAAAAGGTCGCCGACCACGCCGAACTGGCGGCCGCGGCCGAATTCATCCATTTCGCCTGCACCTCCGAGGACATCAACAACACCTCGCACGCGCTGATGCTGTCGCGCGCCCGCAGCGAAGTGGTGCTGCCGCGCCTGCGTGAAATCGCCGCCAAGCTCAACGACATGGCCGTGGCCCAGGCCGACCAGCCGATGCTGTCGCGCACCCACGGCCAGCCGGCCAGCCCGACCACGCTGGGCAAGGAATTCGCCAACGTCGCGGCGCGTCTGAACCGCGCCATCGCCGCGGTCGAAGCGGTCGAGCCGCTGGCCAAGCTCAACGGCGCCACCGGCAACTACAACGCCCACCTGTCGGCCTACCCGGAAATCGACTGGCCCGCCTTCAGCCAGCGCGTGCTGGCCGGCCTGGGCCTGACCCAGAACCGCCACACCATCCAGATCGAACCGCATGACTGGATGTCGGCGCTGTTCGACGCCATCGTGCGCGCCAACATCATCGTGCTCGACCTGGACCGCGACATCTGGGGCTACGTGGCCCTGGGCTACTTCAAGCAGCGCCTGAAGGAAGGCGAGGTCGGTTCGTCGACCATGCCGCACAAGGTCAACCCGATCGACTTCGAGAACTCCGAAGGCAACCTGGGCCTGGCCAACGCCGTGCTGCGCCACCTGTCCGACAAGCTGCCGATCTCCCGCTGGCAGCGCGACCTGACCGACTCCACCGTGCTGCGCAACCTGGGCGTGGGCCTGGGCTACTGCCTGGTGGCGTGGGACGCCTGCATGCGCGGCCTGGGCAAGCTGGAAGTCAACACCGCCGCGATCGATGCCGACATCGACGCCTGCTGGGAAGTGCTGGCCGAGCCGGTGCAGACCGTCATGCGCCGCTATGGCCTGCCGCAGCCTTACGAACAGCTCAAGGCCTTGACGCGCGGCAAGGGCATCACCGAGGAAGCCCTGCGAGAATTCATCCAGGGCCTGGCCCTGCCGGACGAACCCAAGGCGCGCCTGCTGGCGATGACCCCGCGTTCGTATATCGGCCTGGCCGCGGATCTGGCCCGGGCGGTATAGTCGCCTTGCCGCGCGCGGCGCGCGCGGCATTCTTGTTGTACTTACGGGAGATTGCAATGAAGAAGTTGTCCACGCTCGCCGCGCTGGCCTGTATGACCGTCGGGTCGCTGCTGGCGACCTCGGCCCAGGCGCAGTTCGCCAAGCCTGAAGATGCCGTCAAGTACCGCCAGTCGGCGCTGACGCTGATGGCCTCGCACTTTGGCCGCATGACGCCGGTGATCAAGGGCCAGGCGCCTTACGACGCGGCCCAGATCAAGGCCAACGTCGAAGTGCTCAAGACGCTGTCGGCCCTGCCGTGGACGGCTTTCGGCGCGGGTACGGAAGGCGGCGACGCCCGTCCGGAAATCTGGAGCGACGCGGCCGGCTTCAAGCAGAAGCAGCAGGCGTTCCAGGACAACATCGTCAAGCTGTCGGCCGCCGCCGACGCCGGCGACCTCGACAAGCTGCGCGCCGCCTTCGGCGACGTGGGCGCCAGCTGCAAGGCCTGTCACGACGCCTACCGCAAGAAGAAATAAGCCGCTCGCGCGCCCCCGCGGCGCCGCATGCAAAAAGCCCCTCGGTCGAGGGGCTTTTCTTTTGGCGCGCCGTTCGGATATCGCGCTTTGCGCGCCGGTCGGCGCGATGCGCGCGCGGGAAGGCTACGAGAACGACATGTCCGCGGCGATCTCCAGCGAGCGGATCCACAGCACCAGGCCGGTGACGCACGCCCCCAGGATCAGGGCGCGCAGCCAGATCGCGAACCCGTCCTGGGTCGGCGGCGTGCCGGCCGGGACGTCTTTCGGATCGACGTTGCCGGTGATGATGGCGCGCACCAGCCGCTTGCGCCGCACCAGCGCATACCAGGCCACGGCCAACAGGTGCAGAGCGATCAGGCCGATGATGACCCATTCATTGAGCTTGTGCCACGAGGTGAGCAGGCTGGCGGTGGACTCGCTGACGTGGCCGAACAGCGGGCCCTGCGTCATGATGTCGTCGGTGGTGAACAGGCCGCTGACTGCCTGGAAACCGATCACCAGCAGCAGCGCCAGCACCGACAGCGCGCCCAGCGGGTTGTGGCCGGCGGGCGCGGCCGCGCCCTTGAGATACTTGGCTACCGCGCGCGGACCGCGCACGAATTGCGCGAAGCGCGCATAGCGGGGGCCGACAAAGCCCCACAGCAGGCGGAAGATGATCAGGCCCAGCGCGGTACAGCCGAAGCGCACGTGCCAGTCCATGTACAGCCCGCCCAGCTTGACGCTGACGAAGGCGCCGACGATACAGACGACGAGCGCCCAGTGGAAGAGGCGGGTGGGGAGGTCCCAGATGCGGATGGCAAGCCGGTTGTTTTGCATGATGGTCGCGCGTTGACTGCGTTGCCTGCGACTGTATCACGCACAAATGACGCCGCCGCGGCACGGCCGCGGCGGGTTTGCGCTGTGTCAGCGAGCGGCGCGACGCACCGGTTCGATGCGGTGCACGTGCTCGTGACGGAAGCGGATGCGCTGGCCGGGCGCCTTTTGCGCGGCTGCTCCGCACGGCACGACTTCGGTGGTGTACGTGGTCGTGCCGTCGATCGGCGCGTTGAAGATCACGGCGGCACGGATGGCCGGGCCGTGGGCCGGTTGCAGATAAACGATGTCGCCGATGTGGATCGGCATGTTGTCCAGCTTGGTATGCGCCGGGCGTCGGATCAGGTCCGAGGTCGTGAAACGAGTATTCATGGTGTTGTTCTCTTTCAAGTTCTTGTTATGGGAATTGCCGTGTAGTGCATGACACTAACGTGCATGACACTAACGCATCTCCGTTACCGGCATTTTGCGCATTCTCATGGTTTGCTTGCGCGCCACGCCGGTGGCGGAGGTACTGACCGCGGGCATGCGCCTGCGGCTTGCTGCCGGACCGCGTCGGTCAATGACGGACGGCGGTCCAGGCGGGCGGTGGCGTTGGGTCGCCGCCGCGAATGGGGTGCTGCGGGGTTACCGCGGCTTGGGGCTACCGCGGCTATCGGGCTGCGGATGAAGGTTTCCCGATCAGGCCGGACTGGGCGGAAAGATCAGAAAACGGCAGTGTGTGTCGTAAGACGAACCCTGGGTGGGGGATGGCCTTGCCATCCATCATGATGGCATCAATCAGGTCTGCGTTGTTAGGGTTGTCTGTCGCAGAACCGGGTGACGCCCATCGGGTGAAACCGGACCCAGGAAGGGTATTTTGCAAGCCTCTGGCAAGTGGGCCAGATGGGCAAAAACATGAGCCATTTACCGGCTCAACTGCTAATGATATAGCTAGTGCCGTGATTTCGCAAGAGTTTTTTTGGTGCAGGGGCGTGTCGCGCCGGGACGGGGCAGGGGGAGGCGTGCGCCGGCAGGCCTCCGGATGCCCGTCAGTGGCTGGTGGGGCCGGCCGCCTGGCGCTGGGCCTCGATGATCAGGCCTTCCAGGCGCGGCGACATCCGCAAGGCGACCTGGGCGGCGGTCGAGCCGTCCGGGCGGGTGTCGGTCTCCAGGGCCAGTTCGACGCGTTCGTCATCGAAGGCTTCGGGGGCGGCTTCGATCTCGACATAGCGTTCGAGCAGCGCGTCCACGGCTTTCTGCGCGTCGGCCAGCGCCTCCTGGTTCAGGTGGCCGGGGCGCAGGTACTGGTTGGCCACGCGCGCCAGGTCGCTCATGAAATACAGCAGCGCGGCGGCGCCGCGGCAGTCGGGCTGGGCAAAGCCCCAGGTGTCGGGGGAAACGTCTTGAGTCATTCCGTGGGATGGCTGGGAGGATGGGCGGCCCGGGCGGGCCGGTAAACCGACATTCTAGGGGGTAACGGCGGGGGATGCCGTCCGGCTGGTGCATACTTGGCGCCCCATGATTCGACACGCCCAATCCGCCGACCTGGCCTTCCTGCCCGATATCGAGCGCTCCGCCGCCCAGCGCTTTCTTGGCACGCCCATGGCCTGGGCCGCCACCGGCGAGACCCTGCCGCCAGCGGCGCTGGCACATGCGGCGCAGGCCGGACTGCTGTGGGTCGCGGTGGACGACGGCGACCGGCCCGTCGGGTTCGCGTTGGCGCAGCCGATGGAGGGCGACCTCTTTCTGGCGGAGATGTCGGTCGCCAGCCCGTGGCAGGGCCGCGGCCTGGGCGGCGGCCTGCTGCGCGCGCTGGTCGCGCAGGCGCGGGAGGCGGCGGTCTACGACGCGGTCGTCCTGACGACCGACCGGGAGCTGCCCTGGAATGGCCCGTTCTACCAGCGGCACGGCTTTGTCGAAGTGCCAGCGGGGCAATTGACGCCGGCATTGCGCGCGCGGCTGCGGGAGGAGGCGGCCGCGGGATTCGATCCCGCCCGCCGCTGCGCGATGCGTCTCGCGTGGTCGGTCTGAGCGCGACGACCGGCCTGTGTCATATCGCTTCGATGGCAACAAAATCCGCCCGCCGGCGGCACGCGGCGGACGCTTCGGGATAATCTGGCCGGGGGCGCCGGCTGCATGGCGGGCCGGTTGCCGCGCCGCAACGGACTACGCAAGGAGGAAGGGCATGGCAATGCTGCGGATCTGCCTGGCCACCCTGGCGGCGGCCACGGTGCTGGCGCTGGCGGCGTGCGGCAATCGCGAGCCGCAGGAGCGGGCGGCCTTCATCGGCCTGCTGCAGCAACGTATCGCGGCGGGCGCGCTGGCGCCGATCGGCGCGCTGAGCGAGGCCGAGTCGGACGCCATCGGCCGTTATCGCGACGCCTATGCGGTCATCACGGATTTCCAGGACGCCCTGGCCAAGGCCGCGGCGCCGCTGCGTCCGGTGCTGGCGGCCGAGCGCATCCAGTCTGTTGATGACATCGTGCGGCGACGCCAGGCCCTGGTCGACGCACGCGCGACGTTGGCTGAGAGCGCCCGCCGGTTGCAGTCCGCGCAGGCCCGCGCCGACAAGGCGCGCGGTGCGATGGAACTGGCGCCGGATCTCGCGCCGGTCTATGACGGCGTGTACGACGAGGCCGTCACGGCGCCGGCGGCCGAGTTGATGGATGCCGCGGGCAAGATGGACACGGTGGCGCGCGACGCCCTGGGCGTGGCCGACTTCGTGGCTGCCCATGCCGGCGATATCGCTTTGGAGGACGGTCAGGCCAAGGTCGCCACGCCGTCGCTGCAGCAGCAACTGAACCAGCGATTGGAGGCGCTGAATGCGCAGGCCGGAGCGCTGGAGCAGGCCCGCGCCGTGGTGGCGCGACAAGCTCCGTAGCACAGGCCCATCGACAAGCCCTTAGTACAATGCGGGTCTCGCGGCGCATGCCGCGCCTTGGACGGAACATGAGCCAATCCTCAAGCTTGCATTACCGGACTTTCCTGCTCCTCCTGGTGGTGGTCTCCATCGCGTTCGGCTGGTTGCTGTGGCCGTTCTACGGCGCGGTGTTCTGGGGCGCCATCCTGGCCATCCTGTTCGCGCCGCTGCAGCGGCGCCTGGTGCCGCGCATCGGCGGACGGCGCAATCTGGCGGCCCTGATCACGCTGGCGCTGGTGCTGCTGCTGGTGATCCTGCCGCTGGTGGTCATCAGCGGGTCGTTGGTGAGCGAGGGCGCGAACCTCTACCAGAGCATCAAGTCCGGGCAGATCAACTTCGGCGCCTACTTCCAGCAGGCCATGGAGGCGCTGTCGCCTTCGGTGCACGACCTGCTGGCGCGGTTCGACCTGGCCGACATTCCCAGCCTGCAGGAAAAGCTCAGCGCGGGCGCGATGCAGGTAAGCCAGTTCCTGGCGACCCAGGCGCTCAGCATCGGGCAGGACACGTTCCAGTTCGTGATCAGCTTCGGCATCATGCTGTACCTGCTGTTCTTCCTGCTGCGCGACGGCCCGCAATTGGGCCTGCGCATCAAGCGCGCCATGCCGCTCAGCGACACGCACAAGCATCACCTGTTCCGCAAGTTCACGACGGTGGTGCGCGCCACGGTCAAGGGCAATATCGCGGTGGCGGCGTCGCAGGGCGCGCTGGGGGGCATCATCTTCTCCATCCTGGGCATCCAGGGCGCGCTGCTGTGGGGCGTCATCATGGGCTTCCTGTCGCTGTTGCCGGCGGTGGGGGCAGGGCTGATCTGGGCGCCGGTGGCGATCTATTTCCTGTTGACGGGCGCGACCATCAAGGGCGCGGTGCTGATCGCCTTCGGCGTGCTGGTGATCGGCATGGTCGACAACGTGCTGCGGCCGATCCTGGTGGGCAAGGACACCAAGATGCCCGACTACGTGGTGCTGATCTCGACGCTGGGCGGCATGGCGCTGTTCGGCCTGAACGGCTTCGTCATCGGGCCGCTGATCGCCGCGCTGTTCATGGCCTGCTGGGACCTGTTCTCGCCCCCCCGCCGAGGCCGCCGCCGAGCCGGCCGAGCCGCCGCCTCCGTCCTCGCCCGAGAAGGCGGATTGAAGGCGTTGCATCCGGTCAAGCCGTCGTCAGCGCGGCCGGTGTAAGGTGGTGATGGCGTCGGTCTTCGCGGACCGGCGCCACGCGTCAATGGCGCTGCCGGCCGCACGCCGGCAGCGCGCCTTTCCCTCTCTCACCAGGAGCACGTCGGATATGGACTGGAAACTGCACAAGTCGGGCTGGATCGAGGAACGCAACTTCGACATCGAGCTGGCCGAAACCCCCGAGGGCTACCACGCCCGAGTCCGCGTCTTCGGCTTTCCCGTGCTGGAAGACACCAAGCACGTGTTCCCGAACGAGGCGCTGGCGGAAAAGGGCGCGCTGACCCTGCTCAAGAGCCAGTTTGCCGGCACGCCGGACCTGGAAGAAAAGCCGTAACCGGCATGCCAGCGGCGGCCGGCGCGACGCGCGCGGGCTGCCCCTGGAGCATGCCCGCGCCGCGCCGTTCAGCGTAGCGGCAGGCGCCGCCCGCCCACGATCAGGTCGCGGTCCTGGCGCGGCTCGGTATGCACCTGGCCTTGCGCCAGCGCGCCGCCGATATCGACGTCTGGATCGCCTTGCGCTCTGCGATGGGTCTTGGAGGACAGCACGCGCCAGGTGTTTTCATCCAGGCGTTGATAGCTCAGGAACGTCTGGTAGCCGCCCGCGCTGGCGTCCGCGCGCGGCGGCACGTACAGGACCAGGTCATCCGCACCGGGGCCGGTGATGTCCGCATGGATCAACCAGCAACGCGCGCCGTTCAAGGCGGGATCGGCGGGGGAGGCGGCCGCGGCCTGTTCGGCGTTCACGCATCGATCCAGTTCGAACGGGCTTTGCGCCGCGGCATAGCGCCACCACGCGTCCGGCGCCGGACTGCCCGCGGGATAGACCTGCAGGCTGTCCGGCTTGACCAGCGAGGCGGCCAGGCCGGACTTGCGCGGACCCCAGTCGTAATACTGGCCCTTCAGCGCATCGGCGGCGGCGACCGCGATCCGGGGCGATTGCGCCTGGGCGGCGCCGGCGGCCAGCTTGTGCATCGCCTGCCGGCCGTATTCACCGCGATCCTTCGTGGCCGAGAGATAGCTGAAGTCCTCGGGAGGAACGTGACCGTCGATCAGGCGTTGCACCTGGCTGTTGATCTCGATGCGCTCGGGGCTCAGGACTGGCGTGCTCACCAGGGCCAGCACGACCAACGCGCAGAACGCCGCGGCGATGTTGGTGCCGCCCAGGATCGTGTGAAAGCGCCACGCCGCCAACGCCGCCCAGGCATAGCCCAGCGCGTAGAGCGTCAGCAGGATCGCGGCGTACAGGCCCCAGATGCGCGGAACGGTCCAGCCGTACTGCTCGATGCGCACCACCAGCCCGTACAACGCCACCAGCGCCAGCGGCAGCAGGCCGATCGCCGCCACGCGCAGCACCGCGCGCAGGCGCGGGCCGAAGGGCGGGGCCTGCGGGCTGTCCTGCCAGGCGGAGTTGATGAGCTTGATCCATAGCGCGCTGAAGGCGATCAGCGCGCCGGCCGACAGGGCACCCGCCTGCAGGTCCAGCGTCAACCGGGCCGCCAGCGCCAGTACGAAAGCGATGCCGACCAGCGCGACCAGCGGCAGCAGCCACGCGGTGAGTGTGAGCCACGAGCGTTGCAGCGTGTCCGCCAGCTGCGGGCGGCGATGCACGCCCACCAGGCAGACCGCCAGCACCAGCGGCATGACGCCGAGCACGAAACGGGTGGATTTGACGACCCGGCCGACCGCGGTGATGCCGATCATGGCGAACATGGCGCTGGCGGCCCAGAACAGCAGCCAGACCGCCAGGGCGAGGCCGCCGGCCAGCGCCAGCTTGACGGTGTTGCGCCAGGCGGCGCGGAACACGGCGGGATAGTCCCAGCCGGGCCGGGACGGGTCGAGCGCCTGGATCAGCGGCAGCAGCATGAAGCCGCTGGCGGCGGTGATCAGCGTCGCCAGGGACCGGGAGCCGCTGTCGGTATAGGGCAGGGGCTGCGAGCCCAGCAGCGCGACCAGCCCGTACGCGTGCAGCGCGGGCAGCACCAGGCCGTAGGCCGCCAACGCCAGCAGCCAGCGCCTGCCCGCGCGCATGCCGGCCAGCATGGCGCCGGCCAGCGGCACCAGCCAGATCCATTGGATCGCGAACAGGGTGGCGAACAGGTTGTGCCATGGCCAGACGCGGTTCAGCAGCGCGGCATGCAGCGCCAAGGCCAGCAGCGCGCCGAGCGCGCCATAGACCAGGATGGTCTTTTCGGGAGCCGACAGGCGGGAAGGGGTTGCCATGGGGGTTAGAAGTCCTCGCTGCGCCAGACCTTCAGCACACGGCCGAAGACCTCGAAATCCATGCCTTCGGTGATGTCCCAGGCGTCGTACTTGGTGTTCTCGGATTTGGCCCTGACCACCAGGCCAGTGGCGGTGGGAATGCGTTGCAGGCGCTTGATGAAGCCTTCGCTGCCGACGCGGAAGAAGTAGATGGCGTCGTATTCGACGGCCTGCACGCCGCGGTCGACGATCAGGGGATCGCCGGGGTTGAACATGGGGCGCATGGAATCGCCGAACCCCGTGACGATGCACAGGTTCTTCGAGGCGGAGAAGCCCCGCACGTTCTTCTGCAGCCATTCAGGGCTGACGTTCCAGCTCTGGATGACCCCGGGCTGGTCGCGCAGTTCCAGGCCATTGCCCATTGCGCCGCCGGTGTCGAACTGGGCGATGAGGACGTTGCCGTGATCCGGCCTGCCCAGCCGCGCGGGGTGGAAGGAGACGAGCCGGCCCGCGGGTTCGTCGGCCATGACGTCGGGCGAGAGTTCGCGCCACAGGTCGGGGTGGGGCAGGTCCATCCAGTGGGCGGGCTGGCCCAGGCCGGCGGCCAGCTTGGCGGCCAGCGCGTCGCCGACCCGGCGTGGGTTCTTGTCGCGCCTGCCCTGGAACCCTTGAAGGATCTGGTCGAGGTATTTGCGACTGACGCCGGCGCGTTCGGCCAGGCGGTCGACGCCACCCGCTTCGTGCACGGCGTACTTGAGGTTGTTCAGTCGTATCGAGCGGATGTCCATGGTAGCGATAGTAGCAACCCGCTACCGCAAAGTACAGTAGCGATTCGCTGTTGATTTTTTGGTAGCGACTCGCTACCATGGCTTTCATCCCGGAGATAGTCGGGCCGACCGCAAGCCTCGGATCCGGCGGCCTGCGGCCCATACGGATGCGGCGGGGCTCGCCGCGGCGTCCGAGGCGCTTGGCGTGGGTGACCGGCAAATGTGGCCCACGGATCGCTACCCAGGTAGCGATTGTTCAAGCGCCGGCCTTTCGGGGAATACGACGAACGGCAAGCTTGCATCAAGGAAAAAAAAGCATGGACAAGCGTCTTGGCGGGGAGGCATCCCGATGAAATATGCAACCGAAGTGCTGGACCTCATGGCGGCGGCGCCGGGGCGTCCGTGGCGCATGGCGGAACTGGTGCGCGGCGCGTCCGGCGCCCGCGAACTGACGCGGCGCGAACGCAACGCAATGCGACAGGCGATCCTGCGCGTGCTCGAAACCCTGCACGAGGGCGGCCAGGTGGCCCGCATCGAGCATGCGCGCAACTCGCTGACCTACGTCTGGGGCGAAGTGCGACGCGAGGGGGATTGCCTGCACGCCTGATGGGGCGGCAGAATGCATCCATGTCGTCGCGCCACCCGCCGACGATCCGTCCAGGCGCCGATGCGCTGGAACGCTGAAGAAAAAGGCCCGCCCACCGCGGGCCTTTTTTATGAGAGGGTACGTTCGTGCGAAGGCGCCATTCATGACGCGGCGTGACGCGGGGCCGAGCCAGGCAGACACCAGGCACATACCAGGCAGACATCTGGCAGACGCCAGGCACATCTGGCACAAGCCAGGCTCACGCGAAACACCCGCCGGATAACGGTGCAACGCGGTGCGACATGCCGGGATTGCTTGGGCGGCAGGTGTTGCGCCACAATTCGTTCATGGCGTCGCGGTTCACGCCGACGGACTTTCCGGTTGGCAGCAAGCCCGTAACAAGCAACAAGCAATCAAGCGACAAACAAACAAGCAAGCAGCAATAAGCAACAAACAAGCAGCAAGCAAACCAGGCCCGCCGACAGCGGGCCTTATTTATGAGAGGGTACGTGTGCCCGGCCACCGCCGGAAGGCGGATGAATCGCCGGATACGCGTCCCTCGCGTTCTTTGCAGTTCCCCGAGACAGGCTCGCCACAGGCGGGCCTTTTTCATTTGCGCGCCCCGCGTTCTCTTCGAGAGCGCGGGGCGTTTTGCTTGGCGCCGCCCGCAAGGCGGGGCCCAGCGGCCTGCCGCCTCGCCGTTCCTTCCATGACCGGGCCTTTCTCCCGCCCGCGGTGACCTGGAATGGCTTGAGGCGGCAGCCCGGTGGGCGACAGCCGGAATCCGCCGCAACCCGGCCGCACGCATTACGCAACGCGGCACCGCGCCGATGGCGCAGCAAAGTCGGCGTTCCGCCTCCAGGCCTCTGGATTCCCCCAAACCCGCCCTCGGGCATCTCAACACGACAAAGGAGCGACGCATGGCGAATAGTTCGGCCACCGGCGGCTACCTGGCGCCGATCGCCATTTCTCCGCCCCTGGAGGATGCCGAGCTCGAGGCGCTGTTGCATGGGTTCATCGCCGGCGTGTCCGGCCTGCCCGCAGACATGGTTCGCACACACTGGCCCGCGGCCGGCGTGGAACCGCCCGCGCAAACCGATACCTGGTGCCTGATGGACATCCGGTCGCAAACCGCGGACGCCGGTCCGGTCGTTGCCCACGACCCGACCGGGGAAGGATCTGATTCATACGTTCGGCACGAAGACATCGAGGTGCTTTGCTCGATGTACGGACCGCGCGCGCTGCGCCATGCGGCGTTGCTGCGCGATGGCGCCGCCGTGCCGCAGAACCGCGAACCCTTGCTGACGCAAGGCATGGCGGTCGGCGGCGCGGGGCCGATCCTGGCCAGGCATGAACTCGTGAATCAGCAGTGGATACGGCAGTTCGACATGACCCTGCACTTCACGCGGCGGGTCACGCGCAGCTATCCGGTCCTGAATCTCCTGTCGGCGCAAGTCACGACGCATGCCGCGTCGCTGTCCCCGACGGACAACATCAACCACCTTGAAGATTAAGGGATTTACCATGGCTAATGGATTGCCGGTATCACGCCTGATCAACGTCACGATCAACATGTCGCCGCTCGCGGCGCAAGGCGCGAGCCTGAACACCGCGCTGCTGCTGGGCTCGTCCGCGGTCATCGACACCGGCGAGCGCATGCGCTCCTATGGCGGCATCGACGCCGTCGCCGCCGACTTCGGCACCAGCGCGCCCGAGTACCGCGCGGCCCTGCTGTACTTCCAGCAGACGCCCCAGCCCTCGCAGCTGTACATCGGCCGCTGGGCCAAGGGCGCGACCTCGGCCACGCTGCGCGGCGCCGTGCTGTCGGCCGCCGAGAAGCAGATGTCGGCCTGGACCGCGGTGACCGCGGGCGCCTTCACGCTGACCGTCGACGGCACCGCCAAGACGGTCAATGGCCTGGACTTCTCCGGCGCCACCAACCTGAACGGCGTCGCCACGATCATCTCGACGGCCCTGGCCTCGGCATCGGTGCTGTGGAACGGCTCGCAGTTCGTCGTGACCTCGAACACCTCGGGCGCCACGTCGACGCTGGGCTACGCCTCGGCCGCCGGCGCCGGCACCGACATCTCGTCGATGCTGGGCCTGACCGCGGCCAAGGCCTCGGCGCCCGTGGCCGGCGTCGTTGCCGAGTCCCCGGTGGACGCCGTGTCGCTGTTCCTGGACCGCTTCGCCAACAAGTTCCTGGGCCTGGCCTTCGCCGATGCCGACATCACCAACGCGCAGCACCTGGCCGTGGCCGCCCTGATCGAGGCCGACCAGCGCCACCTGTATGGCGTGTCGACCCAGGCGCCGCAGGTGCTGGACCCGGCCAACCACGACGACATCGCCAGCCAGTTGAAGGCGCTGAAGTACAAGTACTCGATCGTGCAGTTCTCCAGCGCCAATCCGTACGCGGTGGCCTCGCTGCTGGGCCGCATGCTGACGGTGAACTTCAACGCCAACAACACCACCATCACGCTGATGTACAAGCAGGAGCCCGGCATCGTCGCCGAGACCCTGAGCAGCAGCCAGGCCGACACGCTGGCGGCCAAGAACTGCAACGTGTTCGTCAATTACGACAACGACACGGCCATCATCCAGTACGGCGTGACGCCCAGCGGCATCTTCATCGACTCGGTCTACAACGCAATCTGGTTCCGCAACCGCGTCCAGACCGACGTCTACAACCTGCTGTACACCAGCCCGACCAAGGTGCCGCAGACCGACGCCGGCAACCAGCTGATCGCCTCGGTGATCGAGGCTGCGTGCGAGGCCGCCGTCAACAACGGCTACCTGGCCCCGGGCGTGTGGAACTCGGCCGGCTTCGGCGCTCTCAAGCAGGGCGACACGCTGGCCAAGGGCTACTACGTCTACGCGCCGGCGATCGCCACCCAGTCGCAGGCCGACCGCGAAGCGCGCAAGGCCGTCCCGTTCCAGGTCGCCGCCAAGGAAGCCGGCGCCATCCACACCGTCGACGTTCTGGTCACGGTCAACCGCTAAACAGGAGTAGCAGATGTCTACCTATTCGTTCGCTGATATCAGCGCCAGTCTCGTGGGCCCGGGCGGGGTGATTTCGCTGGGTTCCGGCTCGGGCGTGGCCGATGAAGGCATCGCCATCGCCGCCAAGGCCGAGAAAAGCGCCATGACGGTGGGCGCCGACGGCGAAGTCATGCACACGCTGCGCGCCGACAAGAGCGGCACCGTCACGCTGAGCTACCTGAAGACCTCGCCGGTCAACGCGCAGCTGCAGGCCCTGTACGACGCCCAGTCGCTGGACAGCCGCCTGTGGGGCAAGAACCTGATCACCATCACCAACCCGGCCACGGGCGACGTGACGGCGTGCCGTTCCTGCGCCTTCAGCAAGAAGCCCGATCTGACCTACAAGAAGGACGGCGACGTGGTGAAGTGGACGTTCGACGCCGCGAAGATCGACACGATCCTGGGAATCTACTAAGCCATGTCACAGGAACTTGATCTGAACGGCCACCGGTACTCCATCGGGAAACTGAGCGCCAAGCAACAGTTCCACGTGTCGCGCCGCATCGCTCCGATCGTTCCTACGCTGATCCCCGTGTTCGTCCGCCTCGCGGCGGGCGGGCGCGGGATCACCGAGGATCCGGGCGGCATGGCCGATGTCCTGCAACCGCTGGCCGACGGCCTGGCGGCGATGAAGGACGAGGACGCCGACTATGTGCTGGACACCTGCATGCAGGCGGTCCAACGCAAGCAGGAACATGGCTGGACCGCCATCTGGTCGGCCAGCCAGCGCGTGCCGATGTTCCAGGACATCGACCTGTCGGTGATGCTGCCGCTGGCGGTGCGCGTCATCGTGGCAAGCCTCGGGCCTTTTATTCAAGGGCTGCTTACCAGCCAGACCGGCAGCCCCGAGGCGACACAGGCTGGCTGAAGAGCCTGCCCGGTGGCGAGGACTGGTTGCTGGCGCCGGTCCTCGAGGGGCTCTGCCAATACGAGTCCCTCAAGGACGGCACCCTGGACCTGGCCGACATCGCGCTCCTGAACGACGCGCTGTCGGTCCGGGCAGACAACAAGGCGGAAGCGTACCGCCGCCACATGGCAGAAAAAAATGGCTAATACAACCGTGCCCATCAGCCTGTCGGGGTTGATGGGCCCATTCAAACTCGACAAGGACGACCTGAAGGACCTCAAGCAGGCGATCGGCGACTCGCGCAAGCAGAGCCTGGCCGACGCGCTGGCGGTGTTCGCGGGCCGCGCGAAGAGCGTCGTCGACTTCGCCGAGAACAAGATCGCCCAGTTCGAGCAAGGCTATTTCGCCGCCAAGCTGGGCGGCACCTCGGGCCGGGACATGCGGGCGTTGGAGACAGTCGCGCAGGGCTTCGGCGTTTCCGTCGAAGCGATGCGCAGCAGTACCCAGGCGCTGCACCGCAACGTGCGCGGCGATCCCAAGATCGCCGCGCTGCTGGAACAGCTGCACATCTCGTCGAGTGATGGCGCGGGCGCCCAGCGCAACAGCGCCGACCTGATGCTGGAGCTGAGCGACGCGCTCAAGCGCATGGATCCGGCGCAGGCCCGGGCGACGGGCGAGAGTCTGGGGCTGGACCCGGGCGTCATGGAGGCCCTGCGCGATCCCGAGTTCGGGCAGCGCCTGTCGGCGCAGCGCGATACCCAGGAAAACAGCACCGTCGAGGCGGCCGGTGAACGCGCGCACCAGCTGATGGGCACCATCCGTGAATTGAGCGGCTCCGTCAACGCGATGTTCGCGCAGGCGCTCCTGACGATGGGCCCGAAACTGCAGGAGACGCTCGACGGCATTTCGGCCTGGTTCAAGGAGAACGGCCAGACGGCCGGCAAGCGGCTGGGCGAGGTCGGCAATTTCGTGTTGTCGATCATGTCGTTGCTGGGGCCGGTGATCAGCCTGATCACCTGGCTCGACGACCTGACCGGGGGCTTGAGTTCGCAGCTCCTGGTGCTGGTCGGCGGCTTCCTGATGCTGGGCGGCGGCGGCGTGGTGGGGGCCTTGATGGGCCTGGTCTCGCGACTGGGCGGCATGCGCTCGATCATCAGCGGACTGGGTACTCGGCTGGCCGCGCTGCCTGGCCAAATCAGCGGTTTCGTGAGCCGGGCCTGGACCGCGACCAGCAATTTCGTGGGCGGCGTGTTCGGCAGAATGACCTCGATGGGGCGGACGGCCGTCACCCAGATGAGCAACATGGCCGGCGCGGTCTGGTCCTGGATGGGCAATATGGCCGCGCGCGGTGGTGCGCTGGTGGTCGACAGCGTCAAGGCGGCCGGCGCCTCCGCGTTGCAATGGGGGCAGTCACTGTGGGCCTCCGCCAGTTCGTGGATCGGCCGCATCGTCGACGGCGCCAAGAGCCTGGCCCGCGGCGTGGCGATATCGCCGGTGGCGGTGGGGGTGGGGCTGGGCCTGTATCCCAGCACGCTTGGGGACGGCACGCTGAAGTCGCTGCAAGGCGACGGGCGTTTCGGCCTCGGGCAAGCGGAGCCGGGCTTCAACGGGGCCGGCGGCAGTTGGCAACCGCCTCCCATGGACGGCGCCCGGATCGAGCCGTGGCGGGACTACCACTCCGGCTTCGCGCTTGGCGAAGCGGGGGGCGCCGCGCTGGCGCCGCCGGCCGCCGCCGCGCCGGTGTCGGTCAATGCCACCACCACCATCTACGTCAACGGGTCGGCCGATCCCGGCGCGACCGGAGCGGCCGTGGCCAATCAACAGAGCCGGGTCAACGCCGACCTGACGCGCAACCTGCAGGGGTCCTATGACTGACACGAATTTCACGGGCACCGACATGGTGGGCCTGCTGTCGAAGAAGATCGGCGACATCGTGGTGCAGGCGACCATCACCGAGTCGCACGAAGATACGCTGAAGATCACCAGCCATCCGGTGGAGTCGGGCCCCTATGGCCGCTCGGCGATCAGCGACCATGCCTTCAAGCTGCCGCTGTCGCTGACCATGAAGTGCGCCTGGAGCAACGCCTCGTACGAGGCGTTGCGCGGCGCCCGGGCCAGGGACGTGGCCAATGGCAAGGCGGCCGCCGACGATTACGCCACCGCGATCTATTCGCAGCTGCTCAGTCTGCAGGAGTCGCGCGAGCCGGTGGATGTGATCACCAGCCGGCGCCGCTACAGCAGCATGCTGATCGAGAAAATCGCGGTCGAGAACAGCCGGGAGACCTCCGGCGCCGTGTTCGCGACCGTGACGCTGCGCGAAGTGATCGTGGCGCAGACCCGCAGCACGTCGCTGCCGCCCTACGCGCACCAGAAAGAGAAGGAAAAGACCGCGGACAAGCAGAACCTGGGCGTGAAAGCGTCCCGGCCCGCGGCCGCGCCCAACGGCGGCTCGCTGCATTGGAACTAGGAGATCCGCATGAACTACTTCGAGATACCTCTGTCGCCGATCCCGCAGGTGTTCGCCATCTCGCTGGGCGGTGACGATTACCGGCTGACGTTGCAGTATCGCGACGGCTGGATACTGGACGTGGCCGATGACCTTGGCCAGCCGCTGGTGTCCGGCATTCCGCTGGTGACGGGCCTGAACCTGCTGGGGCAGTACCGGCACCTGGGCTTCGCCGGCGGCCTGCGCGTGACGGGGGGCGGAGTCGCCCGACGACGCGCCGACGGCCACCGACCTGGGCCGTGGCGCCAAGCTCTATTGGGTGGCGGACTGACATGGCCGAGACGACCACAATGGAGCCGATCGCCGTATACGGCGATCCGGTCGATGACGATGAGGGCGTGCGCCAGTGGGGCCGGAAGGTCTCGCTGATCGTCGGCGACGAGGAAGCGCTGGATCTGTCGGCGCTGAGCTTCAGCTTCGGCATCAAGCGCAACGACGCCAAGTCGCCCAACACCGCCACCATCAAGGTGATGAACGCCAGCCGCGAAACGGCCAGCCTGGTGCAGCGCGAATTCACCCGCGTGGTGTTGCAGGCAGGCTATGAAGGCAACTATGGCGTGATCTTCCATGGCAACGTGGTGCGCGCCAAATGGGGCGGTTCGGGTGACACCGAGACCGTGCTGGAAATCACCGCGGCCGACGGCGACAAGGCCTACAACTTCGCGGTGGTCAATGCCACCGTGCCCAAGGGCAGCTCCCGCGCCGACAAGGTGAAACTGCTGTGCTCGGCCATGAATCCCTACGGCGTACGCCAGGGTTACGTGCCCGACCTGGGCGGCAAGAAGTCGATCCGCGGGGCGGTCATGTCCGGCATGGTGCGCGACTACCTGCAGGATGTCTGCGGCAGCGCGAACACGCTGTGGAGCATCCAGGACGGCAAGGTGGTGGTGGTCCCTGAAACCGCCTATGTGCCGGGCTCGGTGCCCGTGCTGTCCCACGACAGCGGCCTGGTGGGCATGCCGGAGCAGACCGAGAAGGGCATCAAGCTGCGGATGCTGCTCAATCCCAGCATCCGCGTGGGAGGGCTGGTCAACCTGGACAACAGCCGGATCGCCGAGTATGGCTTCCAGGCCCGTTCCGAGGGCAAGGACGCGAACGAGATCGATCGCACCGAGCAGCGCCGCATCAGCGGCGATGGCTACTACTACGTGATGGAAGTCGAGCACCGAGGCAATACGCGCGACGACGAGTGGTACACGGAGGTCCTTTGCCTGGCCACCGACGCCACCCTGTTTCCCGGCGACCTGGGACGGGCCGGCGCCGAGGGCGACGCGGCCAAGCCTGCCGCCGTCGTCAAGTAGCGCGCGGTCCGGCCCTATCTCTGCAGGAAGATTCATGAACCGACTTGAGACTTTGAACGATCCGCAAGCCGCGATCGGCGCGGCGCTGCATGGCGCGCTGGCGCAGACCTGGACCGCCATGCCGGCGATCATCGGCGCCTTCGATCCGGTGGCGATGACGTGCACGGCGCAGCCCGCCATCCGGGCGCGGGTCAAGACGCCCGAGGGCCGGCAGCACAGCCTGGAGTTGCCCTTGCTGGTGGATTGCCCGGTGTATTTCCCCTCGGGCGGCAACTGCACGTTGACCTTTCCGGTCAAGGCGGGCGATGAGTGCCTGGTGGTGTTTGCCTCGCGCTGCATCGACGCCTGGTGGCAGTCGGGCAAGGTGCGGGACCAGACCGAGATGCGCATGCATGACCTGTCCGACGGCTTCGTCTACGTGGGCGTGCGCTCGCAGCCTCGCGTGCTGCCCGCGGTCAGCACGAGCGCGACCCAGCTGCGCAGCGACGATGGCTCGACTTTCCTGGAACTGGACCCGGCAGCCGGCAAGGTGAAGATCGTGGCGCCGGGCGGCTTCGACGTGGTTGCGCCGGTGTCCGAGTTTTCCGGACAGGTGCTGGTGAACGGCCTGCTCAGCTATCTGGCGGGGCTGGTGGGCAGCGGCGGCCAGGGCAATACCGCCCAGATCACCGGCGTGCTGAACGTGATCGGCCAGATCCTGGCCAACGGCAAGCGGGTCGACGACACCCATACCCATACCGCGCAGGGCGCCAATGCGGTGACCACGCCACCCAACTGAGGATTCCTATGCGTTACCGAAAACTGGACGCCGATGGCGACTATTCGTTCGGCTCGGCGCGGGCCGATTTCCACCGCGATACGGCGCAGGCCGTGGCCCAAGCCGTCAAGACCCGGCTGATGCTGGCGCGCGGAGAGTGGTTCCTGGACGTGACCGAAGGCACGCCCTGGAACGGCGAAGTGCTGGGCAAGCAGCCCCGCGCCAGCTACGACTGGGCCATCCGCCAGCGCATCCTGGGCACGGCAGGCGTAACCGACCTGGCCGAGTATTCGAGCCGGCTCGACCCGCAAACCCGCGGCTTGAGCGTGACGGCATCCATTTCAACCCTTTATGGCACGGCCACTGTGCAGGCGGCATTATGACGATTCTTTCCACAGCCCCGGTCATCGACGCCGCGGGCATCCGTGCGCCGAGCTATGGCGAGGTGCTGCAGTATTTCAAGGAGCAGTACCGCGGCATCTACGGCGCCGATACCTACCTGGAGGCGGACAGCCAGGACGGTCAGTTGCTGGCCGTTTTTGCCCTGGCCATCCATGAAGCCAACTCGGCGGCGATCAGCGTCTACAACGCGTTCTCGCCGGCCACCGCCGCCAACGCGGCGCTGTCGAGCAACGTCAAGATCAACGGCCTGGTCCGCGGCGCCGCGACGCGTTCGTCGGTGGACCTGCGCATCGTGGGGCAGGGCGGCGTCACCATCGTCGATGGCGTGGCGATGGATGCCAACCGCGGCCGCTGGCAACTGCCGGCCAGCGTGACGATTCCGCCTGGCGGCGAGATCACCGTCACCGCCCAGAGCCAGGCGCTGGGCGCCGTGACCGCAGCGGCCGGCAGCATCAACCAGATCGGCACGCCGACGCTGGGCTGGCAGTCCGTGGTCAACCCGGCGGCGGCAACGCCAGGCGCGCCGGTCGAGAGCGATGCCGCGTTGCGGGTGCGCCAGGCCGTCTCGGTGGCCCTGCCGTCGCGCAGCGTGCTGGAGGGCACCATTGGGGCCGTCGCGTCGGTGCCTGGCGTGTTGCGCCACGCCGCCTTCGAGAACGACGGCGCGGTGGCGGACGCCCACGGCCTGCCGCCGCACAGCATCGCGCTGGTGGTCGATGGCGGCGACGCGGCGCTGATCGCGCAGGCCATTGCCGCCAAGAAGACGCCGGGGACCGGCACGCACGGGACCACCACGGTGGTCGTGACGGACATCTACGGCATCGCGCATCGCATCCGGTTCTTCCGGCCCACGATCGTGCCGGTGGCGGTCGACGTGCAGCTGCGGGCTTTGCCGGGCTACACCACGGCCATCGGCGTGGCGGTACAGCGGGCGGTCGCGGACTATATCAACGGGGTCGCGATCGGCGGCGGCGCCAGCGCGTCGGTGGAGTGGGCCGACGCCATTTCGGCGGCCAATGGCGTGGCCGGCAATGGCACGTTCAAGATTTCCGGGCTGACGCTGCGCGGTCCCGCCGGCAACGGCGCGCCTGACGTGCCGCTGGCGTTCAACGAGGCTGCCGCCGCGACGCCGGACGACATCAAACTCACGGTGACCTGATATGGCCAATACCGACGATTATCTCGGGCGGCTGTCGGCCTATTACCGCTCCAAGCCCAAGTTCAATGCGACCGTCGCCGCGCTGTGCGGGGCGGCGGCCGGACTGCGAGAGCTGTACGGCGCCATGCTGGCGGCCTTCGATCTGGATCTGGCCGTCGGCGTCCAGCTGGACGCCGTGGGGCGCTGGGTAGGGCTGGACCGGAAGGTCCGGACGCCCATTTCGAATATCTACTTCTCGCACGACGTCGATGGCCTGGGTTTCGACCAGGGCGTGTGGCAGGGCCCGTTCGATCCGGACAGCGGCCTGACCGAGCTGGACGACGAGACCTATCGGCTCTTGTTGCGCGCCAAGATCGGGGCCAACCACTGGGACGGCACGCTGGAGGCATCGGCGGCGATCCTGGATCGCATTTTCGGTGGCGGCACGCATGTGTTCATCCAGGACAACGGCGACATGTCGGTGGATATCGGCGTCGCCGGTACGCCGCCGTCCGCGCTGTTCCTGGCGCTACTTACCGGCGGGTACATCCCGCTCAAGCCGGAAGGCGTGCGCGTCAGTTACTACGTCATCCCCTCGGCTGAGGGGCCTTTGTTCGGTTTTGACGTTCAAAACCAATACATCTCCGGGTTCGACGGCGGACTCTGGGGCTCGCTTTTTGCCGGTTGAATAAGGACATTTCGTGGCTATCAATCAAATTCTTCCCTTCGGCACCGTTTCCGGCGCCAACGTGCTCGCTCCCGCCGACTACCAGGCGCTGGCCGCCAGGCTGGGCGGCTTCTCGGCCGGCACGGCCAAATCGAAGGAACTCAACACCGTCTGGCGCCAGGCCTCGTTCGTGGCCGCCATGATCGGCCAGTACATCGCCGACAAGGCCGGCCAGGACGTGCTGGACAACGGCGACCTGGCGGCGCTGCAGGCCAAGTTCGTGGCGGCGCTGGCGGCGTCGCCGGCGCTGACCGGGACGCCGACCGCGCCCACGCCGGCGGCGGGCGACAAAAGTACCCGGCTGGCCACCACCGCGTTCGTCGCGGGCAACTTCCCCAGGATCTACTCGATTACCGCGTTGCCGACGCAGGATGTCGGGCCGATCATCGTCTCGGAATGCGCGGAAGTGTGGACCTGGGTGTCGGGGCAGTATTTCACCGGCTACCGCTCGCCGTTGTGCGGCCGTCCCCTGGACGGCCATACCTCGCTGCCGCTGGCCAGCGAAGTCGATGCCATCGGCGGCCTGCTGTCGAAGACCGACTACGCCGCCCTGTGGGGGTATGCGCAGGAGCAGGGGCTGGTGAAAACCGAGGCCGTGTGGTCGGCGAATCGCGGCAGTCATTGGTTTTCGGACTATTCGGCGACGCAATTCCGGGTGCCCGATCTGCGCGATATGTTCCGGCGTTTTACGGGAACTGACGCTGACACTGCAAATGCGAGAGTTATCGGTACGCGACAATCAAGTAGCGCCATCGCAGTGAACGGCGGTCCAACCGGACTGTCGTCGATTGCTGACTACTCGACCACCGGTGCCGCCTTCTGGGGGCTTGAACCCACGACGGTGGTGTCCGGCATGAAGATCAGCAGCGCACCGGGCACCGCTGGTGTTCCCACCTCCGGTAACGTGGCCCGGGTTCGGCCGATGAACACGGCCTATTACCCGCGGATTCATGCTTGAAATCAGGCATGAATCTGGGGCAGAAAAGCGACGTTCGATGGGCGTGTTTCCTTGGCGATACGGGGTGCTCCTTGCCTCGCTTCTCGAAGACTGCCCGAGGCATAGTTGATCGATATCCCGGATGCGGGGTTGGTGGATAGGGATACGGACAAAGAGCCACTGCCGGAGGTTGTGCCGGTGAAGGGATCCCAAAGCTCATGACCATGCCCTTGCAAGGCGTCTGCCTGGCGAGAGGCATGTGCCCGCGCATTAACAGTGAAAAGGGCATCAGGTATGGACGCGCGGGTGGTAAGCGGTGTTGACAGGGCGAGTCTCCGCACCACCGGCGCCATCGGTCGTCATCCCAGAGCCGTCGAGCAAGGCCCAGGCTTGTGTGCCTGTGACCGCCTCCACACGGTTCGGGCTGATGCGATTGGAGATGCCATGACTGTGTTGCTGATACGCCGCCCCCTGCCGGCTACCCATCACCCGCGCATTTGCAGTGAGGCAGACGTCAGGAATGGATGCGCGGTTGGTAGGCAGTGTTCACGGGGCGGGTCTCGTTGCCACCAGCATCATCAATCGTGGAACCCGCGTTGTTCCAGACGATGTTTGTTGCGCTCATCACACTGCGATGCACCGCCAAGGCCTCGCCGTTGCTGGCACCCGTCACCGTGGAAGTCTGGAACCGATGGGAGTGGCGCCGGAACGTGTCGGCCTGCCGGCTACCCATCACTCGCGCATTTGCAGTGCAAATTTCATTCAAAAGGACAAGCAATATGCAAAAAGACGTATTCCAGACCGACAACGACGGTCTGTATCTCTATCAATCTGTCGCCAACGAGTTGGCGCTCACGCCCGGCACGTTCAATATCCCTTACGGCGCGTACGAAGATGCGCCGCCCGCGCCGTCCGCCGGTAAATGGGCCCTGCGTCAGGGAGAAATCTGGACCATGGTCGACGACCATCGCACCACGCCGCTCTGGGTGGTGGCTACGGGACTGCCGTATTCGATCGGCGCCGAGCATGACGGCGCCGACGGCAAGGTCAGCTATCCGGGCTGGGGCACGTTGCCGGCCTGGTTGACGTTGGTGGAGCCGCCGTCGCCGGTCGAGCAGACCGCGACGACGTAGGCGTCAGGCAGCCAGGGGCAGCGCCTCCTGGTCGGTCTCGCGCTCGCGCCGCATTTCCTCAAGCTGGCGGCGGCCCAGCGGGCTGCGCGCCAGCTTCTGGGCCAATTCGCGTCCATGCGGGTGGTAGTAGCGCAGCAGCATGCGCGTGTCGACGTTGCCGTTGACCTTGGCCAGTTCATGGATCTGGAACACGGTGGCGAGCTGCGAGGTGCCTTCGTGCCGCAGGTCATGGAATCGCAAGTCGCGGAAGTAGGCCGCGTTGGGTCGCCGGCCGTAGCGCCGGCACATCTGCTCGTACCCCAGTCTCGCGCGGCGACGCGCGCGGATGAAGGCGCGGGTGACCGAGCCGGGCTGCATGGTGAAGATGCGGCCTCGCATCGGTTTGCCGGTGACCCAGCGACGCAGCGCCTCGCGGGCGCGAGGCGTCAGCGGCACGTCGCGGGCGCGGCCGTTCTTGGTGTGGGGCAGGTGCACCACGCCGTGCATCAGATCCAGGTGTTCGCGCTGGATGCCAACCACTTCTGACCGGCGCATGCCGGTTTCCTTCGCCACCGTCAGGATGGTCGGCAATTCCGTCGAGCGGGTGGCGCGGATGATCCATTCAAGCTCCTTGCTTGGACAGTCGTCATCCGACACGCCGCGCAAGGTGATGCGGTCAAACAGCCGGCGGTCGCGCGCGTCGTCGACCGCCGGCCGCCGCACCAGCTGGACGGGATTGGCCAATTGGTCGAAGCCCCAATCCTTGCGAATCACCGTGTAGACGTGCGACAGGAATGCCATGCGTCGCACCACGGTGGCCGGCGCCCGGTCCTTGAGCCATTCGTCGCGCAATTCCGTCAGGTCGGAACTGCGGATGCGATCGACCGGGCGGATGGCCAGGCGCGTGGCGCGCCAGATGCGGGCAATCGACTGTTCCGAGGCATGGCCCTTCTTGGTGGCGGAAACCTCGACCAGGTAGCGGGAGAGCGCTTCGGCGAGGGTCGGGGCGGCTTTGCGGCGGGGCTGGCGGCGGGTCCAGGGTTTCATGGCGATTCAGACTGGGAGATAAGACCAATAGACAACGCAATAGTAACGATGGATACAGGCGGCGCCTGGAACCCACGGACGACAGTGTCGCCCGGATTTCATTTTTTTCATCCGGCGCGCCCCTGCGGCGCCCGTGATGTTCACGGGAGGCAGCAATGCGCACCGTCGACAGGAGCGGTGTAACCATGGAACCGGCATCTACGGGATTGGGCGGTTGGGCCGCCCTGAAAATTGCGCTGGCTTTCGGCATGCCGGCCGCGATGGCGGCGTTGATCGGCATGTTGCTGATGCCGCCGCGCACGCCGCGCGAATTCGTCGCGCGCACCGCCTGCACGGTGGTCAGCTCATTTCTGTTCGGGCCTTTGCTGGCGATCGGCATGATCGCCTGGATGCCCGACCTGATGTCCTCGGCCTACTGGATGGCGCAACGCACCGGCCTGGGCGAGGACGGGCTGCTGGCCATGTTCTATGTGCTCGGCCCGTGCATGTTGCTGGCGGGGCTGCCGGCCTGGTGGGTGCTGGGCGCCTACCTGCGCCTGACCGCCAAGCTGCAGAACCAGGACCTGGTGGATTGGGCGGTCGAGATCCGCCGCAAGACGCTGGGCATGGAAACCCAGACAGACAAGGAGGGCAGGCATGACGCTTGACCAGATCATGGACGACGCGCTGCGGCCGGCGATGGCGCTGTTGCCCGCTCGCATGAACACGCCCGCGGCGGATTGCATGCTGCTGGCCATCGGCCTGCAGGAAAGCCGCTTCGTGCACCGGCGCCAGATCGGCGGGCCCGCCCGCGGTTTCTGGCAATTCGAGAAGGGCACCCGCGCCAGCCGCGGCGGCGTGTGGGGCGTGTTCCTGCACGCGGCCAGCAGGGATCACCTGGCCACGCTGTGCAAGGTGCGCAGCGTGGCGGGCGATCCGGATGCGATCTATGCGGCGCTGGAGTACGACGACGTGCTGGCCGCCGGCGTCGCGCGGCTGCTGCTCTGGACCGATCCGAAGGCGCTGCCGCCGGTCGGCGACACGCAGGCGGCCTGGGCGCTGTATCTGCGCACCTGGCGGCCGGGCAAGCCCAAGCCGGACAGCTGGGGCGGCCTTTACCAGCAGGCCGTGACGGCCATCCGGACGCGGACCGACAGGAGCATGGCGCATGTTGCAACAGTGGATTAAGCGGGGCCTCGGCTTGATGGCGGCAGTGCTGGCGGCCCTGGCCGCCGTCGCCGGGGTGTATTGGCGGGGGCGGGCCATGGGCCGGGCGCAGGAACGCTCGGACAGTGAGGCCCGCCTCCAGGCGCGGGCGGGACAGGCCCGCAAGGAGGCCAGGGATGTGCAGGAAAAAGTGGCTCGCAGCGATGACGATGCCGTGGCTGATCGGCTCAAGTCTGACTGGGTGCGGATCGCTCCCCCCGCGGACCGGGATTGAATATTGTGACCATGCCCGGCCGGTATATTTCAATTCCGCCGCCGAGGTCGACGCGACGCCGGCGGCAATACGCCGGCAGGTGCTCGAGCATAATGAAATGATTTCCCGGCTTTGTTTTTGAGGTAAATTGGGGACGCGATTTTTTCCACCGTCGGCGCGCCTATTTGCCGGCGCCGTCGGGTCGATGGATGGTTTGCTGCGGTCTGGTTCTGCAATAATTTCTGGTTTTCCGTCCCTTCGGGCCGCCGGCCCGGATGACTGTTCCAGGAGAGGCGCGATGGGTCAGAGGGTGCAGTGTCGGCAAGCGTTTTGCCCCGTGCAAATGCGCGGCAGGGAAAAATAATATGGCAGACGGCGAAAGCCTGGTCGCCGCGCGGGTCCGCCCGAAGCTCCGGTATTCGATGCGAACCGGATTGCTGGTGCTGGTGTTCGCCTGTATTACACCGGCGCTGGTGGTGTCTTCGATCGCCGTTTACGAAAGCTACCTGATCCAGAAAGAGCGGATATTCCGCGATACGATTTTCCTGGCCCGCAATCTGACCGCCATTCTCGACCGGGAAATGACCGGCGTCGAAGCCGGTTTGCAGATGCTGGCGTCGTCCCCGGACCTGGTGGGCGGCGACCTGGCGGGGTTCCACCAGCGCGCCCGCGAAGCCATCAAATTCCAGATCGTCGACAGCTATGTGCTGACCGACAAGGAAGGCCACCAGGTGGTCAATACCATGGTGCCCTACGGCACGCCCCTGCCGCCTTCCGGGGTGTCGCAGGAGCTGGCCCGGGTGTTCCGCGCGCGCGAGCCGGTCCTGAGCAGCCTGTTCACCGGTGCGCTCAGCGGCGTGCCGACCATCGCGCTGGGAGTGCCGGTGGTGCGCGGCGACGAAGTCATCTACAGCCTCAACGTCGGCCTGTCGCCCGACCGCATCGGCAACGTGCTGGGACGGCGCGGGCTGCCGGACGGCTGGGTGGCGGCGGTGCTGGACAAGAACGGCACCATCATCGCCCGTACGCGCGACACCGAGAAATTCGTTGGCCAGAAGGCCGTGCCGACGCTGGCGCGGGCGGTGCAGCTGGAGAACGAGGGCTCGCTGGAATCGACCACCAAGGAAGGCACGCCGGTCTACACCGCGTTCAGCCGTTCCGGCCTGACCGGCTGGACGGTGGCGGCGGGCGCGCCGATGACGCTGGTGACGACCGACCTGTACCGCTCCATCGCCTGGCTGGCGCTGGGCACGCTGGCGGCGTTCGGGCTGGGGCTGTGGCTGGCCTTGCGGCTGGCCAACCGCCTGACGTCGGCGGTGCAGGGGCTGGTCGGCCCGGCGCTGGCGCTGGGCGAAGGCCGCACCGTCGAACTGCCCGGCACGCGCGTCAAGGAGGCCGAGGAGGTCGGCACGGCGCTGCTGCAGGCTTCACGCATGCTGGCGCACGCGCAGCATCTGGCGCATTACGATCCCCTGACCGGGTTGTGCAACCGGGTGCTGTTCGGCGAGCTGGTGTTGCGCGAGTTGGCGGTGGCGCAGCGCAGCGGCGAGACCTTCGCCATCCTGGCGATCGACCTGGACGGTTTCAAGGCGGTCAACGACCTGCATGGGCATGCCGCCGGCGATACCGTTCTGAAGGAAGCCGCCGATCGCATGGCCCACGCCATCCGTGTCTCGGACGTGGCGGCGCGGCTGGGGGGGCGACGAGTTCGCCGTGCTGCTGCTTGGCGCCAACCAGGAAAACGCGCAGGCGGTGGCCGAGTCCCTGGTCGAGAGCCTCTCGTTGCCGTACCCCAAGATCCGCGTCGCGGTCTCGGCCAGCGTCGGCATTGCCGTCTATCCGCAGTCGGGCGTCACCATGCTGCAGTTGCTGGAGCGTGCCGACGTCGCCCTGTACCGGGCCAAGGGCCTGGGCAAGCGGCGGGTGGCGTCCGACGAGCGTTGAGGCGGCCGCGACGGGCGCATCAGGCGTCGTGGCGGGGCGCGGCGGCGGGCGGCAGGGCGGTCGGCACCTCGCCCGATTTCAGGCGGTAGCGCCGTTCGCCCAGCGCGATCACGCGCTCCCCTTCCGTGGTCCTGAGAATGTAGCCGGTCGTGATGGGCGTCCCCGCGCGCCGGTCGGCGTGCGAGAACACTTCGATCCGGTAGAGCCGGCCGGATGCCGTGGTGGCGAGCACGTCGCTCAGCCTGCGTACAGAGATGGTCATGCGGCGAGATCTCCTTCTTGTTGATCTTCGGTCGGTCGCGCCGCGCCGGCCTGCAATTCCCGTGCCGGCCCTGCCGCGGCGGTTTCCCTGTTTTCGCTACACTGCGTCGTTCTGGCGCGCGCCCCGGCGCGGCGCCCTGGATGGACATCGGGAAATCGGAAAAAAGTAATGCAATCTGCTCCCAGCCGGAACACGGCGACTTTCATGGGATTGATGGCCGTGGTGCTGTGGGGCACCGTCGTCGGCCTGATTCGCAGCGTCAGCGAGAGCTTCGGGCCGATCGGCGGCGCGGCCCTGATCTATACGGTCGGTTCGGGTTTCCTCGTCCTGTTGCTCGGATGGCCCCGCGTGCGTTCATTCCCGCGCGCCTACCTGGTTTCCGGCAGCCTGCTGTTCGTGGCCTATGAAATCTGCCTGTCGCTGTCGCTGGGATTCGCCGCCAATCGCGGCCAGGCGATCGAGCTGGGCATCGTCAACTACCTGTGGCCGTGCTTCACCGTCATCCTGGCGATCCTGATCAACGGCCAGCGCGCCAGCGCCTGGGTCGTGCCCGGCATCGCGCTGTCGCTGTGCGGCATCGTCTGGGTGGTCGGCGGCGACGGCGGCGTTTCCTGGGCGCGCGTGGCGGCCAATGTCTCCAGCAATCCCCTCAGTTACGGCCTGGCGTTCAGCGGCGCCGTCATCTGGGCCGTCTATTGCAACGTCACGAAACGCTATGCCGATGGCAAGAACGGCGTGGCCCTGTTCTTCATGCTGACCGCGGCCGTGCTCTGGATCAAATACGGGTTCAGCGCCGAGCCGGCGCTGCCGTTCGCCTGGCCCGCCGTGCTCGAACTGTGCGTGACGGGCGGCGCCATGGCCGCGGGCTACGCGCTCTGGAACGTGGGCATTCTCAACGGCAATCTGACCTTGCTGGCCACGGCGTCCTACTTCACGCCAGTGTTGTCGACTTTTTTTGCGGCCGTATGGCTGTCCACGCGCTTGACCATGACATTCTGGCAAGGCGTGGCGATGGTCACCGCCGGTTCGCTGATCTGCTGGGCGGCGACGCGCGGCAGGCCGGCCCGGGGCGGGTAGCCCCTGGGTGGCCTTCAGGCGCATCGGATGACGGGGATCCGGGAGGACCCGTCAGCTCAATCCAGGGCGATGGTCTGCGCCACGGCGTAGCCGAGCGGAATGAGCAACAGGGATGCGAACAGGGAACTGACGATGGCCGCCGATATCTTCAGCCAGGGCTCGGGCCCCGCGCTTTGTATCGTTTGAACCACCAACGCGACGATACCCACAACCATCAAACAGCTGATTACCACTGCTACGTAAGTCATGATGTCTCCGTCCTCGCCTGATTAAAGGGATGCGGCGCCGCTATTGCGGTCTGTCACTTCGTCGCTACGTTTAGTCTGATTGTGCGCCTGTATGGCAGGGTGTGGCGCTAGGGTTTTCCTGGCTCTGGCGAGCGCTGTGGCGTTTTCGCCGCGCACCTTGCAGCATGAAATCGGTGTGCGGCGCAGCATTTTTCGAGGCCCGCCGCGCCCGCGCTTTGCGCTACGATGGCGGCGTCCACCCACTCTCCAGATCGCGAAATGCCGCAACGACTCCGCCCGGGCACGCGCGCCACACTGCAGGTCAGGCAGCTGCTGCCGGGCGAATTCGCCTGGATCATCACCTTGCTGGACCCCGACACCGGCAATGTGCGCAGCACCAATTATTCCGAACGGCGCTATGCCAGCCAGGACGAGGCCTCCGCCGCCGGCAAGGCCGCCGTGGTGGAATTCCTGGGCAACAGCGATCCGAACGGGGTGGAACCCGCCAGGGACGGCAAGCCGTCCAAGTCCTGACCCGCGCCGGCCATGCCCGCAAGCCCTCGTCCGAGGGCTTTTTTGCGTCGGGCCGATGGCGGTCGGCATGCCGGGCACGGCAGTTGCTGGGCAGCGGACCAGCGCGATAGACGCGCCGAGGAGATCCGCCATGTTCCCATCCGACCACCGCCCGCCGGGCGCGCCCGACGACGTGCCGCCCGATGATCCGCCGCTGCCCGGCCATCCGGCCCGGCCCGACGACCCGCGACCCAATCCCAACCATGCGCCCGATGATCCGGGCGAGCCCGACGTCGTCCCGCCGCCGCCCGATCCGCGCGCGCCGGGCACGATCGACCTGGCCTGAGCGCCACCGAATCCCATCCCACACCCAAGGAGGCTTGCATGCGTTCGATCCTGTTATGGCTGCTGGGGGTACCCATTCCCATCATCATCCTGCTGGCGCTGTTCTGGCATTGAGCCAGTCCGGTCCCGCGCCACGGCGCGCAATGTGAACGAGGAATCACCATGGAAAATGCACTCTCGGCCAACCGGCCCTACGACGGCGTGCCGCCGGTGCGGGAATCGGCGGTGTCCGCCGTGTCCTGGGCGGCGGTGTTCGCCGGCGCCGTCATCGCCGCGGCCTTGTCGCTGGCGCTGTTCGCGGGCGGCTCCGGCCTGGGCTTCCTGTCGGTCTCGCCCTGGAGCGGGGAAGGCGTCTCCGCGCCCGCGGCAGGCATCGGCCTGATCGTCTGGATGCTGTTCACGCAGATCGTGGCCTATGGCGTCGGCGGTTATGTCGCCGGCCGGCTGCGCACCAAATGGGCCGACGTGCACGGCGACGAGGTCTATTTCCGCGACACCGCGCACGGCTTTCTGGTGTGGGCGCTGAGCGCGGTCGTGAGCGCCGCGCTGTTGGGCTCGGCGATCGCCACGCTGGCATCGGGCGCGGCCAAGGCCGGCGCTTCCATCGCGGCCGGGGCGGGCGCGGCGGTGACCGCGAGCGCCGCTGCCGGCGCGGGGGCGGCAGCCGGCGGCGCGGACGGCGCTGGCGATTACTTCACGGACGTCCTGTTGCGCAACGAGCGGCCCGATGCCGCCGGTGACCGCGGCGCGGCCCGCGCCGAAGTCGGACGCATCGTGGCGATGAGCCTGGCGCGCGGCGACATGACGCCGGCGGATCGCGACTATGTGGCCCGCGTGATCGCGGCGCAGGCGGGCATCGATGCCGCCGCCGCGCAGCAGCGCGTGAATCAGACGCTGCAGCAGGCCCGTCAGGCCGCCGATGACGCCAAGCGCAAGGCGCGCGAAGCGGCCGACACGGCACGCAAGGCCGCCGCGGCGTTTGCGCTGTGGGGCTTTGCCTCCATGCTGATCGGCGCGTTCGTGGCCAGCCTGTGCGCGACCTGGGGCGGGCGGCGCCGCGACATGGTGGTCAAGCCCTGATCGCCGCACGGAAGGCCGGCGCGGGGCCATGACGCCCCGCGCCGCGCGGCGTCATGGCTGCTTCTGCTGGAACATCCATTCGCGCCAGGGCCTGGCGGTCAGCAGTTCCGGCGCGATGCGGTGATCCATGCCCTGGTAGGTGATGAAGACCGGATGGCCGCCCGCGGCCGCGAGGGCCTTGGCCCAGATCTGGCTGCCCTCGTAGGGATTCTCCTGGTCGGCGGTGCCGTGGATGAGCAGCGTGGGAACGCCCGCCAGCGGCCTGGCGAGCGAGCGCTCCGGCGGCACGCCCGACATGGCGACGATGGCCGCGAAGCGTCCGGGTGACGCGACGGCGGCGTCCAGCGCGGCCGACGCGCCCATCGAGAAGCCGACGGCGTAGATCCGCCTGGCGTCGACCGGATGGTGCCTGGCGATGTCCTCGACCAGCCGCATGACGTCGGGCAGGTCGGCGCCGGCCTTCGAGATCCGCACGCCATGGCCGTCCTTTTCATAGTTGGCGGTGCGGCCCGGCGTCTGCGGCACCAGCACGTAGGCGGGAAAATCGCGGCGCGACTCGGCCGAGCCGAAGGCGCGGGTGAACGCGTTCAGCGGCAGCAGGTTGTCGCTGCCGACGCCGCCTGAACTGTGGAAAATCACCACCAGTGGGTATTTTTTTCCGCTTTCGGGTGCGATGGGCGATACCAGGCGATAGGGCAGCGGCGTCTTGCCGGCGCGGGCGAATTCCGCCGGCGCGAAGGCGTCGATGGAGGCCTGCTTGAGCATTTCCACCGTCTGTAGCTGCGCCGCGGTGGGGGCGTAGGTGACGCTCGATGCCTGCACGCCGCCTTGCGCGGCACAGGCGTGGCCGGCGCTCAGGCCCAGGGCCGCGGCAAGCATGGCGCGCGCGGCGACTGCAGCGATACCGGTCCTGATGGCGGCCTGGCGGCCAGGTGCAGCTGGGGTAACGGCCGGGGCAACGGGGCGGCAAGCTTGCGCGAGGCGCGAAACTTGAATGCGGCTGGGCGGCATGTCAGATTCTCCGCGGGGGCGTGGTGGGCGAAGATTCTAAGAGGGCGGACCGTGCGGGTATGCGGGAAAAATGTGGGGATTATGTGGAAATGTGTGAAGGCCGGGCCCGTCACGGCCAGAGACAGAGGTGGCTGCCAGAGGGGGGATCCGGCGATCCAATGAAAAAAGGCCTTCACTTGCGTGAAGGCCTTTTTGAATTCTCTGGTGGCGCATCCCTGATTCGAACAGGGGACCTGCGGATTATGATTCCGGTGTCTGAATAGGCCGCAGACCCGCGCCAAATATAGAAACCCCTCCTCGATCTGTCCAAAATTTTCACATCTGCGCCGCCCCTGGCGACCGCGTCTTTCCTGGCTTCCCCAACCGATATTAGACGGCCGGCAACGCCGTTTTGTTGGGGCTGACTGTCCCCCTCCAGCGCGATTTCACATAGATTTCCGTCGTTCGCACGGACTCGTGCCCGCACAGCACCTGAATCTCGGTCAGTGGCACGTTGGCCAGCCACATATCGGTCGCGCCCTTCCCCTTCAAATCGTAGAACCCGAACGGTTCCGTCAAATCCCCATCCTTCACCGCCTTGTATATGCGGCGGCGCAGCATGGCCGAGATTCCGTCATAGGTGTACGGATCGCCGTTGCGCGTGTGCACCAGGTGCAGCCCCGGGCCCAGGATGGCATCGGTAGGCGCTGCTTTTGCCAGTATGGCCTCAATCTCCGGGGTGACACGGATGTCGACCACCTGGCCGGTCTTGGCCTGGCGGTTGCGGATCACCCGCTGGATCGTGCCGTCGGCCTCGCGCTTGTTGACCAAGTTGGTGGCCGTCCACGCGATGATGTCCTCGGGGCGTTGCAGCGTTCGGTAGATCAGCTCCATCAGGATGCGTTCGGCCTTGGACGCCCGCCCATAAATCAGCCTGTATTCGTCGTGGTCGACATACCGATCCCGCTTCTGCTCAGGGTTGCGCGCGATCCCGAAACAGGGATTGACGCTCACGCCTGTATCGGGGCGCCGCTTCATCCAGGAAAAGGCCGCCGATAGGCACGCCTTCTCCCGGTTTGCGCGCACGGCGCGGTCCGCGTGCGCGCCGGCGTCCAGGTGCTGCGCGACATGATGGCCCTGCACCTGGTGCGGCTGCATCTTCCCGAAAAATGCCGTCAAGGGTTTCGCATCGGAGGAGTAGTCGTCGTAGGTGCGCTGCGCGATCCCGCGGCGCACCTTGGGCAGGCCGATGCGCTTCTGGCAGTCGGCCAGGAACATGCCCAGCCAGTAGGCCACGGTGCCGTACTCTCCGGCGGGGTCGTTGTACAGGTTGCCCCGCCGTTTCGCGTCGTTGATGTCGGTCCCAATCCGCTCCCATTTTCCGCTGCCCGGGTGCACGTAGTAGAACGCGCCATGCTTGAGGTAGACGCGCGGCGGTAGTCCCAGGTCAGCCGATTTTCGCTTGCGTCCCATGCTTCCGTTGTCGGTTGAAAAGTTGTTGCAGTGCGGCGTGGTCGGGCTGCGGCGTTGCCGGCGCGTGCGTGTCGTTCGCAGCTTCCGGGGGCGAGCCTGCCATGACCCGATCGAATGCGGCGCGCCCCACCAGCGGGCGGCCGCCGGGCTTGCGGCTGACGGGGATGCCCAAGCTTTGCAGGTAGCGAACCTGGGCGTGGGGCTGCGTCAGCGGATCGCAAATTTCCTTGATTTCGTCGTCGGACAGGTAAGGTTTCATCGCGCTCCCCCGGGCGGCAGGCGCCGGAACGCTACCACCCAGACCCAGGGGTTGGCGTCCCAGGCGTCGGGGCCATTGATCTCGCGCCACAGCCTGGCAAAGCCCTGGCGGTAGGTGGGTTGCCTATGAGCGTGCACGGTCAGGTTGTCGTCCGCATCGAGCCACGCCGGCGCGCAGCCTTCGCCCTGTGCGTCG
>NZ_CYTY01000001.1:218726-234489 GCF_001298995.1 Achromobacter sp. 2789STDY5608615
CGCCAGGGCTCGCGTACCCATAGACGGTCGCCGGGCCGGCCGTAAGGGCATTGCGTTGCAAGGCTGGCCAACTCGCGCGCCGCGGTTGTCCCACCATGGATACTGGCGTCGATCGCATACAAGCCCGTGTCGCGGACCTGCCGCCGCGTCATCGTCTTGGTCCCGGCCAGCACGGCCTGCACCATGGGGCCGTTGAAGGGGATAGGGCGCTCACGCATCCCGCTCTCCTTGTCCGGTCTTGGTGGCAGAGGATCTGCGCTCCGCTCGGCTGCGGTAGATATCGACCTTGCTGACGAAAACGCCGCAGTCCGGGCAGGCATAGCCATTGCGATCAACGGCGCGGTAAGCGCGGGGATGCAGGCAGGCGGCGTCCTCGTCCGCCCTGGGCCGCTTGAGGCCGCGGATGAGGGCGGCCCCGCTGCTGCGGAGCGTCTGGTCCATCAGCTTCGCAGCTTCCTCCAGCGCCGCACTGCGCACGTCATCGGCGCTGGCTTGGGGCGCGGGTTCGCCCATGTGCGTCGCGCCGTTCTCGGCATTCAGGGTAGCGACAAGGCGGGACGACGTTTCCCGCTCGGCGCGCAGGTCTCGCTCGGCTTCCAGTGCCCGGCGCTTCCAAATCGCCAGATCCTCGCGGGCACCCTTGTAGGCGTCCGCGAAGTCCACAGGCTTGCGCCAAAGCTGCGCAGCTAAGAACGGGTCTATTTCCAGCCGCTCAACCGAAAACCCTTGCGGGTTGCAGGCGCTGCACGGAATCGACTCCGGGTAGCCGGTCGTGTGGCTTGTGTACCAGCCGGGGCCGCCGCACCGCTTGCACCGCTCCCCAGCTACAGGGGCGCTTGCCTTGATTCCGGCGCGTCGAACCTGCGCAACGATGTCACACAGGCTGGCTTGCGGTGCAGCGCCGTCGCCGTTGAGCAGCACATCCAGTTCGCCCACCAGGCGGCGATGATCGGCCAAGACCCGCTCGTAATCTTCGAGAGGGGCGAGCAGCCTTTCCTGGGTGGCGGCTTCGATGGCGATAGCCATTTCCCGGTCATGGTTGATCGGCTCGCTGATGAACTGGCACAAGATGCGCTCGCGCTCATCGAACGACAGCACGGTTTGATGCTCTGCCGCCTTGGCGGCTTCTGTGCGGCTGGTCATGCTGACACTCCAAGAGGTGTGGGGTACGATGTCGCGGCATTCACCATGGTCAGGAGAAGACGATGCACCCCCCGAGTTGGCAGGTATTGGGTCGCGGCGGTAGCGGCGCCAAGCAGTACGAGATTGAAGGGCTGGCGGGACCGAATGGAATCAGTGTGCGTCTCGTCTCCGGCATGCTTCCGCCCATCGAAGTGCGAGGGCTTTTTACTGATGTGGCAGCCGCTGTCGAGGCGGCTAAGGCGGTCGCCGAGGATTACTTCGGCGGCTAGCATCGCGGCGTCCCTGCGCCCTGGTCGCTCTGCTGGGTGGCGTCCGGGGCCGGCAGGAGATCGGCAGCCGTTGCATGCTCAAGCACCGTGCGTCCGGTGGGCAGCATGATCTGACCGAGAAACGCGCCTTCGAATGACAGGATGCCCGTCTCGATGGCCATGATCTGGCCTTTGATCCAGTCGCGCAGGATCGAATAGACGGCGACGCTCGCCACATCCATGGCCTTTTTCTCGTACTGGGCCCGCGTGCCGGTCCGGCGGTTGCTCCACGGATTTTCCTTGAGCCAGGCCGCGGCGTATCCCTTCGTCGACGCCTTCACGGACACCTGGCGGCCACGGTATTCGAACTGCACCAGCAGTTCGCCGGCGCCGTCGTCCACCATGCTGCCGAACTTGCTGCAGCCGAAGGCGCGCAGCAGCTTCTGGATCTCGCCCAGCGCCTTCTCGCCGCTGGTCGCGGTGCTGTAGGGCAGGGCCATCAGGCATCCCCCTGCCGCTGGGCGGCGGAAATGTCGGCGATGCCGTAGCCCTTCCGCTGTAGTTCTTTCAAAAGACTCAGGGCTCGGTCGATGTAGTCGCCAGCAGAGGCCTGGCTAGCTTTGCTGCAAGCCTCGCCAATCCGCCATGCGATTACGCTGTCACACGGCTGGGAGGTGTAGGTGAACAGTTCCTGGCCCCGGCCTTGGCGAGTGACAAGAGTTACGGCGCCCCGCGCATCGCCAGCAGCGGGAGCATCCTCCACCGTGGATACGCCAGGCGGGACGGGCAGCGGATGCGCGCCGCTGTAGATGCAGTGCGATCCCTGCCACACGCCAACGCTGACTCCGCGCGGATCATGGTCCACGGTAACGGTGATCGGCTCATCCTGTTCGGTGCTGACTGCAGGCGAGGTCGATGAAGGCCCTGCGGCCGCCAGCAGGTCGGCAAGGCGCGCCAGGCCAGCCATGGCGGTATAGCCTTGGGGAAGAAAGCCGAGGGCGGCGCGAACCTCGGCCAGCTCGTGCTGTGCAGCGGCCACCGGGGCCAGACGCCAGGTGTTTTCGATCTTGCTCATGCCTGCGCCTCCATGGCGATCTTGATGCACGTTTGGTGGAACAGGTCGCCCTGGTCGTCGCGCTGGCCATACGCGATCACGCGACGCAGTATCGGCAGTGCTTGCCGCAGGCCTTCGATGGTGCGTTCCTGGATCGGCACCAGGTAGTGCAGCGCGATGTGCAGATCGCGCAGGGGCTGCAGGGGCAGTTCCTTGGCGTGGCGGATGCTCCACATCTCGAAGTGCCAGATCAGTCCTTCGATCGCGGGCGCGGCCTCGTACTTGTGGCCGTCGCAGGCCACGAAGGCCGGGTAGCCCTTGGCGTTGACCGACACCTTGCCGGTGCGGTCCAGCTCGTCGAATAGCTGCTCCAGGGGGCGCATCACGATTTCCGAGCCCATAATCATCGGGAAGTCCACCGGGCGCGGTATGCGGCCCGTTCGAGGCCGGCGCCCTTCGGTGCGCCGTGCCTGGCGCCGGTCGTGGCGGTTCATGTAGGGATGCATGATTACGCGGCCTCCCGCTGCAGGTCCTGGATGGCGAAGTAGACATCCATGCAGCCGCGCACGTCCGCCAGGGCGCTGTGCGCGTTCTCCAGCGGCTTGCCAGTGAAGAACAGCACCGCCTCGCTCAGGTTGGCCGTCTTGTGGTGGTGGCGGTTGGCGGCCACCATCTTGGCGGTGGGCGGCAGTTTCAGGATGGGCGTGGCCAGGCGCGCAGTGCACTCGGCGGTGCCGGCCTTCCAGCGTTGCAGGTCGTGTTCCAGCTCGCCGGCGCGGTGCTGCGCGATGCGGATGATCCGGGCGTCGAAGGGCTCGTTGTGCGCGATGCGCCTGCGCCCGGCCCACATTTCCAGGAACAGCGACAGGGCCAGCGTCTCGGGCACGCCCACCGCCGTGGCGTACTCGGTGGTGATGCCGTGAACCTCGGTGACCTCGTCGGGAATGCTCCAGCCGTCCGGCCGGACGATCAGATCCAGGCTGGCGACCGTCTCGCGCGAGTCCAGGTCGACCAGCGCCGCGGCCAGCTGCACAATGTGGGGCTGGCCGGGGTGTTCAGACGGATCCTTGAACAGCGGCAGGCCGGTGGTTTCGGTGTCGTAGAAAAGTGCCAGGTTTTGCATGTCGGTGTCCTCGTGTCAGGCGGCGGCGCGCAGCGCGGGCTGGGCGTTGGTGCCGTGGTCGATCCAGTGGCTGGTGAAAAGGTCGGTGGGAGCGGGCGGGGCAGATTTCAGGGTGCCCAGCACCAGGGCGGTGTCGAGCTCGCCGTCGGCGGCCAGGGTGTCGAGCAACCCCAGCAGGTCGCCGCGGCCGGGCTGGTCCAGGCAATCGAAGCGGTCCAGCAGCACGCAGCGCAGCCCGGACTGGGTGGCCAGCGCGAGCCCGATCAGGGCGTCCGTGCGCCAGCGCTCGGACTCGGACAGCAGGCGATAGGCGCGGCCGCCGTAGGTGATGGCCATGTCCCCGGCGATGGCGACCGCCGGCCAGTTGGCCAGCTCGGTCAGGCGGGCGAGGCGATCGTTCATCGGTTGCAGGGCTTCGGCCAGGATTTCGCCCGGGATGCCGTCGGGCGCCAGCGCGTCGCCGATCTTGGCCCAGGCCAGCACCTCACCGTGGTACTGCGCCGCGTTGGAAGTGCGCTGTTTCGCGCTGTCGGCGGCCTGCTTGGCGTTCAGCAGCGTCTGCACGCGCTCGTGGACTTCCTTGCGCTGCTCCTTGATGGCGTTGAGCTGCGCGCGCACGGCGTCGACGTCGGCAGTGTCGATCGCCTCCGGAGCGTTCACGGCTTCCAAGCTCGCCGCGGCTTCTTGCGCGGCGGCGATATCGCGGCGGTCGTTCTCGACGCTGCGCGCCATCAGTTCGCGGGCGTCGATGGCCTTGGGCAGCGCCGCCGCGGCGTCGGCGTCGCCGGGGGGGGGCGTCCAGCTTCCCGTACTGGGCTTCGTAGACCTCCAGCACCTCGAGGATCCGCATGTCGAGCGGCCCGGGCAGCACCAGGTTCACCTGCTCGCAGTTGTAGACGTCGTCCAGGCAGATCGCCAGATCGTGCATCAGACCCACCCGCGGGCCGGCGCCAGCGCGCAGCTGGAGCGTTTCGACGTGGGCAACTGCCTTGCCATGCTCGGCGAGGTCGAATTCCAGCTTGCGGGTCAGCTCGGGCAGGCGCGCCGCCTTGGCCTGGCGCGCGGCCATCTGATCGCGCGCCGCCGCGTAGGCCTCGGCCTTCTGCACCAGCTTGCCCAAGGACTGCGCCGTCGCCTCGATGCGTTCGTCCAGGCCGGCCAGCTCTGCGCCGGCACTCTCGAGGGCCGCGCGGTCGAAGGCGGGCTCATCGGCGGCCCAGTCCTTGGCCTTGACGTCGCCGTAGACTTCGCCGGTGACGGTGCGCCAGGCGCCTTTGGCTTGGGTGGCCTGGTCCTTCGCGTACTTCGAGCCCGCGGCAAAGCCGGTACGGAGGATAGGCTTGATCTGCGTCACCAGCTCGGCGCTGCAGTTCCGGGTGAGCAGGCGGGCGGCGATGTCGTCGGGGCGGATCTTCGCGCCGGTCAGCGTGAACAGCAGGCTGCGGCGGTCGTTCGTCTCGGCCAGGGCGAAGCGCTCAGGGGCCAGGACGAAGGGCAGGGCGGGGCTTGTCGGCACCAGCTCCTGGCCGTCGGCCACGCCCTTGGGCAGGGTCATGGACACCGGGCCCGCGTCCAGCTCGACCGTGACAGCGCCCAGCTTCGCGCCATCGCTGACCAGCATGTCGTACTCTTTTTTCAGACCGACCCGCTCCGGCGTGCCCTGCAGCGCTAGGCGGACGGCTTCGGCGACGGTCGACTTGCCGGCGCCGTTCAGGCCCGACACCAGCGCGAGCGGCGTGGGCAACTGCAGGTCCACGGCGCGGGCGCCCTGGAAGTTTTCGACGGTGATACGGTTGATTCGCATGGTTGCTCCTCAGGAAATGGCAAGCAGTTCACGGCCACCATCGGGCCGCATGGCCGTCACCACGCCGCGCTCCTCGAGGGCATCGAGAAGCGACGCGGCGCGGTTGTAGCCAATGCGCAGATGGCGCTGAACAAGGGAAATGGATGCGCGGCGGTTCTCGATCACCACGCGGCGGGCTTCGGCCAGCAGCGGGTCGGCGCCGTCGTCGTCGGGGGCGTCCGCGAGAAGGGCGGGGCCCGTGCTGGTGCGGAACATGTCCGCTTGGCGGTCGTCGACGAATTCGCCGCCCAGCGCGTCGACCAGGTCGACCACCAAGCCGCGCAACGTGGTCGCCATCAGGAAGAAATCAGCCTCGAATTCCTCCGCTTCGGTCTTGGCGGTGCGTTCGACATCCATCTGCACGACGTCGGCGGGCACGATGCGTTTCAGCACCAGCTCGTCGTCCAGCACGAACGAGATGCGGTCCTGCCAGGTCAGGGCCAGGCGCGTGCACTGCATGCCGCTCTCGATGTGGTGGCGGACCTCCTCGGGGTCCAGTGGCCGGTTGACGTACTGCACAGCGCCAGCGCCTTCGCCCGCCGCGCGCAGGTCTGCCAGCGTGTCGATGGTGAACCCGTCGGGCGCTTCATCATCGGCCAGCCAGGCAGTCATCGCGCCGGCCGCGGCCGTGCGAACAGACAGACGTTCGAGCGCGAAATTGTCGATGGTTTGGCACAGCAGGCCGACCGCGGCGTCGCGCGGACCGCTCGAGGCGCTGTCGATCCCCAGGCGTCCGGCGTAGGTGTCGATCCAGATAAGCACGTCATCCTGCTGGCGGAAGGCCGCGGGCAGCATCTGGTCGATGACCTGCTCGCGGATCTCCTTGCGCTGCTTTTTTCCGGGCTTGAAGCCCTGCGCCTGCTCGACCTTCGCCGCGGCTTCCTGCACCTGCAGGTCGATCGCCTTGGCGGGCATCACGCGCGACTCGGTGCGCTGGCGCAGCAGCAGGTGCCCCTGAACTTCGTGGGCAAGCGCGTATCCTTCGTGGACCGGCGCCCAGCCGGTGGACTCGGCCTGCAGGTCGGTGGTGGGTGCGAACTGCTGGCGCTCCAGCATGGCAAGCAGCTGGGGCAGGGATACAGCCCACCCGGCGGGCAGGCTGTAGACCGAAAGGTTGCGGAAGAAAACCATATCGGTCCCCTGGCCTTACTCGGGCGCCTGGACGTTGCGGCGCCGCGCGCTGCCGCCGCGCTGGGCTGCGGCCGTCATCGAAGTGCGCAACTGCTGGTACAGGCGCGTCAGGCGGTGGCGTTCGTCGTCGTCGGCGATGCTGGGCAGGAAGTCGGCAGCGACGTCCAGGACGTCGACGGTCTTGGCGGCACGCAACTGCGCTTCCACCTTGGCCGGGTCCAGGATTTCCTCGTCTGCAGCGCCGGCGCCGGGTAGCTCGGCCTGGTCGCCCTGACGTGCGGTATTGGTGCCGGCGTTCCTCGTGGTGGTGGGGGCGGACACCTCCTGCGCCGGATCGCTGGCCTCGGCCTGCGCCGGCGCGGGGGCGGCGTCGTCTTGCGCAGCCTGTTGCGTGTCCCGGCTTTCCACATCGGTGACGTCGGCGGGCGCGGCCGGCGGCTGGCGCTGCGCCGCTGCCGCATTGGCGCGCAGTTCGTCCACGTTCACGCTGATCGTGCCATCCGGGCCGGCTGTTGCCTCGATGATGTCCTGGGCTTCTTCGACCGTCTGCAGGCCCATCAGTAGTTCGGGCGCATAGAGCTTGCCGAAGAAGCTGGCGGTGCGGTAGCGGAGCATGACCTCGTCCATGGTCTGCCACTTGCTGCCGGTCTTGGAGTACCAGCCTTCGCGCACCGCCATTTCGATAGACACGGCGGGCGATTCCAGGCGCTCGCCTGTTTCCTTCTCGATCGCCCAAGCGACGCACACCTTGTCGACGATTTCGACCTTCTCGACCTTGCTGCGGCGTTCTCCGGCTTCCCAGTACGTCGACTTGTAGTCGATAGACTTGGGCCCAAGGACTTTTATGTCGAATCGCAGCGGGGAGAACCGTCCGCAGCCGTTGACAGCCGCGATGATCCACTGTGCGGACCAGGACGGCCGGCCTTCGACGATGTACAGATTCTGCATGACCATGAGAGGGTCGGCGCCCATGCGCTGCGCCATGTTCAGCGCCACAACGGCATTGGCCAGGGCGTTGGGGTTCTCGCGCGATTCCTTGACGTTGCCGTACTTGTCCAGCTTCTCGATGACCTTGCGGTATTGGGCCGGCACCAGGGTGCTGCTGGCCAGGAGATTGGCCGCGCGCTGCATCAGCTCGAAGCTCTGCAGGCTGCCGAATCCGGGTGCGACGACAGGCATCTGAGCTTCGGGGGCGGTGCGCAGGCTCTGAACGGTGGTGGTCTGGCTCATAATCAACGTCCTTGCTTGTGGCTGTTGCGGTAGTCGCGGTACTCCGCGGCGGTGGCGAGCGCGACGGTCTGGCGCTCCTCGGGCTTGGCGTCGCGGAAGTACTGGGCGACCTGGCTGACCAGGAACTGGGCGGGATCCCAGGCCAGGTGCTGAGTCACGACCGACTTGCCGGCCTGATCGGTGCGCCGGACGAACACGTCGCGGCTGGCGGGGTGAAGGGACATGCGGGGCTCCTCTGGTTATCGGAAAAGGCAGGACGACCAGCGCGCGCAGTACTTGGGGCTGCACAGGACGCTGGAAGGGTTGGGAGGGAAAAGGCCGGTGCGGAACATCGCGGCGGCGTGCTCGAGCAGGCCGGGCTTGTCCGGCTCGCCCACCATCACGCGGCGAGCATCGAAAATGGGGCTTACCGCGACGGCCGGCCGGCTGCTGGTGGACAGAGCGATGATTTGCGAGCCCACCGTCGTGACCTTCTTGGTGGCCTCGTACATGAGCTGGTAGGTGCCGGTCTGCGCGGCGCGGCCCTGGGTCACCGCCTTGCCATCGACCAGAACGCGCGTGCCGGTTTTGACGTCAGGCACCACGATGCCGCCCTCGGTCGCGGCCACGCGGGCGCGGTCCATGGTGCCGGTGAGGCGCACGGTCATGCCGTTGCCGCAGTCGATATTGAGCGGGTCCAGCGTCGTCTCGACGTCGATGTACTCGAAGCGGGGCGCGATTTCGGCGCAGTACTTGACCAGCACCACCAGGGCGATGCGCTCGGCCTCGTCGATCGACAGACCGTCTTGCCCCATGTCGACCTCCTGGGCGGGGTTGCGCAGCTCGTCGACCAGGACGCCGGCGGCGTCGTCGGGCGTGCAGGTCACGCCCTCCAGGCGGGCGCGATCGAAAGCGGCGGTGCCGGCGTGCACGGCGGTGCCCAGCAGCGCGCGCATTCCGGCGGGCTTCTTCATGCCCAGGATGTGTGTCGCCTCCCAGGCGTGCGCGCAGTCGAACAGGCGGCCCCAGCTGGAGGCGCGGACGGTGAAAATCTTGGGTTCCATGTCAGCAGCTCCGATCAGCGGGCGGCATGCCGCTCGGCGCCGGCCTGGTGGTGGCGCTGGGTGTCGAGCGTCGGGCCCAGCACGCCCGTCATCGCGGCCAGGAAGATCACGCCGCCGACGATGCCGGCCGCGTAGGCTGCTGCGTCCAGGTCGCGGCCGGTGCGGCGCGCGCGGCGCCAAACGATACGAAGGCGGCGGATCATGCTTCCCTCGCATAGTCGGTGTCGGGCACGATCACGACGTCGCCGTGGATCGGGCGAGGTTCGCCGCGGGACGCCTGGTACAGGTGCGTCGCTGCGGCATTGACCGGCAGGCCCTTGGCCGCGGCGGACTGGTCGACCAGCATGGCGTGCTGGCGCTGGCCCAGGCTGACAATCTCGAGGTCATCGGCGCCGATCAACTGGCGGACGTCGATGAGCGCGTGCGGGCCGTGCAATTCGGTGTCCGTGCCGTCGGCGCGCACCAGCTTGCGGGTGGGCTTCATTGGCGACGCTCCAAAGGGAGGGGCTGCCCGGCGCAGATCTGGCGACTGGGCAAGCAGGAGAACGCGGTGGTCGACGGCGGGAAGATCGCGCGGACGCGCTCGCATTCCGCAGCGGTCTCGAACCGCTCGATGCGCATGACGGGCGGGCGGTCGTAGCCGGCCGGCAGGAACGCGAAGAGGATCCAGAGGGTGGCGGCGGTCATGCTCGGGCCTCGCGTGCGAGGCGGCAGACTTCGCCGGCGCGTTCGGCCTGGTCCTGCGTGAACATGCCGAAATGACAGATGGTCGGAGAGATGCCCAGGGCGCGCGCGAGCCATGCGTAGGCCGCGCTCTGCTTGCCGGCGTAGCGCTCCTGGACCAGGGCCAGGAACGTGTTTTTTGCCGCTTTGCGGGCCTGGACGGTCGGCTTGCTGGCCATGATGCCCAGCGGCAGGTCGGTGTCAGGGTGCAGACCTACGTAGGCGCCGCAGTCTGCGCAGCGGTAGGCGAACGGCCAGGGGCCGTACTCGCGGCCGTAAATCGTTGCGTTCGATACGAGGCGCACAGCGCCGCCGCAGCAGTGGCACGCCGTGGGCGGCTCGATGCGATCGCGCACGCGCGCCAACGCGCGGCGGGAGACGTAGGGCAGGGGGGGGCGGGCGCGGTCAGCTGGGATTTGCTCCGGCTGCGCGGGTCGACGCCGAGGACTTGGATCGTCATACGGTCGGGCTCCACGGATCGGTGCGGCGCAGGACGGCCGCGATGAAGTCGATCCCGCGCGCCATGAGGAAGGCGACGGGTACGAGGATCAGGGCGCTGGTCACGGCTGGACCCCTCGGGCGAGGATCTGTCGGGCCCGCTTGACCAGCTCGGCCTGCAGCTGCTTGACGCCCTCGGCGCTGGCGCGCTGATCGAAGGGCCATTTGCTGATCGCGGCCAGCACCACGCCGCCGGCGGCCTTGGCGGCCAGATCGCACTGGAAGGTTTCCGCCCACCAATCCAAGGACTCGCCGAAGGCGGTAGCGGCGCGGCCGGCGAACAGGTCGCAGAGAACGCTGACGATGTCGGCGTCGGAAAGCTGTCGCGGGGTGATTTGGACCACCGAGTAGCTGTCGCAATCGGGAGGGATTGCCTGATTGGCGGTGGGCACCGCCGGGCTGATTTGCGGCGTGCCTGCTTGGACGTGCATGCCCTTCTCCGTGTCGGTTGTCGATGGCCCAGGCTGGGCCGACAACTCGATTAAACACGATGTTTATTTAAATATCAACACGGTGTTTATTTCCGGGCAAAAAAAATGCCGCGCATAGGCGGCTGTGTTGCTGGCGTTCTGGCGGCCCAGGAAACGACGGGCCGTCGGGGGCTATTGACGGTACACGCTCCAGCCTTGCCCGTAAGGGTTAGTGGCGCTACCCGGGTCGTAAGGATTGCCGGCGCCATAGGGGTTGTTGATGCTATCTGGAGAATACGGACTTCCGTAGATGCCATACGGATTGTTGATGCTATCCGGATCGTAGGGGTTGGAACTCATGTTGCCGCGGTATTGCCCTTGCTGATCGTAGAGGACCGGGGGAGGGCCGTAGCTGGGGGCGATCTGCGGCTGATATTGAGGCGAAGCGTAGGGATTGGCTGAGAGCTGACCTTCGTAGGTCGCGCCTGGATATTGCGCAAGCGCCGGCGTGGCACCGACGCACAGCACCGTGATGCACTGAATGAGCAGCGACTTCAAGGCAGCAACCTCCTGTCCGGAAAAACACGTTCTGTCACAGGCCCGGCAAAAAAACACCATTCGACCAGACCAGGTGCAGGCGCGGCGGCTTATGCGGCTCGCTCTGCTGTACCGCTTTTCTCAGCCTGAATGCGTGCTTCTACGGCCTCGACCACCGCTTCAAGCTTGCCCTCAACATAGGCGCGGTCTTCCGGCTCGAGCCTCTGCAGGCGGCGAACATCCAGCCGGCGAAATGGCCAGTCAGCATTTGACGCCGCACCGCCTCCCACGAACTTGGGGCCGCTCCCCGTAAGTACCCAGGTCGCATTTACCCCGAACGCAGCCTGGGCGTCCAGCAGCGCCTCTTTGGACGGGCCACGCTTTTCCCAGTTGTGAACGTTCTGCGGGGCGACGTTCAGCAGGCGCGCCATTTCAGTCTGGTCGGCGTCTCCGGACAGCCGACCAGACTCGCGCGCCGCCTCATAGAGTCGGGCCATCTGGTCATGCAGAGCTTTCATGTCCCTGATTTTCGCGGGCAGGGCCGTCCCATGGGTACACACCGTGTTGACCTTAAAATTAAACATGGTGTTTAATTGAGGCAAAGTGGAGCCCCTATGGAAAGCGATCTGCACCCCGATGCGACCATCATTGACCGCCTCGGCGGCCCGACCACCGTTGCCGAGCTGATGGGGCTCGGTGGCGTCCGTGGAGCCGTCCAGCGCGTCAGCAACTGGAAGCGTCGCGGCATCCCTCCCAGTGTTCGACTGGGATTCCCCGGTCTGTTCCATGCCGAGGGTCTCGCTCTGGCCCGCGCCGATGCGGCCGCGGGCGCGAGCGCCGTGGCCGAGGGGGTCGAACATGTCTAAGCGCGATTCAACGCCCCAACTCCCCAGCACATCCGATGCGGTAGCGCTGATCGCGCGACATTTGTCGGTTACTCGTCGGCGTCCGTCGGGCGCTGTGGCGGAGGAACGCGGGTCAGCGTCGGAATCAGGACGTGCATCGTCGAATCGAACACCTCGAGCGCTGCGTCGCGAGCCTGGCTGTTCAGCATTCGCACACGAGCGGCCTCGGTCTCCACTTTCAACCGTTCCACAAGCTTCTCCGCGTCGTGGTGCGTCAGGATCAACGATTGGAATGCTACGAGCATGGCTTCGTAGATTCCGTACTGCGCTGCTGCGGGGTCGGGAATGAATTCCTTTTCGCTTTTCATGCTCGGTTCCTTGCCTCGTGGTTTGTGTGAGAGCAACCAGTTTAGAGGCTTGGGGCCGGGCGCCCAATGTGCCGGTCGCGCCGTCAGAACCGATGGGGTGGAGCATGTCTAGCGCCGCCACCCGATTCATCCGTGCGATGCGCCAATATGACGAGGCCACGTTTGCACGCCTCACCCGGCAAGTCGAGGTGGCGATCGCGGAGGAACGGCGCAGTCGCGCGCTCAGTCCGACAGGAAACCAGCTGGCAGCCGGTCTTCCGAATCGAATACTGCTATCAGCAATTCCGGTCGCACCGATACCGCAGGCGATTGGCCGTCCTCTCCCAGCACAAGGCGGACCAGACCATAGTCCGTGGCCCCGACCTGTGTGCACTTCACCTGCAGCGCTGCAGGCCGGTCCGTCGTTTCCGGATAAAGCTGCAATGGGTTTTTGCCAAGCAGCGTCGCCGCTGCCGCGAGCATTCGGTGCGTCAACGTCTCCGGGTGAAGCATGACGATTATTTCCTTGCTCATCGAGAGTTCCCCCAACGTAGGAAAGGGCGGTGTAGGAGCCTCCGATTCTACGTTGCGTGGGAACCCCGTGAGGGGAGGGCGCGATGCCTGAGCAGCCGCCGCCGGTCGTCGCCGCGTCGCCATCCCGCCGCCGTCTGCTGCTGGGCCTGGCCTCGGCGCCGCTCGCAATTGGCCTGCCGGACCTGCGGCCGCCCGCGCCCGTGGTGCTGGGCTTCGACCTGGCCGGCGCCGTCGACGTGACCGCCACCTGCATCCGATTTTTCGACGCCGCCGGCCGCCTGCGCTTGGTCATCGGCGCCTTTTGTTCCCCTTGAGCTGACTGCATGCCGGCATTGTGCCCGCCGCCGCGCGCCAGGCCCAGCCGAGCAATATCCGATAGGTAACCCATGACGAACCCGACCCTGCATTCCCTGGAATCCCGCCCCTCCGAATCCTCGACTGGCGGCAAATGCACTGAGCGGCTGGACATTCCCTGCACCGCTGACCTGTATGACGCGATCGCGGCGCTGGCCACCATGAGCGGCAAGACGAAGGCCGAGTACGCCCGCGCGGTGCTGGAGCAGCATGCGTTCGGCGCGATCGGCTTTGTGCGCGCACGCGCCGGCACGGTGGCATGACGCCATGGCCAAGTCGAGAATCAACCATTTCGGCGTCTTCTCGGGATCGGGGATCGGTGCGGCCGGCATGCAGGACGCCAAGCCGTCGATCCCCGGCCTGGAGGGTGAAATGGTCTGCCTGGGCGGGATCGACGTGGATCCGGCCGGTGCGGCAGACTTCGAGAAATTCACGGGGGTGCGCTGCACGGTGCGGGACATGTTCAGCCGCAACCAGTACATCGCATTCCACGGCCACGAGCCCCCGGCCGGGTGGGTCGAGGCGATGCCGGCCGACATTCGCGCCGCCGCCGCCGGCGGCCAGCGGCCGCACATCCTGTTTCTGTCGGCGCCGTGCAAGGGCTTTTCGGGCTTGCTGTCGCACGCGCGCAGCCTCACCGCGAAGTATCAAGCGCTGAACGAGCTGACGCTGCGCGGCATCTGGCTGTGCCTGGAGGCCTGGAAGGACGACCCGGTCGAGGTCATCCTGTTCGAAAACGTCCCGCGCATCGCCACGCGCGGGCGCCACTTCCTTGATCAGATCGTCCAGCTGCTGCGTCACTACGGCTATGTGGTGCGCGAAACCGCGCACGACTGCGGCGAGCTGGGCGGCCTGGCCCAAAGCCGCAAGCGGTTCCTGCTGATCGCGCGCCACGCTGAGAAGGTGCCGGCGTTCATCTACGAACCGCCGAAGCGGCCGCTGCGCGCCGTCGGCGAGATCCTGGGCCGCATGCACCTGCCGGGTGACCTGCGGGCCGGCCCCATGCACCGCATCCCGAACCTGAGCTGGAAAACCTGGGTGCGGCTGGCGTTTGTCGAAGCCGGCAGTGACTGGCGCAGCTTGAATCGCCTGGCGGTGCAGGACGGCTACCTGCGGGACTTCCTGCTGATGCCGGATATGCACGCCGGCGTGATGGGGGTGCGCAACTGGTCAGACCCTTGTGGCACGGTCACGGGCGCCTTCTCGGTCGCGGATCCTCGTTTCGATCCGTCGGCGGCGTGGAAGGACGGCCAGGCCTACGGCGTGCGCCGCTGGGACGCGTCGACCGGCGCGATCGCGGGTCAGCAAGGGCCGGGGCAGGGCGCCTACAGCGTCGCCGACCCGCGCCACCACGGCCCGGCCAAGCACAGCAACGAATTCCGCATCGTCCGCTATGACGACGTCGCGCGCGCCGTGACCGGCGCTCATGGCACCGGGCAGTGCGTGGCAGATCCGCGCGGCTCGGAGGGGCACAGCAAATATGCGGTCACCGGGTGGGATGGAGCCAGTCGGACTGTCATTTCCGGCAGCACCACCGGCCAGGGAGCCTTTGCGGTCGCGGATCCGCGGCCGGGCCTGGCCCGCGAACGTGGCGACCATTACCTAACCGCGGGGCACTACGGTGTCGCTGCCTGGGGCAAGCACGTCGGCGCCGTGTCGGCGTCGGCCTGCCACGACAACGGATCATGGTCCGTGGCGGATCCGAGATATGTTCCGGCTGACGTGGCGGCGCACGGGGGCGCGTGGAACGCTGGAACATATTCTGGCGGCGATGTTCCAGGGAATGTTCCAGTGCTGCCCGCCGCCAACGATAAGCTGGTGTGCCGCATCATCGCCGAGGACGGCACCTGGCACCGGCCGTTCACCACGCTCGAGCTGGCGGCCCTGCAGAGCATCTACGACCCCGACGACTATGCCGAGGCCGAGGCGCGCGGCGAGGTGTTCCAGATGGACGGCACTTCCGACAGCGCCCACCGCGAGCGGATCGGCAACGCCGTGCCGCGCAAGGCCGCGAAGGCCATGGCCGAGGAAATAGGCCGGGCCATCCTGCTGTCGCGCGCCGGCGAATCGTTCCAGCTGTCGTCAACGCCCATCTGGGTGCGGCCGATCGTCACGGCATTGGCCGTGCGCGGTGGGGAGTGCGCGTGAGCGCTTACAAGTTCTTCCAATCTGGAAAAAACGGGGGGTCGGCCTCGTACTGCTGGCCAACCGTCTGGAACGCATCTCGAAGCATCGGCTTGTCGCGTTCGTCACATTCGAAATCGGCGAAGCGATTGGTCGCCGTACTGATTCCTTCGATTATGGGCGTCTCGCCGTTCAACTTGCGGTTGGTGGCCTCGAGGACGTCCAACATCTTTTCCAGGAATTCGTCCGGGGGGGATTCTCTTCTTGGACATAGTCGTCTCCTTTCCCAAGTGGGTCGACGCACATGGTAACGGTTTATTTCGAGTTGGGCATTGTCGAAAGGCGGCTCGTCGCATCGTTGATCGGCCGGCGGGGGCAACATGACCCAGCGCAAGCCCCTCGGTCAGTACTTCACGCCTGAATGGGTTGCTCAGGCGCTGATCGAGTGCTTCTACCCGGGCCTCGGCTTGTGGGACCAGGTCATCGAACCCGCATGCGGCGAGGGCGCTTTTCTACGCGCATTGCCGGCGTCTGTGCCGGCGCTTGGAGTGGAGATTGATCCGCCACTGGCAGAGC
>NZ_CYTY01000001.1:234745-327670 GCF_001298995.1 Achromobacter sp. 2789STDY5608615
TGATGCCGCGCAATGTCTTCCCGCGCCTCGCCCATCCCCTTTGCTTCGCGCGTTTCAAGAAGGGGCGGCGCGGTCTGGTCGGCTTTGCGCTGTACCACGAGGCCGCAGCGGTGGCGCGCCTGCAGTTGCGATACCGGGCGCTCCTTGCTCAAGGAGAGAGATCCGTCTGGGCGGCGGTCACGCGCGCGGCGGTGGAAGCGTTGGGCGGCGAGGCGAGCCTGACTGAAATCTACCGAGAGATAGAGGGCGCGCGGCCGACCGCCAATCGCTACTGGCGCGAAAAGGTGCGGCAGCAGCTGCAGCGCGTCGGCCGCCGCGTAGGGCCGGCCCGATGGGCCCTGTGCGCCGCCCCGCAGTGATTCTAGATATGGAGAAATTCCGATGAGCCGTCGATACGGACGAAACCAGCGACGCCACGCCCGTGAGCGCATCGCCGAGCTGGAGCAGCAGGGCGCCGATTTGCATCGCGCCCGCGCCATGGATCAAGGCCTTCTGGCCAGGATGACCGAGCGCAACCGCGGCCTGGCCGAAATTGTCGACCTGGTGCGAAAGGAACTGCCCAACCATCCCATGCTGCCTGTGGATGAGCGCGCGCGAGACTTTTCCGGCATGGAACATTCCCTCCGACGTGGTCTGCCTGCGCGCGCGGCCATGCAGACGCCCACGCCTATGCCTACGCTCGCGCAGGCTCCGGCGACTGTAATGGACGTTGAGTGCCTGCATTCCGAGGTGGTCGCATTGTTGGCCGACACGGACCTTTCCTTCATGCGCGACAAGGTGCACATGCGCGTGCAACTGGGCCGCGAGGTGACCGCATACGCCATTTCGACCTCGGCGCTGCAGACGATGGATCCCGCGCGGCTGCAGGACCTCCTGCAGCGAGAAATCGCCGGCGCCCTGGCGCGATCGCTGGTTGAGGCCTGGCAGGGCTTCGGCCTGCGGCTTCGGCGGTCGTAGGAGGGCACGATATGCGCGATTACGCAAAGGTCGCCCCGCAGTTCTGGAGCGGACGCACAGGCCGAGCCTTGAAGACGGAAGGGCCCGAGGCGGTCATCGTGGCCATGTACCTGATGACCTGCCAGCACGCCAATATGCTGGGCCTGTACTACCTGAACCCGTCCTACATCACTGCCGACACCGGTCTGAGCTTGGAAGGGGCTATGAAGGGGCTTCGAAGCGCCTGCGAAGTAGGGTTTTGCAGGTTCGACGAGGACAGCATGGTGGTCTGGGTGGTCGAGATGGCCCGATACCAGATCGCCGGTCAGCTCGAGGCCAAGGACAACCGTTGCAAGGGCATCCAGCGCGAGTACGACGGACTGCCCGAAAACCCTTATCTGGCGCCGTTCTTCGGGAAATACGGGGCTGCTTTTCACATGACTTCGAAGCGGTCTAGCGACCGTCCGGAGGTAAGCCCCTTTCAAGCCCCTTCGAAGCCCCTCCGAAGCCAGGAGCAGGAACAGGAGCAGGAACAGGATAAAAATTCTTCTGCGGCGGCGGCTTTACATCCTCCCGCGCGTGATCCTGCGGACGACCTGCCGCCGCCGCTGGTCCTGGAGGGCAAGCCCGCGTCCGAACAGGCCATGGCCATTGCGGTTTGGCTTCGCCAGCGGGAGAAGGACCGCGGCAAACCGCCGCGCGGCGCGCAGGGCAACGACCCGCGCATCGTGCGATGGGTCCAAGCTGGCATCACGAGCCTGCAGCTCACCGATGCGTATTGCCTGGCGGTTGCAGACCGTGACGCCAACGGTGATCCGGGCACGGTAACCGCCGGTTTCCTCGACGTGTTCGTCGACAGGGTGCTGAACCCGCCAGTCGCCGCCAGCCGGCTCGACGGCAAGCCGCGCGTTGCGGCGCGGGCCGCCGATCCCCTCGCCTGGGTGACCAGCGCCAGCGGCATCACGGAGCAGGGCTCCAAGCTCGGCCTGGTCCAAAGCGATGGCGAGCCGTTCTGGCAGTTCAAGGGCCGCGTCATCGAGCGTTCAGGCCTGACCGACGACGACAAAGCGCGGCTGCGTGCCGACTACGGGGTGAACCTGTGACCACGGCCGTCCAGTGCGTCTACTGCGAGCGCTTCACCCTGCGCCACCACCACACCGCCATGGCCGCGCAAGGCCTGGGCCGCTGCGCGCTCATGACCGATCGTCCCGGCAGCTTCGTCAGCCCGTTGTGGCGCCGCAGCTGCGCGACCTATCAACCTGCGCCGGCGGCCAAGGCCGAGGCGCGCATCGAATGGCTGCGCGACGTGCGCGGCGAGGGAGTCTGATGATTGTCCAATCCCACACCCTGGTGCTGCCGTACCCGATCAGCGCGAACCGCTACTGGGCCAGCCGCACGATCACGTCGCGCGGCGGCCAGTCGTTCACCAGCACCTACGTCACGCCCGAGGCGAAAAGTTACAAGGCGAAGGTGCTGACGCTGGCGCGCCAGGCCGGCGTCGTCCAGCCTATCGCCGGCCGCGTTAAGGTCGAATTCACCCTGTTCCCGAACCGCCCGCTGGACTGGCAGAAGCGCATGCGCAAGGACGGCGCGGCATGGGATGACACCGTGCAGTGCCTGGACTTGGACAACGCGCAGAAAGTCGTCCTGGACAGCCTCAAGGAGGTGGCTTTCGAGGATGACGCCTGGGTGCGCGAGATCCACGCGCGGCGGGCCGAACCCGACGAGCATGGCGCGCGGCTGGTGGCGGTCATCACGCGGCTGCACACCTACGACCCGCAGTCCGTGCTGTTCGGCCTGGAGACTGCCGCATGAAGATCAGCGACCGCAACTTGGAAATCACCCGCAGGCGCGAGGCCGGTGAACTGCCCGCGGATCTGGCACGCGCCTATGGCGTCTCCCCGGAGCGGGTGTGGCAGATCGTCACTGCAGTCCAGCGCCACCAGCGTGGCGAACCGCCCAAGCAGCGCCGGCGATACCCAGCCAGCACCGCGGCGCCCGCGCGGCCTGTGGTGCGTCCGCGGCTGCGCCTCTGGCCCGATCGCCCGGCCGGCTCGGAGTGGTACGAATGCGTCGGCGCCGGCTGCATGGGCGTCGGTGCGACAAAGCTGGAGGCCTATGCGCGCTGGCTGTCCGCAAAGCCCGCCGAGCAGGCAGTGGCGGCCAGCGCGACCACCACCAGCACCACCGCCAGCATGCCCACCGGGACCGCCACCAATACGGCGACCGTCCGCGCGCCTGACCCGAAGCCGAAGCCGGCGCCCGAGGCAACCACGCTCACGCCGGTACATGCCAGCCAGGTGCAGGTGGTGCCGGGCGGGGCCACGCGCGCGCCGCTGCGCATGGCCGCCAGGCTGGGCCTGAACGCCGAACGTCTCGGCGCCCAGCCGCCCATGCACTCCATGCACGGCGGCAGCCGCGCGCGAACCGGCGGATTCCATGACCAGGAATGACCAGCTGGCCGGGCAGGCCGGCGCACAGAATTTTCACGATTGCCAGGAGCGCACAGTGTCCGAACCGCTTTTCAAGGGTGCCCACCAGGCGCTCACCTACGCCTTCAACTACTCAGCCGGCATCCTGGACCGGCCGGCCATGGTGAAGATGGCCGACCGCACGCCGCGCACCGGCCGCGGCCTGGCCGGCGTCGATGGCGCCGCCCAGGCTGGATTCATCCTGCGCGAGTTGCAGGCGTTGTCGCCGCTGCACCAGCGCATCCTGGAGGCTCGGTTCATGCCGCAGACGACGCCTTGTCCGTGTTGCCGCAGCAGCGTTTGGGATCAGGACTGGTTTGCCGCGGTGCGCGCTGTGTCAGACGGCGTCATGGCCAGCGGCGTCCTGTCCGGGCACATCGTGCACCGCGCAGTCCGCGACGGCATCGTCGCCCGGTACTTCGCCGCCAAGGCCAACCGCGGCCGCGTGCAGCTGGGCGAGCTGGCTGTGCATGCCGGCATCAGCGATCGCACCGTGACGGACCAGAACGGGAAAGTCACCATCTGGCTACGAGGCTCGCGCGTGGTGCGCAAAGGCGCCGGCGTGGTTGAGGAAGGGAAGAAGGGAGAAGAAGCCCGCGCCATGGAGCTGATTGAATCCGTCCTGCGCGGTGCCGGCATCGTAGGGGAGGATGGGGCTGCTGCTTGACATTTGCGGATCGCACCCGCAAAATCGGCCCCATTCTGTCACTGGTCATCAGTGCGCGTAGAAACCCCGCCGGGATGCCGGACGGGGTTTTTTTATTGATTGGTAATTTTCTCGGCAAGCCTGAAAACGAAATTAATCCGTGTCGCCAACGATTGTCGAATCTCGGCGGAAAACTTGGGATCTTGTTGCACTTGTTCGACGAAATTGTTCGAGATGGCCTCCATAAGTTCCAGTGGATTATTCGTGGCTTTGGACAACACACCCAAAAGCGTCGCGAGTACAACACCGTCGGCAACCGTATTTCCTACCAGTTGATCCTGAACTGAAATTTCGGAAGGTTTGTTGCTGGTCATATCAAATACCTTTGAAAATTGACGTAGGTCGGGGTTTGAGAATATGCGATTTTCTCGCCCAATAGCATCACTAATGCGACATTGCGACATCTGTAGTCAACCAGCCTTATGTCAGTACCAGCTGGCGAACAAACGGGAATGAATAGTAGAAAAGGCTCGCCACCAATTTGCACGCGCACACGATACTCGCGCCAATAGCAAGGAACCATGGGAACGACAGCTCGAGCAATTCCCACGAGGGCTTGTAGGCCTCTCGAAATGCTCTCCACTGGCACTTTAGATAAAAGCGACGAGTAAAGGCGTATTCGCCCTGCATTGTTTCTTTAGGGAAGGATGGCGTCGCATCTGATACTTCGCGGCGACCGTCGTCATCCGTGAGCTTCGAGAGTTGGAACCATGTGTAGTAGAAGGTTCCTCGGCGGCGGTTATCGACATCTATCTGCACGTTGAAGGTCATATTGATGTCGTGGCGCAGGTCGATCCAGGAAACGGTTACCTCGTGTTCGCAGCTCTCGGGTATTTGCCGGAAGACTGTGCCAACCGACTGATCGAGTTGGCTGGTGACGCTTTTTTTCCGCCTGACACTCCAAGGTGCCCATTCTTTGGCGGTAGCCGGAGCCAGGTAATGCCGCGCGGCGAAATACACCAGCACGCAGGACGCTGCGAGCCAGGCTCGCCAAGGCGCAACGGCACTCAGGTCTACGGCACCGACCAATTTGCCGTCGAGGGGAATACCCAAAGCCCAGACCGCCAGAATGCCTGTCGAGACGATCATCAAGTTCCGCCGCGCTTTCTCGGCCACATCATCCAAATCCATCCTCTTTCCCTCAGAGAGTTGCTATCGCTCATGCCATAGGGCGATATTTTCAATTTGTTACGCGTCCTATTATGCCCAAGTCCAAACCCAAAGCGCTCACGTCGGCGCGGAAGTCGCCTGCGCGCTCGAAACGCACGCTGTCGACCGCCGCCCGCCGCGTGGTGTCCGCGGATAGCCCGTTGACGCCCCAGCAGCGCCGGTTCGTGGACGAGTTCGCCGCGGGGGGGCTTCCTGAACCAGACGAAGGCCTACGAGGCGGCCTACCGAGCGCGCGGCGCAGCGGCCGTCAGCGGCGCGTCGCGCTTGCTGAACCAGGCTAACGTCGCGGCGGCGGTGCAGGGCCTGCGCGACAAGCTGTCGGCAAAGCTGGAAGTCACCGCCCAACGCGTCCTCGAGGAGTGGGTGGCGATGGGCTTCTACGATGCCGCCGACCTGGTGGTGCTGGACGCCGACACCGGTCAGCCGCGCAACATCACCAGCCCGCTGGACCTGCGCCTGCTGCCCGAGCGCGTGCGCCGCTGCGTGATCGGCTGGACCTACGACAAGGGCGGCAACTTCATCCTCAAGCTGGCGCCCAAGACGCCGAACCTGGAGCTGATCGCCCGCCACCTGGGCATGTTCGTGGAGCGCAAGGAGCTGCGGCTGGGCGACCTGGACAAGAAGTCCGACGCCGAGCTGGACGCCGCTATCGCGCAGGCCGCTCAAGAAATCGCCCAGGCCGAAGGCATCCCGGTGGAAAAGGTTCTTGCCCAGCTGCGCGCCGGCGGCGCTGGCGCCGGGACCACGATGCACTGATGTCCAATCCGCGCGTGATGCTGGCCAGGGCGCTGCAGGAGCGTGCCTGGCGCGCCAAGCGCAACCGGCTCAAGTACTACCGACCCTACGAGAAACAGAGGGAGTTCCACGCACAAGGCGCCGCATACCGCGAGCGCCTTTTTTCTGCCGGCAACCAGCTGGGCAAGACGTTCTCGGGCGCCTACGAGACGGCCATGCATCTGACCGGCCGCTACCCGGAATGGTGGGAAGGCAAGACTTTCCAGAAGCCGACGGCGGGCTGGGCGGCCTCGGTGTCGTCGGCGCTGACGCGCGACGGCATGCAGCGCCTGCTGCTGGGTCGGCCCGGCGTCGAAAGCGACCGCGGGACAGGCGCCATCCCCGGCGACGCCATCAAGGAGGTGGCGCCGCTGGCCGGGGTGCCGGGCGCGGTGTCCATGATCGTGGTGCGCCACGGCGGTGGCGGCGACGTCCAGGCCGGCGAGAGCGTGCTGGGATTCCGCAACTACGAGCAGGGCCGGGAGAAGTTCCAGGCCGAGACGCTGGATTTCGTCTGGCTGGACGAGGAGCCGCCCCACGACATCTACATGGAGGCCATCACCCGGACCAACACGACGCTGGGCCCGGTGTATCTGACCTTCACGCCCCTGATGGGCATGTCGGCGACGGTCAAGCGGTTCCTGATCGACAAGCACGCCGGCACCGTGGTGGTGTTCATGGGCATCTACGACGCCGAGCACTACACCCGCGAGCAGGCCGACGCGATCCTGGCCAGCTACCCGGACCATGAGCGCGAGGCCCGCGCCTACGGCAAGCCGGTGCTGGGTTCGGGCGCGGTGTTCCCGGTTCCCGAATCCAGCATCGTGGTGCCGCCGTTCAATATCCCGGACACCTGGCCGCGCATCTGCGGGCTGGATCTGGGATGGGATCACCCCACGGCCGGGGCCTGGCTGGCGCACAACCAGGACGCGGACATTGTCTATGTCTACGACGTCTACGCGGCCGCCAAGCAGCCGGTTTCCGTGCACGCGAGCGCCATCAAGGGCCGCGGCAGCTGGATCCCGGTGGCCTGGCCGCATGACGCCCTGCAGGCGCAGAAGGACACCGGCACGCCGATGCGCGACGCCTACCTGGCCGAGGGCGTGTCCATGCTGCCGGAGCGCACGCAGTTCGAGGATGGCTCGAATGGCGTCGAGGCCGGCATCCAGATCATGCTCAACCGCATGGTCACAGGCAGATTCAAGGTGTTCTCGCACCTGGAGCTGTGGCTTTCCGAGTACCGCACCTATCACCGCAAGGACGGCGCCATCGTGAAGATCGACGACGACGTCATTTCCGCATCGCGTTACGGCGTGATGTCCCTCCGCTTCGCACGCAACAACGTGCCCGCAAACTTCAAACGACACCGGGAATCCTGGCGCGCATGAATACCTCCGTTACCGGCTTCCGCCTCCTCGATGGCAGCGACAGCGCGACCGCGCACGCCCGCGATCAGGCGCCGGCCGACGCCGGCGCGCTGTCCGTGTCCCAGCTCGAGCGCTGGCTGGACGAGATCCGCAACCAGCCGAGCTGGCGCCGTGAGGCGGACAAGGCCTGCGACTACTGCGACGGCAACCAGCTGGACGCCGAGACCTTGGCGCGTCTCGAGGAAAAAGGCCTGGGGCCGCTGGTCACCAACTTGATCCAGCCGACGGTGAACGCGGTGCTGGGCATGGAGGCCAAGACCCGCACCGACTGGCGCGTTGGCGGCGACGACGAGCAGTATCAGGACGTGGCCGAGGCGTTGTCGGCCAAAATGCACGAGACGGAGCGGGAGGCCCAGGCGGATACCGCCACTTCGGACGCCTACGCCAGCCAGATCAAGGCCGGCTTCGGGGTCGTCGAGGTGTCCCGCAACAGCAACCCGTTCAACTATCCCTACCGCGTCACCAGCATTCCGCGCTCCGAGATCTACCGGGACTGGCGCAGCCGCGCCCTGGACTGGAGCGATGCCCGCTACGTGGTGCGTAAGAAGCGCTACGACGCCGACCACATCGCCGCTTTCTTCCCCCAGCACCGGGAGATGATCCTGGCCGCAGCAGGGTGGCGCGACTGGGCGGACTACCTGACGACCGAGGCCCGCATGTCGGCGGACTTCTTCAACGACATCGGGCAGGGCACGCGCACAACGTGGGATGACCTGGATTGGCGCGACGTCGAGCGCAGGGTGGTGACGTGCTTCGAGGTCTGGTATCGGGTATGGGTTCGCGGCCTGGTGCTGGCGCTGCCCGGTGGGCGTACTCTGGAGTTCAATGAGCAGAACCAGGTGCATCGCGCGCTGGTCGCGGCCGGCGCCGTCCAGCCCAAGGTCGCCATCTACGACAAGATCCGCTGCGCTTTCCACATTGGCCCCATCCGCGTGCAGGACCAGGCCACCAACCGCCGCCGCTTCCCCTACATCCCGTTCTTCGGCTACCGCGAGGACCTGACGGGCGTGCCCTACGGGATCATCCGGGCCATGCTGTCGCCGCAGGACGAGGTCAACGCCCGCGCCGCGCGCATGATGTGGCTGATGAACAGCAGGCGGACCTTCATCGACTCGGACGCGCTGGACGAGAAATACAACACGATGAGTGACGCCAACCGGGAGCTGGGCAGGTCGGACGCCTTTATTGTGACAAACCCCAACGCGCACCGCGTTGGCAGCAACATCAGGGTCGAATCCAATCTCGACCTGTCCCAGCAGCAGTTCCAGATCATGCAGGAGCGCAAGCAGGCCATCCAGGAGGCGGCAGGGGTGTACGCCGCCATGATGGGCCAGTCGTCGAGTGCCAGCTCCGGCCTGGCAATTCAGTCGCTGGTGGAGCAGGGCGTCACCACGCTGGCGAAGATCAACGACAACTACCGCGCCGCCCGCCGCGGCGTGGGCAATGCCTTGCTGGACCTCATCAAAGAGGACATGACCGACCAGGCCGAGATCCTGGTGGATAACGGCACGGTCAAGCGCAAGGTGATGGTGAACATCCCCCGCAAAGATCCGGTCACCGGCCAGGCCTACAAGGAAAACGACGTCCAGACGGCGCCGGTAAAGGTCGCGCTGTCGGACGTGCCCAGCACCCCGACCTACCGCGCGCAGCAGTTCGCGGCCTTCTCCGAAATCCTCAAGTCCATGCCGCCCAACATGCAGGCGCTGCTGATTCCCTTCGCGCTGGAAATGTCCGATTTCAGCAAGCGCAAGGACATGGCGGCGTTCCTGCGGGCGCAGCTGGGCATCCAGGCCGACCCGAACTCGCCCGAGGCCCAAGCGGCAAAAGAGCAGGCCAACCAGGCAGCGAACGCGCAGGCCGAGGCTGCGATGCAGGACGCCCAGTCCCGGATCCAGGAGCGCCAGGCCCGCACCCAGAAGCTGCTGGCCGAGGCCGAGCGCATCCGTAGCGAGGCCGGCGCCGCCGGCGACAGCGACACGGTCGGCGAGGTGGATGGCGCTCTGGCGCGCTACGAGGCAGAAATGCAGAAGCTGCGCCAGCAGCTGGCAGACCGCACGATCGAGTGGCAGACCCGGCTGCAGCAAACCGAGATGCACGAGGAGGCCGAGACGGTACGGGCCCGCATCCGCGCGGAAGCGCAGACCGGCGGCGCCCAGCTGCAGGAGCGGTTCCAGCAGCTCACCGACGAGGTCGACCAGGTGCTGGCGCGCCTGGGCACACGCCAGGCCACGGCCGCATAACGCGACGAAACAGATTCCCCGCCCTGGGACACGGGCAAAGCACAGGCCCCCGCCGAGAAATCGCCGGGGGCTCTTTTCGTTTCAACCCACGGACCTATCCGAAAACTAGGAGCAGGAAGACATGACCACGGAAACCACGACGGGAAACCCCATCGACAACCTCGATGCGGTCTTGCGCGACCCCCTCAGCATGACGGACGACGCGCTGGCAGCGCTGGTCGGTGGCGACGATGCCACCACCGCCGCCGGCCAGCAGTCGGCCGCCGATGACGCCGCGGCCAACGCCGCCGGCGCCAAACCCCAGGGCGATACCAGCGGTGCAGCGCCCGGCACCGGCGAGGGTGGCGCACAGCATCAGGGGGCGACCCAGGATGCTGCAGGCGCGCAAGGCGAAGCCGTTGTGCAGGCGAGGGACGGCAAGCACGTCATCCCCTACCAGGTGCTGCAGCAGGAGCGCGAGCGCGCAATCCGTGCCGAGCAGATGGTGCGGGACCTGACCACCAAGCTGGAGCAGGACCAGGCTGCCGCCCAACAAGGAAAGGCCACCAAGTCGCTCGATCTGGACCAGATCGTCGACCCGCAGTTGCTGGAGCAGCTGCGCGAAGAAGCTCCCGACGTGGCGCGCCGGATGGACAACCTGATCGACCTGGCCAAGAGCCTGAGCGAGCAGGTGGACGCCGGCCGGCCCGCCGCCGAGGAAGCGGAAACCGCGCGCCGCGAACAGCAGGTGCAGGCGCTGGTGTCCGTCGAGGATGCCATCCAGTCGATCCCCAAGCTCGCCCATCTCCGTGATTCCGCCCCGGAACAGTTCAGCGAAGTCGCTGCCATCGACACCATGCTGCGCGTCAATGCCGCGTGGAAGGACAAGCCGCTTCCCGAGCGGTTCGATGCGGCGCTGCGCATGTACGAAGCCGGGCACGGCGCGATCGAGCTGCCCAGCCAGGCCAACAAGGCCGCGGCGACGCAGCAGCCAGCCGATCCCGCCGCGCGCGTTGCGCAGGCCGTTGCGAAGGCGACGGCTGACGCATCGGGGCCTTCCACGCTTTCCGATATCCCTGGCGGCCAGCCGGCCGCCGTATCCGAGGCAGACGCCATTGCAGCGCTGTCGGGCAGTGCCCTGACCGATCGCTTCATGGAAATGTCGCCGGATGAAATCGAAGCGCAGCTGGCGCGCCTCACTTCGTAAATCCCACGAACTGGAGGCTATATGTCCCAAACTACCGTTCCCGTTGGCTCGCCGCTCGCGCGCAAGGTTTTCGGCGCGGCGCTGTTCGCCAACACCCAACGTCAGCCCTCGCTGATGAACAACCTGACCGGCGCGGCGCCCAAGCAGTCGGCCGCCGAGGCGAAGCTGAAAGGCCAGACCAGCCCGGACATGCCGCTCGTCCGCGTGACCGACCTGACGAAGTCGCAGGGCGACCAGGTCAGCGTCGACCTCATCAACCAGACCGGCGGCAAGCCGATCATGGGCGACAAGCAGGCCGAGGGCAAAGGCGATCGCCTGGATATGTCCAGCATGGACATCCGCATCGACCTGGCCACCAAGGTGGTCGACGCCGGCGGCAAGATGACCCAGCAGCGCACCGTGCACAACCTGCGCGGCCTGGCGATGGCCAACCTGCAGGGCTGGTTCCGCCGCTTCAACGACCAGTCCACCATCGTGCACCTGGCCGGCGCCCGTGGTTCCCAGGTCGGCACCGACTGGGTGGTGCCCATGGCGTCCGATCCGGACTTCGGCGAAATCATGATTAACCCGGTCAAGGCGCCGACCTTCAATCGTCACTGGGTGGCCGACGGCACGTCGCTGGTGCAGGGCGGCCAGGCGCTGAACGCGATCGACACCACCGACACGTTCAAGCTGGAACACCTGGACCACCTGGGCGCGATCATCGACGACATGGAGTTCAAGCTCCAGCCGATCAAGATTGCGGGCGATGCCGCCGCCGATGACGAGCCGCTGTACCTGCTGCTGGTGACCAACCGCATGTGGCAGAGCATCCTGACCAACACGGCGGCCAACAGCCTGCAGTGGCGCACCTTCCTGCAGAACGCCTGGAACCGTGCCTCGTCGTTCACCGGCCCGAAGAAGCACCCGCTGTTCACGGGCGAGGCCGGCATCTGGCACAACATCCTGGTGCGCAAGATGGACCGCGCCATCCGCCTGAACCCGGGCGATTCGGTCCAGTACTGCACCCAGGCCGGCCAGGCCACGGCCGCGGAGTCGGCTGCGACGATCCCGGCGCTGCAGGCCGGGTACGCCGTCGACCGCGGCATGCTGCTGGGCGCCCAGGCGCTGGCGCACGTCTACGGCAAGAACCAGGGTTCGGACACCTACGCCAACTGGATGGAGAACCGCTACAACTTCGAGCGCAATCTCGAGGTGGCGGGCGAAGTCATGTGCGGCAAGGCGAAGCTCCGCTTCTCGGTGCCGGACGCGCGCGGCAACAAGATTCCGACCGACCACGGCGTGATGGTGCTGGACACCGTCGTCAACCTCAACACCTGATCGGCGGCGGGCGGCCAGCCGGCCGCCTGCTCCGGTGGAACTGGAGAAATTCATGGATCGCTACTCTCCCGACTACAACTCGAAGCCCCTGCACACGCAGGCCTTCGGCAATGCCTGGGTCGAAACCTACGGCTACCGCGGCGCGGCCGGCGCCACGGACAAGGTCTACCTGGGTGTCATCCCGGCCGGCGTCGTCGTCACGGCCGTGCGCTTGGTCACCGACGCCGCGGGCGCCGGCGTCAAGGCCGATCTGGGCTTCGAACCCTACGACGCCAGCGACGGTCCGGTCGCCGATCCGGACGCCTGGCTGGCCGGCGCGGACATCGCCGCCGCGGGCAACGTCGATTCGACCGCCCATCCCATCCTGTTCAAGCGGCCGGTCAAGCTGGTTGCCACGATCAGCGGGGCCGCCTTCACGGGCACGCCGCAGCTGACGGCCGTGGTCAACGGCCAGATGGTGGGCGTCGCCTAAGCCTCTTTCGGGGTGTCCCGCCGCCTTGTGCGGCGTTTGGGGCCGGGTGGTTCTCCACCTGGCCCCGCCTTTTTTGGGGGTCTCATGGACCAAGACAATCTCATCCCGATCAAGTACATCGGGGCGAAGGATCAGAAGAAGGACACGGTCGCCGGCACCGGTCTGGTGTGGGAGCACGGGCAGATTCATTTCGTGCCGCCGCTGATCGCCATCAAGCTGACGCCCTACAAGGACGTCTGGTGCGAGGCGTGGGAGGAGGCGGAGGAGAGCCCGGGCGCCGTCGGCCTGGTCGTGACGACGCAACAGGTTGCCGGCGATGGCAAGCTGCCGGCGCAGAGCCAGCTGCCGCCCTTCAATATGCCCAACCTGCAGGGCATGAAGAAGGAAGACCTGGCGACGTTCGCCCGCGCCCAGTTCAACCATGAACTCGACGCGGCCCTCAAGAAGGACGAGATGATCCAGCAGATCGTCAGCCTGGCCAACTCGCGCGCCGCGGGCGAACCGACGTAATGGCCGCTCTCGCAGACTTCGAGCGGTTCGTCGCGCCGTTGATCGAGGGCGCGCCGGCGCCGGCGATCGAGGACGCCATCGTCGATGCTGCCGTGGAATTCTGCACCCGCACCCGCGTGCTGCGCGCCTTCCTTGATCCGGTCACCTTGGTGCCCGGCGCAACCGAGTACGAGCTGGATCCGCCTGAGGCTGATACGCAGATCGTCGACGTGCTGGCGGCCTGGCTGCCCGAGGGCAAGGTTGATTCGGCCACCCGTGCCGAACTCGAGGAGATGTTCTCCGACGGCTGGGCTTGGCGTCAGGTGGGGACGACCGCCGAAGTGCGGCGCTTCTACAGCCGACTGCCGGGCTTCGTGCAACTGGTGCCGGCCGTGACGGTCAAGGTGCCGCGGGCGCTGCGGCTCGAGGTTGCCTACGCGCCGACCCGGGCCGTGCGCGAGCTGCCCGACGTGCTGCTGAACCGCTACGCCGAGCAGCTCGCCAGCGGCGCGCTGGGGCGCCTGCATCAGCACAAGGCGGGCTATGCGGATCCGGGCCGTGCTGCTGGCTACCTGCAGGAATTCGATCAGGCCTGCACAGACTTGGCCGACGACGGCGCGCGCGGGTTCGCCAAGCGCCGGATGCGCACGGGTGGGGACGAGTTCAAATGAAAGTTGCCGAAGTCATCAGCCGGGCCCGGACCATCCTGCAGGACGCCGATGCGATCTACTGGGAAGCGGACGAGCTGCCCATGTGGGTGAGCGATGGTCGCCTCGAGGCGTACCGCCTGCGCCCCGATCTGTTCGAGGTCTCCGAGGATTTCGTCTGCGCCGAGGGCGCGCGCCAGACCCTGCCGGGCGGCGCGCGCATGCTGTTCGATGTGCCGCGGAACGTGTCCGCCGCGCGCCAGCGCGCCGTCACGGTGGCAGACGCCGGCGCACTGGGCCGCGTGCGGCCGAACTGGCGCAGCCAGTCCAAGGCCCAGGAGATTCGCCACTTCCTCTATGACGAGCGCAGCCCCGGCCAGTTCGATGTGTACCCCCCGGCGCGCGCCGGTGTGGTGATCGAGCTGTCCTACGCGAAGCTGCCGGCGCCGGTCACCAAGGACGACGGCGACAAGGAGCTGGCTGAGGAGGGCGCTTACGCGCCCGCCCTGGTGGACTACGTCCTCTATCGCGCGTTCCTCAAGGAGGCCGACACCGTGCCGGCCTTCCACCAGCGCGCTGCCCAGCACCTGGCCGCCTGCCAGGCCACCCTGACCAGCGACGTCACCGCCAAGGCGATGACCAGCCCCAACGAGCAGAAATAACGCATGGCAACAGACAAGATTCGCCTGGTGCAGGGTGACACCGCGCCGCAGCTGCAGCTGTCGCTGACTGACCAGCGCACCCGGCGCCCGCTCGACCTGTCCGCCCCGGGCACGACGTCGCGCCTACTGTTCCGCGAGGTGGGCGGCGACACCGTCAAGGCGACGATGCCGTGCTTCGCGATCGCCGGCTACGTCGACCCGGAAACGGGCGATGTCGACAGCCGGCCGCCCTATGACGTGGCGGGCCGCGGTGGCCGCCTGGCCATGGATTGGTCGGTAGATGCCCTGGACACCGCGGGCGAATTCGAGGGCGAGGTGGAGGTGACCTTCCCCGATGGCCGGATCCAGACGGCGTTCGCCATTCTGAAATTCCAGGTGCGGGAGCAGTTCTAGCGTGGCCGGCCCCATTCATCTCGAGTACGAGATTGTCGCCGCCACGGTCGACGCCTCGGGCACTCTGGTGGCGCGCGTGGATGCGGTGGCGGACCCGTTGGGCCTGAACCCCATCCTGGCTGACCTCGGCCTGGCCGTGGACTTCTTCCGCCTGGTGCGGATCCTCAACCGCCACGACCTGGCCGCATCGGTGGATTGGCATGCGGTCGGCGCAGTTGGTGCGCGCCGCGATGCTGCTGCGGGTACAGACCTGGTTGCCGCCGGCGTGGCGTTTGGCCAGCTCGACGCGGCCGGCGCGCGTGATCTGTTTGTCCTGGCCTTCGTGCAGCGATCGGCCGGCACAGCGCTGGACTGGACGCGGCAGCAGGTCACAGCCGTTCGATTCGACGCCGCGGTGGCGGTCGACGTTCTGGCACTGGCGGTTGCCCGCGAGCGCAGGGACGCCGCCGCGTCCCATGACTCCGGCCAGGTGGTGCTGGAGAACTACGCCCTGGACTATGCCGACGACTACGTCGGCGATGCCACTACCTTCTGAAAGGAATTTCCCCATGAGCAGCATGCTGAACAGCTCCGGCGCCATGAATCGCGGCGACCTGGAGATCATCGCCTATCGCGGCCGCACCGGGCAGACGGAGCGCTTCGTCATCAAGAACCTGTTCACCGATGACGGCCTGGCTTACCTCGCCGCGCGCGCCGCCGGCGAAGCGGTCGGGGTGATTTCCCACATGGCGCTGGGCACCAGCACGGCGCCGGCAGCGGGTGCCGACAAAACCCTGGGGGCCGAGATCCCCGGCAGCCGCGTGCCGGTCACCGTCTCCGGCACCGGCCCCCAGCGCCTGTACACCGCGACTTTCGGGGAGGGCGTGGGGTCCGGACCTGTGACCGAGGCAGGTCTGTTCAACGCTGCCACGGCCGGCACGATGACGAATCGCTCGGTGTTCGGGGTCAAGAACAAGGAGCCCGAGGACGTGTTTACGATCAACTGGACGCTGGCGCAGCAGCGCGGGTAAGCCATGCCGCGACTGCTCACCCTCCGCCGCAACCTCGCGCGCCTGCTGACCCGGAACGAGGTCGATGACAACTTCGTCAATGTCGCCTCGGACTTCTCCGGCTCCGTCGACCCGGCCAGCCTGCCGAGTGCCTACGTTCTGCCGTATATGCGCTGGGCCGACACCGGAACGGGCTGGCTCAAGCGTCGCAATGGCGCGAACGACGGCTGGGTATCGGAGCAGCGTTTGCTGCGGAAGACCGTCCAGCCGTTCGATGCTGCCGAGCTGCCCAGGGTGGACAGCGGCCCGATCTATGTGAAGGGGCAGGGGATGGCCGAGTGGGACGCGGCCACAGGGGCGTATCGGGTGCAGCAGTCGACGGTACCCGTCGGCTCGGTGGCATGGTGGCCCCTGCGGACGTCCATCCCCGCCGGCAGCATCCCCGCCGATGGGCAGACCGTCAGCCGCGCCACCTTCCCCGACCTGGCCGCCATGGTCACGGGTGGGAAGGTGCCGGTGGTGGCGGAGGCCGATTGGATTGCTGACCCTCTCAAGCGTGGGGCATACACCCTTGGAGACGGCAGTACCACCATTCGCATGCCCGACCTGAATGGCCAGGCATCCGGCTCACTCGGAGCTCTATTCCTGCGCGGTGACGGCTCCCAATCCTCGGGATCCAACGGCCTCATTCAGCGCGACGCCATGCAGCGAATGGTTGGCGAGTTTGGCAGCAGCGCCGACACGGGTTTTGTTAACCCCACCCGTTCCGGTGTTCTCACAAGGGGCATTGACGTTCCATTCAGCTTGGGATACGTGACGGGGACCGGCTCCCGCTTGGCCTTCGATTCTTCTCTGGGGGCCCGAACCGCCGCCGAAACGCGCCCGTCGAACGTTTCCGGAGTCTGGACCATCCAGGCGTTCGGCGCCGTCACCAACCCTGGCAGTGCCGACGCCGCACAGTTGGCCAGCGACTATGCGGCCCTGAATTCGGCCTTTCAAACCCTGCGCGCCCAAGTGTTTGGCGTGGGGCAGACGATGCAGAACGTCGCCCCTAACCGGGCAATCGGCGTCACCTATACCAACTCCACCGGCCGCCCAATCGTGGTTTATGTGGCCGGAGACACCAATACCAGCGCGGGCGGCAATATCGGCATCACCATTGGCGGCCTGTTTGTGACCAGGTCCATTTGGGCATCCACCGGCATAGCGCTGGCGGTGTCGGCCGTCATCCCTCCAGGGATTCCCTATGTTGTTAATGCCTCTGGGGTTGCGCTCTCACAGTGGCAGGAGTACCGATAGATGCAGACCTTCAAAGACACCGAGACTGGTAAGTTCTACCAATTCGAAGACGACGTTTTCGCGGATAATTCACCCGGCTACTACGTGTTCCGCTCGCCGTTCGGATTGATGGACGTGCCGACTACGTTGGCGCCGGCCTCGTTGGATGAGATGCCCGCACCGCCTCCGGTGGACCCCGCGGCAGTCTCGCGCTACCAGGGCCGCGAGGCTATGCGCTTGACCCTGTTCCCCAAGGAAGGGCAGCCCGATTGGACGCTGTTCGACGCCTTCGAGGAGCTGCTGAACGATCCGGCCACGCCGGCCTATTACCGGCGCGCCTGGGACGAGTTGCAGGCGTTCGAATGGGGCAGCGCCATGCTTCACGCGGCCGCGGACGTGCTGGGGCTGACGCGGGACCAGCGGCTGGACCTTTTCCGCCTCGCCGCGGCCATCAAGGCCTAGCTGGTAGACACACACAGGAGAAATAATGGCTGAACCTACCAGCGCGATCAGCGCGGCATTGCCCACGGCGTCCGCATTGCTTTTCGGCGCGATGCTGCCCGGGGTGGATGGCGGCGCGCTGATTGGCGCATTCGCCGGCGCGGCCCTGTTCATCGTCCACAGCAACGAGCTGGGCGTCGCCAAGCGTCTGGTCTATGGCTTGGTGTCCTGGCTGATCGGCTACTTCGCGGCGCCGGAGCTGGGCCGCCTGATCGGCGTACAGGAAACCGTCGTTACCGGCTTCGGCGCCGCCGCGGTGGCGGTGACCTTCGCTATCACCGCGATCAAGAAGATCGAGGCCGCGGATTTTTCGTTCTGGAAGCGGGGAGGCTGACATGCACCCTTCGGATATCGGCAACGCCGTCATGGGCCACCACCTGGTGGCCTTTCTTTTTGTGCTCGCCAATTTCGCCACCGCGCTGCGCCTGGCCTGCTACCAGCGCCGCGGCGCCCGGTACCGGCTGGGCATGTCCGTGGTGGCCTATCTGATGGTGGTGCTGACCGGCGGCCAGGCGCTCGACGTGCTGGCGCGGCAGGGCAGCGTCACCCATTGGCAGTTGGGCCTGGCGCTGCTGCTGGCCTTCCTCGTGTTCCGGGCCCGGGGCAACGTCGCCAACATCGCCAAGCCGGCGCGCGCGAGGTAGGCATGCGGGAAGCGGAAAAGGCGTTCACGGGCATGCTGCCCCGGATCGAACCGCGTCTGCTGCCTGCTGGCGCCAGCCAGGACGTGCTGAATGCGACCCTGCAGCGTGGCTCGCTGGTGCCCTACAAGACGCCGGCCAAGGTGGCCGACCTGGCCAAGGTGGGCACCAAGCTGGCGATCTACCGCTTCGGCCGCTCGATCGACGACGATGCCCGCTACTGGTTCCACTGGCTGAACGACACCGACGTGGCGCGCGGCGCCATCCCCGACGATGCCCAGGAGCGCACATACTTCACGGAGGCCGGGCAGCCGCCGCGGGTGACGGATTCGACGATGGCCACGACGAACGAGGATATGCCGTCCGCCTGGTACCGGCTGGGAATCCCCGCGCCGACTTCGCGGGCGACGGTGACGGTCGCCCTGCAGCCCGATCCACCCTCGGGCCTGGAGAGGCAGTCGTGCCTGCTGGCCTACACCTTCGTGTCTGCCTGGGGCGAGGAGGGGCCGCCCAACCAGGTGAGCGATCCGTTCAACGCGGCCACCGATGACACGCTGAACGTCATCAACATGGAGGGGCCGCCGGCCGGCGAGTACAACATCACGCTCAAGCGGCTGTACCTGTCGACCACGGATGCCACCGGCACTGCCGTCCTGCGCTTCTGGAAAGAGGTGCCCGCCGGCGCGGTCACGTTCTCCGACAAGGTGGATTTCACGCTGCTGGGTGAGGCCTTGCCCGAGCGCGCGCTGGTGCCGCCGCCGGCGGACCTGTTTGGCCTGTTGGAGCACCCGGGCGGGTTCATGATCGGGTTTTCGGGCAAGCGGGTGTACCGGTCGGAGGTGTTCAAGCCCTTCGGCTGGCCGTACTACTCGCCGGTCGCGGACGAGATCGTGGGCGGCGCCATCATGGGCCAGGCCACGGTCGTATGCACCAAGGGCGACACCTATCTGGCGACTCAGGCGGATCCGGTCACCCTGACACCGGTGCGCCTGGACGGCAACCAGCCGTGTGTTGCGAAGCGCACCATCAGGGCGTTCAAGGGCGGCGTGGTCTATGCCTCTCCCGATGGCCTGGTCATGGTCGACCAGGCGGGCAGCGTGGGCGTGGTGACCGAGGACCTGCTGACCCGGGCGCAGTGGCAGGCCTACCGGCCGGCGTCGATGCACGGCAACGTGCACGACAACCGGTACTTCTGCTGGTTCGACACGGGCGCCGCGCGCGGCGGGTTGATCTTGGACCTGACGCGCGGCGCCATGTCGCTGACCCGGACGGACGTGTATGCGACGGCCTCCTATTCGGACGGCCGCCGGGACGAGCTTTTCCTGGCGCTGCCCGATGGCAACGTGCACAAGTGGGACGGCGGCGACGTGCCGCTGGCAATGCGCCGGGTGAGCAAGAGGTTTATCCTCGAGCGCGCGCAGAACATCGGCGCCGCCCAGGTTGTGGCCGCGGCCTACCCGGTTACGTTCCGGCTTCGGGCCACGATCGAGGCGGCCGGCGGCCCGATCGAGGTGGAGCTGCAGCACCAGGTGGCAAACGGCCGGCCGTTCCGGCTGCGCGGCAACTACCGCGCGCGCAGCTACGAGTTCACGGTGGAGGGGAGCGCCGCCATCTCCGAGGTGACTGTTGCCTCTACCTTGGGCAACGTCACGGCGGTCTGACGATGGCGACCTCTGCACGATCCGGCCTGCGCTACGCGGACCTGCCGGTGATCGAGTCCGCCCGGCTGCCGGACAACCCGGCCGCGACACGCGCGCTCGAGCAGATGCGGCTGACGCTGGCGACCCGCTTCGGGCAGGGCGGACAGCCGGTCGACCGCGCCGTGACCTGGGGCGACCTGGTCGAAAGCGGCATCGTCACGATGCGCGGCGCCGACGGCAAGCCGATCCTGATAAAGAACCCCGGGGGCACCTTCCAACCCAGCACGCCGCCCGTCATCGACGGCATCCCGCCCGCGCCTACCGGCTTCAAGGCGACGCCGGGCCTGGGCACCGTGGTGCTGGAGTGGGACAAGCCCAACTTCGCGTACTTCGGCTACGCGGAGATCTTCCGTGGTACGACCGACAACCAGGCACAGGCGCAGAGCGTCGGCCAGACCACCGGCTGGGTGTACGCGGATCCCGTGGGCGGCGCCACCGCCACGACCTATTTCTACTGGGTGCGCTTCGTCTCTGTGGGCGGGAAGGTCGGGCCGTTCAATGGTATCGGTGGCACGACCGGCGCTGTCTCCCTGGACCCGGCCTACCTGATCGACGTGCTGTCCGCCGCCGGCGACCCCAAGGCGCTGCTGTTCGAGATCCCCGAGCCGACGGAAATCAATGGCGTGCCGGTGCCGGCCGGCATCTACATCCGTGACCTGTACGTCGCCAACGGCTCCATCTCCAACGCGAAGCTGGGCAACGCCTCGATCACGGACGCCAAGATCGCCAACCTGTCGGCGGCGAAGGTCACGTTCGGGGAGATGAGCGGCGATCGCATCGCGGTGGACAGCCTGAACGCGGACCGGCTGACGGTCGCGTCGCTGTCCGCGCGCCTGGCCGTCATCACGACCGCCTACGTCAAGACGGCGAACATCGAGGACGCGGCGATCACCAACGCGAAGATCGCCAACCTGAGCGCCGACAAGATCACGGCCGGCGTGCTGAACGCTGCCCGGATCGCCGGCGGCTCGATCACGGCCGACAAGCTCAACGTGACGGCGCTGTCGGCAATCACCGCCACGATCGGCCTGCTGCGCACCGCGGTGAGCGGCGCGCGCCTGGAGATCCGCGACAACTTGCTGATGGTGTTCGACGCCAACAACGTGCTGCGCGTGCGCCTGGGGATCTGGTAATGCCCATCGGGATCGAGACCTACGCGGGAAATGGTGCTGTTCTGACCTCCTACCTGAGCAAGATCGGCCGTCAGTATGGGCAGGTTTCCACCGGATCGTCCAATGGCTCGCACAGTGACGCGCGCCTGGCCGAGGGTGGGGAGCGCTGGCTGGCGACGCTGCCGCAGGGAAGCCCGGCCGGCATGAACGCGCCCTTCGTGTGGTTCAGCGGCAGCACCACCATCAGCTGGCAGTTCCTGGATGGCATGCCCGGTGACCGGGCTACGGCCACGATCATCTACGGGGTGCGCTGATGCCGGCCGGCTTTCAACTGCTGTCAGGCGCCAGCGAGCTGATCGTGGACAGCGCGTCGATCAACATGTTCCTGCGCCACGCGGGGGTGGCCAGCAACTCGGCGACGGTCGCGGCTATCAACCCGGTGCTTTTCTTTCGACCGCTGGGCGAGCCGTGCTTTCTGACGTGGGCGAATCACTCGGGCAGCGTTCTGGATTTCGCCTTCAACCGGCCCGCCGAGTATTACGTGTTCGACCGGCCCGCGGAGTCGAGCTACCTGGACGCCTTCAACGAGTCCGGGGTGCAGATATTCACCGCAGCGCAGCGGCCGCTGAACGTCATCGGCAGCGTGATCGTCCCGGACTACTACACGGCATACCGCACGGCGTTCCAGGACGGCTGGACCTATAGCGGCCTGGTGTCTGGCAAATACGCCTACAACCAGGCCTTCGTGCGCCAGGGCTACAACTCGCTGACTGCCGTCGGCGGGTGGGAGACCTATCTGATGCCTGAGGCACTGCAGGCCACTGCGAACGGCTTCTGGGCTGGGTTCCCTGCCTATGGCACCCGGTTTCTGGGCTGGAGCCCGACCCGCACCAACACCTTTATTTCATATGCCCCCAGCCCGCAGGTGTCGATCATCGACGTGGCTGGAATCCTCTAACCCTTGCCGGCAAGGACGACATGCAAAAGGAAATTGAAAACGCGATCTTCTCCAACGTGGGGAACCGCCTCACCGCGGAGCTGGCCATGGGCCTGGTCATGACCGTGCTGCAGGTGGCGCAGCGCTCGGTGGAGGAGGCGCGAGCGGCCGGCCTGTCGGCAGCGGCCGCCATGGCGCCGCCGTCCGCCGCCGCGGCTGGGCCCGACAGCGCCGGCAACATCGACCCCCGTTATGCCCGCGACGCCGCTCCCGCCAAGCCGCCGGCGGCGCGTCCGCGGCGGGCGGCCGCGGCTCCCCGGACTTCGAAGGCGCGCCGATGAGCGCGCCTTTTTTTGACCAAGGCACGGCCATGCGCTGGATGCGCAACAACGCCGGCGCCGTCGACTTCCTGCGCACGGCGTTCGACGTGGCGCATTTCTGGGACGACCTGATCGACCGGGACAAGGTCATCGGCGACGCCGACATCAACCGGGCCATGTTCCAGGCGCTGGTGCTGCTGCCGCGCAATGCGTTCTACCAGGCGAATTTCGCCAGCCTGAATGCGGTGCTGGCGAATGCCGCGACCAATTGGAACATCGCCACCGACCTGGAGCGCGCTGGCGGCGTGGCGGGCAAGCGGACGGCCTATGTCCTGCGCGCCTCCTACGTCGACCTGGTGACTCACTGCGCGCTGCTGGTGGGCGGCATGGACTGGGCGCGCGCGGTGGGCGTGGAGCTGCGCGGGCTGGCTGAACCCTACGCCGAGTACTTGACCAACCTGGAGGCCGAGAAGGCCGCACGAGGTGACTGAAATGGGCTGCATGTCCACGGAAGTGAAACAGGATCCGGCCGTCGGCCGGGCCCAGGAAGCCAATGCCCAGATCGGCATGCGCGCCCAGGATCTCGCCGAGCGAAATTTCGAGTGGAACCGCCAGCTGACCGAGCAGTTCGCACCGATCTACCAGGGGCTGATGAACAACGCCCTGGGCGAGGCGACGAAGAACTCGCAGCGCGGTGACGATCAGTGGAACCAGTACAAGAGCGTGTTCCAGCCGATCGAGAACAAGATGGCCGAGGAGGCCATGAGCTACGACAGCCCGGAGGAGGTCGCGCGGCGCGAAGGTCTGGCCGCGGCCACGGTCGGCCGGCAGTTCGACAACACGCAAGCGCAGACGTCGCGCGAGATGGCGCGCATGGGGGTGTCGCCCACCAGCAGCCTGGGCAGCGACGCGATGACCGACCAGGCCAACACCCGGGCCCTGGCGACGGCCGGCGCCATCAATAAGGAGCGCAACGACACCAAGCTGCTGGGCATGAGCCTGCGCGAGAACGCGGCGAAGTTCGGCCGGAACCAGACCGGTACTGGCATTGCGGCGTCGCAGGCGGCGCTGCAGGCGGGGAACTCGGCCACCGGCGTCATGGGCGCGCAGTCGGCCCAAGGCAACGCCGCCGGCACCGGGCAGGGACTGCTGGGGGCGGCCAGCGGAGCCTACGGCGCTGCCGGCCAGATGGGTCTGGCCCAGATGAACATGCAGCAGCAGGCGAGCCAGGCTGGCCAGGCTGGCCTTGGCTCGCTGCTGGGCACGGGGCTGATGGCTGGCGCAATGATGTTCTCGTCCTCGAAAGCCCTCAAAGAAGAAGGTGAACCAGTCGATGACGAGGAGGCCTTGAGCGGGCTGACCAAGGTGCCGGTTGAAAGCTGGAAATACCGCCAAGGGGTAGAAGACGGAGGGCGTCACATCGGCCCCTACGCCGAGGATATGCAGGCTCAGTTCGGTGACGACGTTGCACCCGGAGGCGTCGGGCTCGATATGGTCAGCGTCAGCGGCCAGCACCACGCGGCGATACGAGCCTTGGCGAAGAAGGTCAAGCGGTTGGAGCGGGGGCGGGCGGCTGTCGGCCTGGCAGACGTCGCGGATGGAAATGCCGCAGAGACACATGATGAAGAGGGAGCCGGCGTATTGCCGCCGGCATTGGCCGGCGATCTGTCGGCGGGCCTGGTTGGACTGGAGAGGATCTGATGGCGATGAACGGAAGCTTTGCGGGCGGCCTGGCCGACGGGCTGCGCAACGGGATGGCGATTGCCCAATCCTATGAGCAACAGCAGGACCGCCAACGAGCGCGGGCGGAGTACGAGAAGAAGCAGCGCATCGACAAGCAACTGGCGGACGCGATGGCCGGACGGGATACCTCTTTGCCGCAGGGCGCGGGCGCGATGGCCTCGCAGCCTGTTCAAGCGGGTGATGCCGTGTCCACCGGACCCGCGCTGGGCGATGCTTCTGGACTGCAACCCGTAGCGACGAGTTACCCCGTTACAGAATCGCCGATTGGTGCCCAGCAGCTCGGCCTGGCTGATGTGGCCGGAAACAGTCAAGCCTGGGCTGCAGTGCGGCCTGGCGCCGGAGGGCGTGTGGCACAGCCTGCGGCGGAAAAAAAAGCCCGGAATCCGCTGATTTCCTCGGTGGCGGGGAATTCGGCCAGATCGCCGACGGACTGACGCGGGCCTACCGCAAGGCCTTGGAGCTGGGGGAGCCCGGACGTGCAATGCAGATGCTGGCTGACCGGGAGCGCTTCGTGGGCCAGCACCGCGAGCAGGCCTTCGCCGCCGCGCAGGGCCGGTACCAGCTGACGGGAGATGCCAATTCGTTCGTGCCCTTCGTGAACCGCTTCATGCCTGGTGGCATCGAGGTGAAGGCGATCAACCGGCGCGCGGAGCAGGCCGGCGGCGCGCCGCTGTATGACTTCGTGGGGGTGGACACGGCGACGGGCAAGCCGGTGCAGCAGCCTATCAGCGAAAGCATGCTGCAGACGTTCGTGCGCAGCATCAGCGATCCGAAGGCGCAGCAGGCCATGGTGGCCCAGCAGGCCAAGCTGCTTTTCGATGCCGAACAGAAGCGCCGCGAGCAGGTGCTGGCGAGCCAATTGCGAAGCGACGAGGAACTGCGCAAACCGCGCGTCCTGGGCAAGGACCAGACGTTGTACCTGCCCGACGGGAAGGGGGGCATGCACGTTGGCGCCCAGGGCACCGAGGCTGGCAAGCCCAAGATGACCACGTCCGACAAGGATTTCGCCAACCACGTCATGCGCCTGTTCAAGGTCGACAGCATGGAGGGGCTGGGCGAGGACGAGCGAAAGCGCGTTGGCGGAATCATTGCCACTGGCGAGAACATCAACCGGCTGAACGCTGGCACGCCCGCCGGCGAGGTTCTGACCGCGGGGAACCTGGCGGCCCTGGCCCAGCAGGTGCAGGCCGGCACCGCCGAGATCATGCCCATTCAGCTGGGCGATCGCCAGTTCGGCTTTGGCGTTGAACACGAGGGGCGACTGGTTCGCCTGCCCGTGTCGGTCGTTCCCAAGGACGTGCAGGACAAGATCCGCGCGCGGCTGCAAGAGAGCCCCGCACCCGGCGGCGGCCAAGCGGCGCCATCCGCGCCCGCGACCCCGACCCGGCCTGTGCAGGGACCGGCTGGCAGCCCGACGCCGGCGACGCCCGCGCGCGCGTCGGCCGCGCCGTCCACTGCCGCGACGACGCCACCTGACAGCGCCGAGGGCGCTCAACTCGATGCGGCCCGCGCTGACCTGCGCCAGGCCGAGGCGCTTGTCCGTCAGCTGCGCACGAAGCCTCCCGGCTTGAAGGCTGGCCAGGACGCGCGCGCCAGGCATGCCGCCCAGTTGCAGCAGGCGGAGCGCGATGTCGAGCTGGCCCGCGTGGCCGAGCGCGCAGCTGCCGAGCGCTGGGCCCGGGCTACCGAAGGATCCGAAATCACGCGCGCCGCAATGGGCCGCACCACCGCTGAATAGAGGGAACAGATGGAAAACTTTGAAAATCCCGCTGACGGGATCGAGTTCAAAGACAACGTGGCGGCGCGTCGCGATCAGGTCCGCGCCGACCTGGATGTCCAGTTTTCGGACGCCGGCGCGCCGGCGGGCGCCGCCGGCAAGCCCTTGCCGTTCACTTTCCGCGTCGCCGATTACACGCGACCGCAGCAGGATGGCGGCGGCATTGAGTTCGTCGACTTCCCGAAGACGCTCGCGGGCGGCGCGATCAAGGGCGCCGGCAGCGCCGTGCGCGGTGTGGGGAAGGTCGCCGAAGGCCTGGGCCGTGTCGGCGTGACGGCGGTGAATCAGGCCTTCGATGCCGGCCTGGAAGTCCCCACGAACCCCCTGGAGGGCGCAGCCGATGCTACCCACCGGCTGGGTGAGCGCGTGCTGGATTCTCGGACGGCCGAGGCGAAGCGGCGTGAGGCGGATTCGCAGCCGGCTGGCGATCTGGACAAGCCGGACACCTGGACGCTGGGGCGCGACCCGTCCGCGTCGGGCCTGGCGCTGCAGGCGCTGAATGCCGGCGGCTCGAGTGCGCTGCCGGTGCTCGCGTCGATGGCCGCAGGCCCTGCTGGGATCGGTGCACGCATGGCCGCGGGCGCGGCTGCCGGCGGGGCCATGGGCGGCGGCAACGCGATCGAGCAGGCGCGCGAAACCATCGACGGGTTGGACGATCAGCAGCTGGCCGCGGCGTCGTCTGCGTATCGGGATCTCATCGCGCAGGGTGTCGCTCCGCAGGAGGCACGGGCGCGGGTGCGCGCCGACGCCGAAAATGCCGCCTTCGTGCGCACGCTGCCTGTGTCCGCTGTTGGCGGCGCGGCTACCGGCCGGATCCTGTCGCCGGCCGGCCGCGTGCTGGGCGACCGCGGCGTCGTGGCGCAGACGTTGGGCAAGGCGGCCTTGGCGGGCACCGAGGAGGCCATCCAGGAAGTGGGCGAAGGGTATGCCACCCAGAAGGGGATCAACGCAGGCGCGGGTATGCAGCTCGATCCGCTCGCGGGGTCGTTCGGCAACGCGGCGCTGGGCTTCGTTGCCGGCATGGGGCCGGGCGCGGTGCACGGCGCGACCGAAGGCGTGCGTCATCGCAGCATGCCGACGGCGTCGAGCCTCGAGGCGGGCGACGTGCTGCACGCCAGCGGCAAGCCCTATGTGACGGCCAGCGCCGCGCGCCAGCGCGCCGAGGAGCTGGGAGAGGGGGGCGCAGGTGCTGCGCTACGAAAACGGCTTCATCGTGCGGCCTGCCGCCGCGGCGGACCCGCAGGTCGCTGGCGCCGCGCCGGCGGCTGTCGAGGGCGCCAGCAGCGCCGAGGGCGCGCCGGCCACCGCGGACGCGGTGAGTGCTGATGGCCAGGCCTCGGGCTTTGCGCCGCGCCAGCAGGTCTACCTGCGGCAGAACGGCCGCGAGCTGCCCGTCGAGTTCCTGGGCGTGGAGAGCAACGCCGCGACGGCGCGCCCCGGTGGCGAGCAGCTGGCCCGGATCCGAACTGCCGACGGCCGCGGGCGTTTCGTGCGGCTGGGCGAACTGTACGCGGAGCCCATGGCGGGCAACTCGCTGCGCCAGGCAATGGACGGCCCGGCGGCGCTCGAGGGGCCGGAAGCCTTGCCCGTCTTGGACGGCCCCATCCAGCGCGAGGCATTGCCGGCGCCGGACGGGTACGCCGCTGGCGAGGGCTTCGTCGCCCGTGAGTCGTGGCGCATGCCGGCCAATGCGCCGCGCGGGATCCGCAACAACAACCCGGGCAACATCCAGAAGGGCGTCGGGTTCGCCGGCGAAATTGAGGGTAACGATCCGCGTTTTGCCACGTTCGACTCGCCCGAGGCTGGCATCCGCGCCACGGCGGTCAACTTGCTCACCTATCAGCGCCAGCACGGCCTGGACACTGTGCAGGGCATCCTGAATCGCTGGGCACCGCCGTCCGAGAACCAGACGGGCGAGTATGTGCGCGAGGTGGCGCGCGCCATCGGCGTGGATCCCAACCAGCAGCTGGACCTGAGCGACCCCCAGACGTTGACCCAGCTGACGGCCGCGATCATCCGTCACGAGAACGGCATGCAGCCGTACACGGCGGCTCAGGTAGAGGAAGGGGTGGGCGCCGCACTGGCAGGGGCGCCAGCGCGCCGGGCGCTGCCGGCGCCGGTGTACCAGGTCGACGGCGAGGGCGTGGCGGCCACCGCCGGCCAGCGTGACGCCGAGCTGGCGCGCCAGGCCGCTATGGGCATGACGCCGGACGTGATCGCCGCCGGTGAGCGCCACCCCGGTGCCGCAACCGATGCCGCCGCTCACGAGGCTGCCACGTCCCCAGCGAACGACAGGCCGGAGCCGACCGACGCCCAGAAAGAGGCCGGCAATTACAAGGTCGGACACACGCGCATCGCAGGGCTCGATATCTCGATCGAGAACCCCGAGGGATCGGAGCGCCGCGGCACGTCCCCCGACGGCAGCGCCTGGGCCAACAAGATGGCCGGGCACTACGGATACATCCGCCGCACGAAAGGCGCCGATGGGGACCAGGTCGATGTGTTCGTTCGGCCCGGCACCACGCCCGATTTCTCGGGGCCGGTGTTCGTCATCGACCAGGTTGATCCTGCCGGTGGTCGGTTCGACGAGTCCAAGGTGATGCTGGGCTACGACACCCGCGAGGACGCCGAGCGCGCCTACCGCGACAGCTACACGCCGGACTGGCGTGGTATGGGCAAGGTCACCCAGATGGACGTGCCCACCTTCAAGCGCTGGATCGACGAAGGCGATACGACGCGGCCGGCCGCCGATTCCGGTCTGGGTACGCTGGTGGCCGAGCCCGACATTACCGCCAAGGGTGGCCGGCCCTTCCTGACCCGTGGCGCGGCCCAGCGCGCCGCCACGCTGCACGGAAATGCTGACGTCGAACCGGCGGAGGGTGGCTTTGTGGCGCGCCCGCGCACCGGCGAGCCCCCGCGCGAGGCGCCGGCACCGTCCGCGGCCGACTTCGCCCGTGGCGCGCGGCGCGACTTCCTGCAGATGGTGCGCCAGGCCGGCGGCATCCGTCCCGAGTTGGCCGCCGATATCTACGGCGATCGCGCCCACCTGGCGAATCGCCGGGTGCCGGGCCTGTTCCGGCAGGGTGGGATGGACGCCGATCGCCTGGTGGAGGCGATGCAGCAATCGGGTTACCTGCCGATGGATGGCGACACCGTCGACCTGGCGGGCACCGCGATGGATCGCGTGCGCGAGGCGATGGAAGGTGAGGCCGTCTATTCGCTCGAGCAGATGGACGAGGCCGCCCGCCGCGCGTATGCTGAACAGCAGGCCGAGCGGTTCAGCGATGCCAAGGATAAAAACAAGCTGGCCGAGGATCTTTTTGGCGCGATCGACGCCATGCCGGCCGACACGACCATGCAGGAGCTGGCGGCGCAGTTCGATGCCGCGGTCTACCTGAGCGAGCAAGGAATTACCGATGTCCCTACCCAAGAAGCCATCATCGAGCGAGCCTCAATCCAGGCCGACGGAGACCCCGGCGTCTTCGAAACCGCAGTTAAGTCCCAAGCAGCAGCGCTTGGTCGACGGGACGATGGCAATTCTCAACGCCCTGCGCAACAGTCAGGAGCGGGAGGCAATGGAGCAGGCGCAGGTAGTGATAGCCAAGGCAGCCCGCAAGGACTGACCCTCGAAAGCCCGACGCCTGACGGGCTACGGGCGGCGGCCAACGAGCAGGCCGCCCAGCAGCAACAAGCCACCATTGAGGCCCGCGAGGCCGACCGGCGCGCTACGGCCGATGCCGCGCGCGACGACTTCGCCCTGACCGGCAGCGACCGGGCCGCCGACCAGGCGGCAGCGCGGGGTCAGCAGGAACTGGTGCCGGCGGCCGCGGTGCCCGCCACCGCCGCGCAGGAGCAAGGCGCGCCCGCAGCCGGCGATGCGCCGACTGCCCGCCCCGGTGGCCGCATCGAAGATTTCGGCGAAACGTTGCAGGGCGCCCGCAAGCACCACGCCGAGCAGTACGCCGAGCGCATGCGCCAGGCCGAGGCGCTGCCGATCCGCGATCATGCGCTGGCCGAGACCTGGCCGGAGCCGAACTACGCGAAGCTCCTCGAGGACGGCGCCGATCCGTTCCTGGTGGCGCTGGTGCACGCCAGCCGCGACGAGGTGCCCAGCAAGCCGCGCAAGGGGTGGAAGCTCAAGGGCTGGGCCGACCAGGTGCAACGGCTGCGAGAATTCTCCGGCGAGCTGCTGGGGGGGCGGGATCAAGGGCGCCGACGTGCGCGCCATCCTGGACAAGTCGCAGGATCTGCGCGACGTCTACGGGCGGGCCCAGCTGTACGAGGCCGTGGGCCATGACAGGTCCCTGCGTGGCGTTTCCCTGCGGTCGGCCGACTACAGCGTGTTCGCCGGCGAGAGGTTCGACTCGCCGCGCCGGATCTGGACGGTAGAGCGCAAGGCGTCCACCGGCATGGGCAACTGGCCGGAGATCACCGCCAAGGGCGACAGCGCCGCGGCGGCGATCGCCGACTTCAAGCGCGCGATGGATGAGCTGGCGGGCGAGCCCGCGCCGGCGCGCGAGGTGCGCTTCGATATCTACTCGCGTCCGCGCATGCCAGGCTTCTACATCGGCAAGAAGGTGGGCCGGACCTACATCGACTTGCAGCACTTCGACGACGTCAAGGCCGCTCGCGCCTATCTGGCCGACAACAAGGAGCAGCTGACCCAGCGGCTGGACGAGTTGAAAGACGTTCCTGCGCATCGGCGCGAGACGAACGCGCCCCGGGTGGGCGTGGACCACCGTGATGGCGGTGACGTGACGCCGGCGCAGTTCAGCGACGCCTTCGGTTTTCGAGGAGTGCAGTTCGGCAACTATGTCGAGGGCGGCCGCCGCCAGGCGGATCTGAACGAAGCCTACGATGCCCTGATGGATCTGGCTGGTGTCATCGGTGTGCCGGCGCGCGCGCTGTCGCTGAACGGCGAGCTGGGCCTGGCCTTCGGCGCGCGCGGCGCCGGCGGCAAGGATGCGCCCATGGCCCACTACGAGCCCGGCCAGGTGGTCATCAACTTGACGAAGAAGCGCGGCGCCGGTTCGCTGGCGCATGAATGGTGGCACGGCCTGGACAATTATTTCTCCCGTCGCGGCGGCACGTCGGCCGGCTACGCCTCGGAGTCAGGGAGCGCAACCACCGGGATCCGGCCGGCGATGGCCGAGGCCTTCGGCGCGCTCAAGCAGACGATCGGCCTGATCGGTATGCGGGAGCGGTCGCGCAAGCTGGACGAGCGCAAGGCGAAAGACTACTGGTCCACCGGCCGGGAACTGTCCGCGCGGGCCTTCGAGAGCTACGTCATTGCCAAGCTGGCCGACCAGGGCGCCGCCAACGACTACCTGGCCAACGTGGTGCCGGAGAAGGCATTCGGCGACGAGCTGGCCTACCCGTACCCGACCGCAGCCGAGATCCCGCAGATCCGGGCGGCGTTCGATCGCTTTTTCCAGACCGTGGAGCAGGTGCCCGGTGACGGCGGGCGGATTGGCCTCGAGAGTCGGGGCGACGGCGGGCAGGGTGTCGACCCTGCCGAGGCGCGGCGCCAGGCGGCCGACTTCATGGGCAAGCTGCCGGGCGCGGCCGCCCTGCGCGTGTCTGTGGTGGAGCGCGTCGATCAGATCCCCGAGGGGGCGAAGCCGTCGGCGCTGGCAGAGGGGGCGTACTATCCGGCTGGCGACGGCGGCCGGATCTACCTGGTCGCGGAGAACCTGCCCACGGCGGAACGCCTGCAGCAGGTGCTGGCGCATGAGGTTGTCGGCCACTTCGGGGTCGAGGCGCTGCTGGGCGACCGCTTCCGTGACGTGCTGGCCGACGTGCGCCGCCTGGCTCGCGCGCCGGATGGCGCGCACATCCCGCGTGACGCGGGCCCGGACCATGCGCACTATGCCACCTTCGAGGCGGTGACGGCACGCTATCCGGACTACTCGGCCGCCAACCGCGCGCGGGAAGTCCTGGCGCGCATGGCGGAGCAGGGCAAGCGCCCGGTGTTCCTGGAACGTTTCTACGGCATGATCCGCGCCGCGCTGCGGCGGCTGGGCTTGAATCTGCAGCTGAACAACGCCAACATCCGCAAGATGGTCGTCGACGCCGGCCGGTTCCTGCAGCGTGCGCCGGCGGCGCGCGTGAGCGCCGGCATGCAGGAGGCGGCGGCTTCGATGGCGGCAAGCCGCGGGAGCGATGCGGGCGGGGCCGGCGTGACCGTGCTGACAGGACAGGAGCTGGGCGCGCCCAATCAGGATGCCAAGGAGCTGCGCGACGCGGCGCGGGCCTGGGCGACGGACAATTTGAAGGGGAAGGATTTCGTGAACCGGGCGACCGGTTGGAAGGTGCAGGTCAGCCAGCGCGGCATCAAGGAGTCGCTGTCGCGCAGCGCCCGCATCAGCAAGATCCAGTCCATGGCGGCACTTCCTGGCCTGATCGAGCAGGGCATCCTGGGCCATTCTGAGGCCAACCGCAACAAGCAGCGCGACCCGTTCACCAGCCAGGTGCATACGCTCTATGCCCCGGTCGAAATCGCAGGCCAGGACTACCTGGCGCGCCTGGTCGTGAAAGAAAGCGCCAACGGCCACCTGTTCTACGATCACGACCTGTCCGACGTGGTGGAAGCAAAGCGCCCCGACAACACGTCCGCCGTAAGCATTCCCGCTTCCAAAGCGGGCGCAGACCGGACGCCGTCAGGGCGAACCTTTACGGTAGAAGATATCGCGGCGATCGTCAACAGGGAGGGGCGCGCCGGCTGGGTGTTCGACCCCGGGGCCATGGAGTCCCGCCGTCGCCAGGAAGAAGCCCCGCCCGCCGCGGGGCTTCGTTCTTCTGGCCCTGTGGAATCCCGCGCAGCTGCGGCGACTGCCGGCGCGCCGCCGGCGCAGCCGGGCGCGGCCCGCGAGCCCAAGCGCGGCGCCAAGGTCGAGCGCCCTGGCGAGACGCTGTCGGACATTGAGCGGCGCCAGCGCAACAAGTTCCTGGGGAAAATCGGTGCCTGGGCGGAACAGGAGCCCATCAAGGCGCGCCTGGCCAAGGCGTCCGATCGCTGGCAGGCCAAGCTGGTGCAAGGCATCTTCGATCAGTTCGCGCCGCTCAAAGGGATCAGCGCCACTGCCTACATGCAGGCGCGGCTGTCCAAGGGCGCCGATGGTGCCGCCGAGTATCTGGTGCGCCATGGCGCGGTCAAGCTGCAGGATGGCGCGCTGGACACCGCCGGCGGCAAGGGGCTGGCCGAGATCCTGGCCGACTTGAATGGCGAGCACGATCATTTCATGGCCTGGATCGCCGCCAACCGCGCGGAGCGCCTGGCCGCCGAATGGCAGGTGCGGTTCGACAATGGCGTGACCGAGCGCTTCTCCAGCGAGGCCGCGGCGCGCGCCGAGGCGGCGAAGTGGCCCGGCGCCAAGGCCGAGCCCGCGTCGCGCGAGCGGCTTTTCTCGCCCGAGGATATCGAGGCCGGCAAGCGTCTGGAACAGGGCAAGATGGCAGACGGCCGCGACCGCGCCACCGTCTACCGGGAAGCCCTGGGCCAGTTCAACGAGCTGCAGCGTTCCGTCCTCGACGTGGCGCAGGAGGCGGACCTGGTCGATCCCAGCTCGCGCAAGCTGTGGGAGAGCGAGTTCTATGTGCCGTTCTACCGAGTGATGGAGGATGACGCCACCGGTACCATGGGGCCCGGCCAGATCGGCGGCCTGGTGGGCCAGCACGCATACAAGCGCCTCAAGGGCGGCACGGACAAGCTGGGCGACCTGGTCGCCAACACAGTTTCCAATTGGTCGCATCTGCTGTCCGCCAGCATGAAGAACCTGGCCGCGCAGGGCGCGCTGCAGGAGGCGGAAAAGCTGGGTGTCGCCACGCGGGTGCGCCAGGCCGAGCGCGGCAGTGTGCGCGCCATGTTCGCCGGCCAGGAACGCCACTACCAGGTGTCCGATCCGATGGTGCTGAACGCGCTGACGTCGCTGCATTACGTTGGCTCCAATGACCCATTCACCAAGGCGGCGCGCAAGTTCAAGCACGCGCTGACGGTGGGGGTGACCATCAGCCCGACCTTCCGCGTGCGCAACTTGCTGCGCGACACGATCCAGGCCATGGCGATCGACAACAACCTGTCCACCAATCCGCTGCGCAACCTGGTGGACGGGTGGAAGGCGACCGGCGCCGAGAGCGACACCTGGCGCCGGCTCATGGCTGGGGGCGGGGCAGTGCGCTTCGGATCCTTCAACGACGGCAACGCCCGCAACGTGAAGCGCCTGGTCGACGAACTGGGCGCTCATCCCGACGACGTCATCACGTCGCCGGCCGGCATGGGCCGGGCGCTGCGCAAGGCCTTCGACTGGTACCAGGAAACCGGCGACCGGTCCGAGACGATCAACCGCGCGGCGATCTACCAGCAGGCGCGCAAGGCTGGCCGCAGCCACCTGGAGGCCAGCTACGCCGCGCGCGACCTGATGGACTTCACCGCCGGCGGCACGTTCTCGGCGGTGCGGATGTTGTCCCAGGTGGTGCCGTTCTTCAACGCCCGCCTGCAGGGCATGTACAAGCTGGGGCGCGGCGCAGCCGCAGACCCTGCCCGGTTCGCCGCGGTGACGGGTGCTGTAGCGATGGCGTCGGCGCTGCTGTACTTGGGCATGAAGGACGACGACGACTACAAGCAGCTGCCGGACTGGGCGCGCAATTCGTTCTGGATCACGAAACTGCCGGGCACCGATCATTTCGTCTACATCCCCAAGCCGTTCGAAATCGGCGCCCTGGGCAGCGTCGTCGAGCGCGGTACCGAGCTGGCTTTCGGCGGCGAGGATTTCCGCCTGCGCGACTTCGGCCGGACGGTGGGCGCCATCCTGAGCGAGCAGCTGTCGATGAACCCGGTTCCGCAGCTGGTCAAGCCGGCCATGGAAGCCGCGTTCAACTACGACTCTTTCCGCGAACGCGACATCGACAGCGTCGGGCAGCAGCGCCTGCCGGCCGGCGATCGCTTCACGGCGTCGACCTCGGCCGGGGCGGTGGCGCTGGGCAAGGCATTGGGCCTGTCGCCGCAGCGCTTGGAGCACCTGGTGCGCGGCTACTTCGGCTGGCTGGGCACGCAGGCGCTGAACGTGTCCGACCACCTGGCGCGGCCGCTGTCCGGCCTGCCGGAAAACCCGCGTCGCGACCTGAGCCGCCTGGATAACTGGTTCGTCGTGGGCGACTTCGTCAAGGAGTCGGACCCGCGCTCGAGCAAGTACATCCAGCGGTTCTACGACGAGCAGCGCGAGGTCAACCAGGTCTACGCCGCCTTCTCGCAGGCGCGCGAACTGGGCGACCTCGATCGCGCCCGCGAGCTGGCCGGCGACGACCGGATGCGTCTGCGCGCGTTGTTCAAGGCTGCCGACAGCCAGCTGCGAGACGTCAACCTCAAGATCAAGGCGCTCGAGCGGGCCAGCATCCCGGCTGACGAGAAGCGCACGCAGCTGGACCTGCTGTACCGCGCCCGCAACCGCCTGGCCGCGCTGGCCGACCAGCACGCCCGCAGCGCGCGCCCCTGACGCCAGCCTTTCCGATTCACCTGCCGCGCGCCCTTGGGCGCGCTTTTTCATTGAGGAGCAACCATGCCCGGATTCAACCTATCGGCGCGCAGTCTGCAGCGCCTGGATGGGGTGCACCCCCGACTTGTCGAAATCGTCAAACTGGCGATTCAGCGAACGACGGTGGATTTCACTGTCGTGGAAGGGGTGCGCACGGCGGAGCGCCAGCGCGAGCTGGTCGCCCAAGGCGCCAGCCAGACGCAGAACAGCCTGCACCTCAAGCAGCAGGATGGCTTTGGTCACGCCGTCGACCTGGCGCCTCTCGTCGGCGGCACGATCCCGTGGAACGACTGGGAGCAATTCCGCCGCCTGGCCGACGTGGTCAAGGCCTGCGCGGCCGAGCTGGGCGCGCCGGTGGAGTGGGGCGGGGACTGGAAATCGCTCAAGGACGGTCCGCACTTTCAGCTGCCGCGCGGCTGGAAGGCAGCAGCATGATGAACGCCGGCGCGAAAGTGGCCGGCCTGCTGCTGGGCTGGCGGGGATACGCCGCCGCAGTGGTGGTGGGCGCAATTGCCGCCGGTGGCGCGGCTTGGACTGTGCAGGCTTGGCGCTACACGGCACAGCTGGCGGAAATGCGCGCCGACCACGCCGAGAAACAAGCCGCGCAAGCCACGACTACGGTTGCAGCCCTAGAGGCCGTCAGAAATGAAGAAAGGCGGCGCATGGCCGCCTTGGAGATTGCCCGTGATGATGCCCAGAAACAGGCCGCTGCCGCGGCTGCTGACGCTGCTGGCGCTCGTGATGAGCGCGACCGGCTGCGCGCCCGCGCAAACACGTTGGCTCGCGCCGCAGTCGCCCGTGACCCCACCCTTGCCGACGGAAGCCCGTCAGGAGCCGCTGCCGTCGATCTGCTCGCCTACATGCTCGGACGGGTTAGCGAACGAGCTGCGGAGCTTGCGGGAATTGCAGACCGTGCCCGCATCACAGGACTGACCTGCGAGCGGGCGTACGATTCACTGGGCGTCCGGCCTTAGGTGGCTTGCGCCTCGTAGGCGCGCTGGGTCTGGCGCAGGTCTTCGGTGTACCAACCGGTGAGCCATGCCGCAGTCCGCGCCGGATGCCCGAAATCTTGCTGGTCCGGTCGGATGTTCAGGTTGTCACGCCGCGCTTGACGGCCCATCACCTGGAACGCGGTGCATTCGTCCATCAGGGTCGGCTCGTGATGCCCGATATCGGTGATCTGGCCCATGGCATGGCGTACCACGTTCAGATCTTCCGCAGGCAGTTCCAAGCTGGCAACAAGATGGAACAGCGTGTTGTACGTCATCTGGCGGCTATTCTCGCCGTCGGTGGTGTACTTGCGCCAGTGCTGCTCGCTGACGTGGGCCAGTTTGGCCATCTGCTTGCCAGACAGGCCGAGTTTCTGCTGCAGTTGCCGGAGGGCCGCCGGGGTGGGCGGGGTGTAGGTGCTCTGGATGTTCATGAGAAAAGCCTCGCAATGTGATTGTTGACCGCCCGGGCGGCCTCGAGAGCGGCCTGGGCGTGATTTGCGCGGGACTGCTTGCGCGGAGCCATCATAACAAATGGGATCATGAAAAGTCAAGATCGCGCATTTGGGATCATGCGAGGACCGTATCTGTGCCGTTGTTGCCCTGGCCTGCGGCACCGTGGGCGAGGCGCGAAGTTGGTCGAGGAGGCGTGGCCGAAATGAAAAAGCCACCCGAGGGTGGCTTGATCAAGACGCCTACTGGATCTGCTAGAACCGCGTTTCCTTCGCGTGCAGGCGGCTATACGCGCTGGGGCTGGTCGGTTGAACCTTGTAGGTCTCCAGAGAAACTACACCTGCGCGGACCAGTCGATCAAAATTCTCACTTACTTGGGCCAGTCTTTCCCGATCTTCGGGGGTGCGTGTGGCGAGTTCTTTGAGCATGACTTCGGTAGTCTTTTCGCTGAGATGCATGGCGTTCCTCAAATTTTCCGGTAGTGAAGAAAAAAGGGGCCGGATTGCTTTTCGGCAAATTCGATCAGCAGCTCGGAGTACTGCCGCATCGATCCCCTCAATTTATCATCACTGCCGTAATTTTCAATCCGTAATTTAAGGCCGTTTTGTAGCCTGTTGATGCCGATCATTCGGCCGTGCGAGTGCCAGATCCTGTTGTCGCTCAGGTCTCTGGCGATCTGCTCCGCCCGTTCCTGCTTCTGTTCCACGGTGACTTGCGAGCCCGGGTTCGTCGTGGTGTGAGTGTCCCAGTCCTTGAACTTGTACTTGACCAGCCACTCTTTAAGCAGACTGACGGAAAGATCTCTAGCTTGTTCGTAACGTCTAAGTGTAGCGAGGTCCAATCGTTGCAACATCATGAGCTCGGCGTCAGTGAGCCTGCTTGCCGCCGATTTATCGATGAATTCTTGGACCTTGTCGATGTAGCCGAGAGCAGGAACTAGATCTCCATTCTGAAGGCTGACCTGGGGGTCAATCGGACCGAGCGAAGATGTGTAGTCCATGAAGATCTTGTCGCCCGACATGCAGAAAATGGTGCCTGCCGACATGGCTGAGCGGGGTACCGCAAAAAATACCTCATCGAAGTGATGGCGGACAACGTCGACCATCTTTTCGACAGCTTCGACGATACCTCCTGGGGTATCCAAGACGATCGTCAAACGCCTCGGGAATTCGTACTTACCCATGTCTCGCGCTGCAACCACGTTCTCAACGCTTTCGATGAATAGTCCCAGTACAGCGGGATGAATCGGGCCGAGGTAGGCGAGAATCGGGCACTTGAAGTGCTCCTCTAGTTGGCCGCAATAAAAGTCAAGCCCGTACCCAATGTGAGTGTCTAAGTTTGCCATTTGTCTCGTATCTATTTGTCTATAGGAGCGAGCCTTGTGCGGCTTTTCCTTACGTAGGGATACTGTCACAACCAGACAAAATTTATCACGTAATGCCGAATGACATCCTGCGCCCATGTTGCATCCCCAGTTCGCAATGGCTAACTCGTCCATTGCATCCACCAGCCCTGGTAGTAGCGCACGCCGGCGATCTCCTCGAACCCAGCAACCATCATGCCGCGGTCAGACCCGAAGGTGAGGAGCTGGGGTTCGAGCAGGTCAGGGATGGCGCTCGGAACGGTGGCACCGAATTTGGCCAGGGCCTCCATGGTCATGCGCGGGACATGCCTGTTTAGACCCTGGTGGAGCATGGAGTACATCCGGACCGTGCCCACTACGGGTTGGCCTGGGTCGTTGTCGTGGCGGCGTTCGCCGAGGTGGTGTGTCCGGAGGACGGTGCATTGGAGTCGCACGGTCTTGCTCTAAAAATACTGTATGGACATACAGTGTAAACAGTCCTAGAATTCGCGCAATTCGGCCCCGATTTCGGCCGAAAGGGGACGGAGCATGGCCGACGCAGCAGACTGGCAGCAGCGGGACGAGTACTACTGGGCAGGGCCTGGCGGGTGGACGATCTGTCGGGTGTTCGTCGACGGGTGCTGGCAGCATGAACTGTGGGCTGCGAACGGCATGCGCCAGGGGATGGAGTTGACGCTGGCCAAGGCCATCTTGCTCTACGACAAGGTCAAGCCGGCGGCATAGGCTGGACGGGGTCGATGGCGTCGGGCAACTGGTACTTGGAGCTGCCCACTTCCTGGCGCACGGGGTGCCAGGTGAAGGCCGCTTCGGGTAAGCCCTGCTCGAGCAGCGCAAGCGCCTGCGCGGTGGGGAATTCTGGGTCCATCCAGTGGATGGCCAGGTCAGGCGGCAGTGCCAGCGGCCGGCGGTCATGGACATCGATCATGCCGCCCGCGGCGTCATTGGTGACGATGGCGAAACCGTGGGCCTCGTCCTTCTCGGCGTCCGGCCTCCAGTTGCTCAGGCCGGCGAAGAACAGGGGCGCATTGTCGGTGGCGTGGATGTAGTACGGCTGCTTGGGCGGCTTCGGCCCTTCGGCGAGGGGCTTCCATTCGTACCAGCCATCCGCCGGCACCAGGATGCGGCCGCGCGCGGTGAGCATCTTCCACGGCCAGGCGCCGGCGAGGATCTTGTCCAGCCTCGCGTTTGACATGAGGTACTTCGAATTGTGCGGGCGCCAGCCCCAGTGCAGGCGCTCCAGTTCGAAGTCGCCGGCCAGGCGATGCATTGCCATCGGCCGCGTACCGGGCGGGATGTTGTAGCGCGGGCCGGCCGGGTCGGCGAACACCCGGCGCGGGTTGGGGAACATGCGCTCGACGTAATCGAGCGGCCCGGACTTCTGGACGATGCGACCGCACATGATGTGCTCCTGGCCAGCACAGTGGCCGGTAAGGGGCGCGATGAGCCGCCCTTTGGTCTGGTCTACTGGGTTAGTGCGACAGGCGAAGGTAGGGCAGCGTTAGATTGTCCCATTTGGCGGCATGCTCCGACAACCACACTATAGATCGCAACCAGGGATTTTCGCGCTCCTGCTGGTCGCGTGTTTTTGGCTCCCCAACAAGGTCGCCAAAGCGCCATTCCATCAGTTTGGCGTGGCGGTCCAGTTCCATGCTGCCCGCTGCTTCGGAGCCTGGGTGGAGCATGGCCTCGAGAGGCGGCGACAGCACATACAAGCGGCTGTTCGCTTCATGCAGGAACTTATCGATCTCCGCGTCGGAGAACAGGAACTTCGCTTGAGCTTGCGACTGCCTGAAGGCCTCCTGCGATTCGACCGTAAACCAACCGCTCTGCGTCGCTTCCGATAGCAGCTTAGAGACATCGCGATACGTTTGAAGGCGCTTTTCGAACATGTCGTACTTCAACTTGTTCCGTGCGGTGCGCGCGCTCTGATGTGCGATGTACGCGGCTACAAGGCCTATAAGGGGCGTTCCGAAAGCTTGCACCAATGCTGCCGGCGGTGAGGATGTTAGCCAAGTGCCAAAGTCCAAGTGAACCCTCGCGAAGAAGTGGTACCTACAGTGTGTGCCTGTGAAGGCACTGTGCGGCCTACTGGATATTAGATGCTGTCTAATATTCCATCCAAAACGCGCCAATGAAAAAAGCCCCCGCTTACGCGGAGGCCTTTGAATTCTTTGGTGGCGCATCCCTGATTCGAACAGGGGACCTGCGGATTATGATTCCGTCGCTCTAACCGGCTGAGCTAATGCGCCATCCCTATCGCCGCCGGTTTCAATGAAAGCCAAGCAACGAAGAACGAAATTCTAGCACGGAAAATTTTAGGATTGCAAGTAGGGGACGGGCTTTTTTGTTTGGGCCCGCGTGCCGTCCCGCGCAGGCCCCCCTGACGCGCCCTCAGGCATCCCGCGCCAGGCGGATGCCGGAGAACTGCCAACGCGCTTCCGGCGGGAAGAAATTACGGTAGCTTGGCCGGATGTGGCCGCGCGGCGTGGCGCAGGAGCCGCCGCGCAGCACGTACTGGTTGCACATGAACTTGCCGTTGTACTCGCCCACCGCGCCGCCATCGGGCTTGAAGCCCGGGTAGGCATCGTAGGCGCTGGCGGTCCATTCCCAGGCATCGCCGAACAGCTGCGCCGGGCCGCCGCTGCTCAATCGGGCGGGCGCGGGACGCGGATCCAGGTGGCCGTTTTCCAGCAGGTTGGCGCGGTTCGACCAGGCGCCGTCGGGCAACTGCCGCGCGGCATGCTCCCACTCGGCCTCGCGCGGCAGGCGCACCCGGGCCCAATGCGCATAGGCATCGGCTTCGTAGTAGCTGATGTGCGTGACCGGCGCCTGCAATTCCAGCTCCTGCATGCCGCGCAGCGTGAAGACGCGCCAGTCGTCGCGCTGGCCTTCCCAGTACAGCGGCGCGCGCCAGCCTTCCGCGCAGACCCGTTCCCAGCCCAGCGACAGCCACAGTTCGGGCCGCTTGTAGCCGCCGTCGCGGATGAAGGCCAGGTATTCGTGCTGCGTCACCAGGCGGTCGGCCAGGTGGAAGGGCGCCAGCAGCACGTCGTGCGCGGGGCCTTCGTTGTCGAAGGCGAAGCCCTGTCCGTCGTGGCCGATGCGGACCACGCCGCCGTTGTAGCGGGTCCAGCCGGCGGGCGTGCCCGGCGGCAGCGCCGGCGAACCCGAGGCCACGTAGGCCGGCTTGAGCGGGTTGGCGGACAACAGGTGCTTGAGGTCGGTCAGGATCAGCTCCTGGTGCTGTTGCTCGTGGTTCAGCCCCAGCTCCAGCAAGGCGTCGAAGGCCGGATCGTTGCCGCCCAGCCGCGCGATCAGGTCGTGCATGGCCTGGTCGACATGCTGGCGATAGCGCATCACGTCGGCCAGCGGCGGCCGCGTCAGCAGGCCGCGCTGCGGCCGAGGGTGCTTGGCGCCGATGGCGTTGTAGTAGGAGTTGAACAGCATCCGGTACTGCGGGTGGAACACGGGGCAGGGCGGATGGAAGTGCGTTAGCAGGAAGGTCTCGAAGAACCAGGTGGTGTGCGCCAGGTGCCATTTGACCGGGCTGCAGTCCGGCATGGACTGCACCTGGCAGTCCTCGGGACTCAACGGGGCGGCCAGCGCCGTGGTGGTGGCGCGCACGGCATCGTACCGGTCGTGCTGGCCGGCCTGTCCGGCGGCGTAGGGGCCGTTGGCCGGGTGGGTCAGCAGGCAGGCAGGTTCCATGGCGATCCTCCAGGGGCGGGTTGAGGGGGCGCGACGTCAGGCACGGGCGCTGAACACCGAGAACCAGCCGCGGGTGTCCGACCAGTGGCGGATGTCGTGGTAGCCCGCGCGTTGCAGCAGCTCGGTAAACGTTTCGGGCGTGAATTTGTACGAATTCTCGGTATGGATGCGCTCTTGCGCGTCGAAGCGCCGCTGGCCGCCGGGCCAGGCCACGGTGACGGGCCGTCGCGCTTCCAGGTGCATCTCGATGCGCGACTGATCGCTGTTGAACAGCGCCACGTGGCGCCAGTCGTCGACGTCGAAGTCGCTGCCCAGCAGGTCGTTGACGTGGCGCAGCAGGTTCAGGTTGAAGGCCGCGGTCAGGTGCAGGGCGTCGTCGTAGGCCGGCTCCAGCACCTGCCTGGGCTTGACGCGATCGACCCCGACCAGCAGCCCGCCGCCGGCGCATTGGCGCTGGATCCGCCGCAACATGGCCAGCGCGGCGTCCGGGTCGAGATTGCCGATGCTGGAGCCAGGATAGAAGAACAGCCGCTGCTCGGCGCCGATGTCGGCGGGCAGCGCCAGCGCCTGGGAGAAGTCCAGGCCGATGGGCGTGATCCGCAGGTCGGGATACGACAGGCGCAGCCGCCGCGCCGCGGCTTGCAGGTAGTCGGCGGAAATGTCGATGGGGACGTAATGGCGCGGGCGCAGGCTGGCAAACAGCCGCTCGGCCTTGACGCAGTCGCCCGCGCCCAGGTCGATCATGGCCTGCACCGGACCGATGTGGCGCGCGATGTCCTGGCCGTGCCGCGCGAAGATCTCGGCCTCGCAGCGGGTCGGGTAGTACTCCGGCAATTGCGTGATGGCGGTGAACAGCGACGAGCCGAGCGCGTCGTAGAGAAACTTGGGATCGATATGGGCGGGATGATCCAGCAGTCCGTCGCGCAATTCCTGCTGCTCGGCGTTCAGGGGCTGGGGTTGCGGCGCCAGGAACCGCGGGGCGGCGCCGGCGAGCAGGGCGGAGGGAGAGACCATGCGTTCAGTTCCTTTTTGAGGCTGATGAAGCGCATTGCAAAAACACATTGTGGCCGCCAGAGGGGTTCCGGTGTCAAGTTAAGCCACTGAAATGCAATGGACTTTTACGAAATTGGCGGGGGCGGAAAGGCCGTCCGCACACGGGGACGGTACCTATGGCCGTCACCGCGCCTGCCGGGCTCAGCAAGCGCCGCGCCACTGAAATATCGGTTAACGGCTGGTTGCGAAAGCTCGGGCGCGCGGCGGCGGGAATGGCCACAATGGGTTCACGGCCTGGCGGCAAGCCGCAAGGCCCCCTGAGCAACCCGCGACAAGGAGCGACTATGAATCGAAAGCACCAACGCGCCGAAATGGCCCTGCACCGCGACCGCGTGAACGACAGCCTTCACGAGTTGCTTGCCGGTACGGAAGACCTGTTGCGTTCGACCGCCTCATATACCGGCTCTGAAATCGAGGCGGCGCGCGCGCGCCTGACGCGCCAGCTGGCCGAGGCGCGCGAATCCGCGGGCGACTGGGAAGGCGTGGCGCGCGAGCGCGCCCGCCGCGCCAAGGCCTACGCCGATGAATACGTGCACGAGCACGCCTGGAAATCGGTGGGCGTGGCGACGCTGGTGGGCGTATTGCTGGGCTGCTGCCTGCTGGCCAACCGGCGCTGAGTCCCCGTGCCATGAGGCCGCCTCCGGCCCCGCCGCCGGGCCCGCCCGCGCCGGCGGCGCAGGGGCGGACCGCATGGCGATGCGCCGTGCGCGCGGCCGCGCTGGCCTGTTGCGCGGCCCTGCTGGCCGCCTGCGCCAGCGTGCCCGATGCGCAGGAACGCGCTGCCCGCAAGGCGCAGGCCGGCCTGTCCGCCGATGCGTCGCAGGCCAGCTACCGCCGCGGCCACGACATCGCGGCGGATCCCCGCAATGCCAAGGATGACTTCCTCGCGCGCCACCTGGCCGTCGAGGAAGCGGTCAGCGGCGCGCCGCTGGTGGCCGGCAATCGCGTGCGACTGCTGGCCGATGGCCCGAGCACCCACCAGGCCATGTTGCGCTCGATCGCGCAGGCGCGGCGCTACGTGCACATGGAAACCTATATCTTCGACGATGACGAGGAGGGTGCGCGCTTTGCCGAGGCCCTGATCGCGGCGCGCAACCGCGGCGCCGACGTCGCGTTGATGGTGGACGCGGTCGGCACCCTCAAGACGCCCGATGCGCTGTTCCAGCGCCTGCGCGACGCGGGCGTGCAGGTCGCCGTCTTCAATCCGGTCAGCCCCGTCAGCGGCAGCCGCGCCGGCTGGTCGCCGAACCAGCGCAACCACCGCAAGGTCCTGGTGGTGGACGGCAAGGTGGGCTATCTGGGCGGCATCAACGTCAGCGCCGTGTACGCCTCATCGCCCGCCGGCGGCAGCGGCGCGTCGGGCGGCGTGGGCAGCGGACCCGACGCGAAGCGGACCGACGCCCAGGCCGCGCCCTGGCGCGATACGCACCTGCGGATCGAGGGGCCGGCGGTGGCCCAGCTGGAAGCGGTGATCCAGGATGGCTGGCAATCGCAGGCCAAGGAACCCCTGCGCGGCGGCGGCACGGACATCGCGCCGGCCACCGGGCCGACGCGGGTGCGGATCCTGGCCAACCAGCCCGATCGCAGCGACGGCTACACCGTCTACCTGACGCTGATGTCCGCGTTCGAGAGCGCGCAGCGCTCCATCCACATCACCATGGCGTACTTCGTGCCGGACCCCGCCTTCGTCGACGTGCTGGCGGCGGCCGCGCAGCGCGGCGTGGACGTGGTGCTGGTGCTGCCGGGCTTCAGTGATTCCTCGCTGGTGTTCAATGCCGGCCGCTCCCATTACGGCAAGCTGCTCAAGGCGGGCGTGAAGATCCACGAGCGGCGCGACGCGCTGCTGCACGCCAAGACCGCGGTGGTCGACGGCGTCTGGTCCACCGTGGGATCGAGCAACATGGACTGGCGCAGCTTCGCCCTGAACTACGAGGTCAACGCGGTGGTGCTGGGGCCGGAGTTCGCGGCCGAGATGGAGGCGCTGTTCCAGCGCGACGTGGCCGAGTCGGTGCGCATCACGCCCGAGGCCTGGCGGGCCCGGGGCGTGGATGACCGCTTCATGGAGTTCTTCTCGCGCATGTTCGAGCGCTGGCTGTAGGCCGGGCGACGCGTGCCGCGGCGGCCCATCCCGCGCTCAGGCCGGCGTGCCCTGGGGCGGATGCGCCATGACGTATTCCTGTGCCAGCGCGGTGCTGATGTCGTGGGTCGGCTGGAACGAGTCGGCGCGCGCCATCGACCAGCCGGCGCGGAACACCTGGTGGCGGAACTCGCCGCGCAGCAGTTCGCCCGGCGCCAGTTCCGGGAACAGCGCCGACAGCAGCCGGATCTCGCTGGACGAGATGCGGCGCGCGATATGGTGCGGGCGCAACTGGTTCGGATGCGTCAGGCCGGCGGCGGCCAGCAGTTCGGCCAGCGCGTGCAGCGTGTTCTTGTGGAAGTTGGCCACGCGCTGGGCCTTGTCCGGCACCACCAGGGCGCGCTGGCGCAGCGGATCCTGGGTGGTGACGCCGGTGGGGCATTTGCCGGTGTGGCAGGCCTGGGCCTGGATGCAGCCGATGGCGAACATGAAGCCGCGCGCGGCGTTGCACCAGTCGGCGCCCATGGCCATGACGCGGGCCATGTCGAACGCGGTGATGATCTTGCCCGAGGCGCCCAGCTTGATGCGGTCGCGCAGGTTCACGCCGATCAGCGTGTTGTGCACCAGGCGCAGCGCCTCGCGCAGCGGCGTGCCGACGTGGTCGACGAATTCGACCGGCGCCGCGCCGGTGCCGCCCTCGGCGCCATCGACCACGATGAAGTCGGGCGTGATGCCGGTTTCCAGCATGGCCTTGACGATGGCGAACCATTCCCACGGATGGCCGACGCAGAACTTGAAGCCGACCGGCTTGCCGCCGGACAGCTCGCGCAGGCGGGCGACGAACTTCATCAGGCCGATGGGCGAGTCGAAGGCCGAGTGGCTGGCGGGCGAGTTGCAGTCCTGCCAGGGGGCCACGCCGCGCGCCTCGGCGATCTCGGGCGTGACCTTGCCGGCTGGCAGGATGCCGCCGTGGCCCGGCTTGGCGCCCTGCGACAGCTTGATCTCGATCATCTTCACCTGCGGCGTACAGGCGTTCTTGACGAAGGCCTCCTCGGAGAAGGCGCCGTGCTCGTCGCGGCAGCCGAAGTAGCCCGAGCCGATGTTCCACACCAGGCTGCCGCCCGGCTGGCGATGGTAGCGGCTGATGCCGCCCTCGCCGGTGTCATGGGCGAGGTTGCCCTGGCGCGCGCCTTCGTTCAGCGCCAGCACGGCGTTGGCCGACAGGGCGCCGAAGCTCATGGCCGAGACGTTGAAGGCCGACATCGAATACGGCTGGGTGCAGTCGGGGCCGCCGACCGCCACGCGGAAGTCGGTGTCGCCGATGTGGGTGGGCGACATGGAATGGTTGATCCATTCGTAGCGGTCGCCGTACACGTCTTCCTGGGTGCCGAAGGGCCGCTTGTCGATCTCGCGCTTGGCGCGCTGGTACACGATCGAACGCTGCGCGCGCGAGAACGGCGAGGCCTGCGTGTCATCCTCCAGGAAATACTGGCGGATCTCGGGCCGGATGAACTCGAACAGGAAGCGCAGGTTGCCCAGCACCGGATAGTTGCGGCGGATGGCGTGGCGCGTCTGGATCAGGTCGTACACGCCCAGCAGGCCCAGCAGCACCAGCGGCACGGCGGCCCACAGCCACCAGTACGAGTCCGTGAACACCAGGATGGTGGTCGCGGCGGCGGCCACCAGGGTCAAGATAAAGGCCGTGAAGCGGCCGGTGATCCATTGCATGTCCTGTCTCCGTAGGGCGGAATGCAGCAACCATACACCACGGCGGCTGTAAAACCGGTGAACGGGCAGGCGCGTGCCGGCATGGTGCCGAGATCCCGAACCCGTCCGCAAGCCGCGCCAGTGCTGGCGCTGCGGGGCGAGGACGTAAAAAAGCCCCCTTTCGGGGGCCGTTGCTGGAACAGTGTTTCTCAGCAGCTGGATGCCGACGGCGTCTTTTCCACCGCCAGGCCAAAAAGCGGACGCAGCCGCACGCCTAGCGCGCTGCCGGCAAAGGCCGCCGGCAACCACAGCCAGGCATGCAGGCTGCCCGACAGGATGCCGCTGAAGTAGGCGCCGATGTTGCAGCCGAAGGCCAGGCGCGCGCCGTAGCCCAGCAGCAGGCCGCCGATGACCGCGCCGGCCAGCGAGCGAGCGGGCACCTTCCAGACCGGCGCGAACTTGCCGGCGGCGCTGGCCGCGGCCAGCGCGCCCAGCATCAGGCCGATATCCATTACCGTGGTCACGTCCTGGCGCAGCGGCGCGCCGAGCGCGGCCTGCTTGCTCCAGTAGGCCCAGGTGGCCACGTCGCCGCCCATCGCGTCCAGCGCCTTGGCGCCCCACAGCGCGAACGCCGAGGTGATGCCCCAGGGCCGGCCGGCCAGCGCCAGCGTGGCGAAGTTCAGCACCACCAGCGCCACGCCGCCCCAGATCAGCGGCCACGGGCCTTGCAGCAGCGAGGCCGGGCGCGCGGTGCGCGAAGCGAACGAGATCACGTGGCCGTGGCGGCGCTTTTCCAGCACGGTGGCGATCCAGGCGATCAGCGCGAACACCGCCAGGTTGGCGATGATGGCGGGCGCCAGGCCCCAGGTCTTGATGAGCGAGGTCGGCGCCAGCGCGGGCAGGGTCGACCACCAGCCGAAGTTGGCGGTGGCGATGACCGAACCGATGATGAAGAACAGCAGCGTGACCAGCATGCGGGTATTGCCGCCGCCCACCGCGAACAGCGTGCCCGAGGCGCAGCCGCCGCCCAGCTGCATGCCGATGCCGAACAGGAACGCGCCCAGCAGCACCGACACGCCCGGGGGCGAGACCAGGCCGTTGACCGGCTGGCCGAACAGCGAGCCTTGCGCCAGGAACGGGAAGAACAGCAGCACGCCGATCGCCAGCATGAACATCTGCGCGCGCAGGCCGGCGCCGCGGCGGTCCGACACGAACACGCGCCAGGCCTGGGTGAAGCCGAACGAGGCGTGGTACAGCGCCACGCCCAGCAGCGCGCCGACGATCCACAGCGCGCCCTGGCGCCAGCTGACGGTCTGGTTCAGGTACAGGGCGCCGGCCAGCACCAGCAGCAGCGCGATCCAGAGCGGCTTGCGGTTGATCTGGATGGGCGGCAGCGCCGAAGGCAGGGGCAGGGCGGAAGTGTTGGTGCTCATGGGAGAGTCCCGGGGATTCGATAAGGGAAAAGCAAACGGGCGCGTCGCCGCACCCGTCATCGTGGATAAAAGTCTAAAGCTAGCAGGTCATTTCTCAAAGCATCTATTTGTGCTTCTTTAATAACCAAAAATTATATAAAACTGCGCGGCTCAGGAGATCGGGTGCGCGCTGATCCAGGCCACCAGCAGGCTCACGGTCAGGACGGACAGCACCGTGGACACCAGGATGGCGCGCGAGGTGACGCGGGCATCGCGGCCGTACATCTGGGCCAGCATGAAAGGGCCGGTGCCGATCGGCAGGGCGCTCATCAGCACCGCGGTCCAGGCCCACAGCGGCGGCATGGAAAACACCTGGAACGCCAGCAGCGCGGTCACGGCCGGCTGCAGCAGCAGCTTGCCGGCCACCAGCCGCAGCACGCCCGGCCCCGGGCTGGCGGTCTCGGTCTGCGCCAGGAACAGGCCGATGGTGACCAGCGCGCAGGGGCTGGCGGACGCGCCCAGCAACGACACGTAGCGATCCAGTCCCTCGGGCAGCGCCAGCCCGGTGCCGGCCCACGCCAGGCCCAGCACCGGCGCGGCCAGCAGCGGATTGCGCATCAGCGCGCGGCCGACCTTGACCAGCGTGGCGCCCAGGCCGGGCGCCTGCTGGCGGTCGAATTCGATCAGGGCGATGGCGAAGCCGAACAGCACGCTGGCCGTCATCAGCGTGGTGAACGCGGCCGGCGCCAGGCTTTCGGCGCCGAACAGCGCCAGGCACAGCGGGATGCCCATATAGCCGGCGTTGGCGTAGGCCGCCGCCAGCCCCTCGATGCTGCGGTCCGTCAGCCCGCGCGGGCCGCGCTTGCGCGGCAGGAACGACAGCGCGAATGTGACGGCGATACCGCCGGCGAAGGCGCCGACGAAGCCCCAGTGCGCCATGTGCGCCAGATCCACCTGCGTCATGGCGCGGAACAGCAGCGCCGGCAGCGACAGGTAGACCACGTAGCGGTTCAGCGCGTCGGTGGCGGCCGGCCCCAGGATGCGCCAGCGCGCCGCCAGCCATCCGGTCAGGATCAGTGCGAAGACCGGCAGGGCGGCGGTGATGACGGCATTCATGGCGGCGGGCGAAGTGGGCGCGAAAGGGCGCTCATTCTACTTGCCGCGCCGGCGCGGGCGTGCGCGCCGAGCGCGTCACCAGCAGGATGCCCAGCGCCGCGAGCGCCATGCCGGGCCAGGCCAGCGGCGGGATCGGCTCGTCCAGCACCAGCAGCGCGATGACGGCGGTCGAGGGCGGCACCAGGAAGAACAGCGCCGACACGCGCGACGCTTCGCCGTGGCGCAGCATGGCCAGCAGCAACGTGATGGCGACCAGCGAATTGCCAATCACCAGGTACGCCAGCGATCCGAACAGCGGGCCGGTCCAGTCGATGTGCATCGGCTCCAGCCAGAAGGCCAGCGGCGCCGTGACCGCCAGGCCCACGGCGTATTGGACGGTGTTGGACGTGACGGGGTGGGTCTGCACGCCGAAGCGCTTTTCATACAGCGTGCCGCTGGTGATGCAGAGCAGGGCGGCCACCGCGAACACCAGGCCGAGCGTCGAAGCCAGGTCGACCGAGGCCTTGGCGATGATGACCAGCGCGGCGCCCGACACGCCCAGTCCCAGCCCCGCCCAGCGCCGCGCGTCGACGCGTTCGTGCGCGATCACCGGCGCCAGCAGCCCGATCAGGATGGGCTGCAGCGACGTGATCAGCGCCAGTCCGCCGGCGGACATGCCCTGCTTGAGAGACAGGTAGGTGAAGCAGAAGTAGCCCGCCTGCAGCAGCAGGCCGACCATGGCCAGGTGGCCCCAGGCGCTGGCGCCTCGCGGCAGCGGCGGCCGCAGCGCCAGCAGGAAGGGCGCCAGCAGCGCCACCACACAGGCGTAGCGCAGCGCCAGGAACGTCATCGGGTCGGCATAGGCCAGGCCCACTTTCAGCACGACGAAGCCGCTGGACCACAGCAGCAGGAAAAGCGCGGGCGCGAATTTCAACCAGGCGGGCGTTGCGGCTTGCGGCATGATGGAGGTCAGCTGCGGATTGGGCCAGCCGCGATGGTACGCCTGTTTCGCCAATGCGCCATCCCTGCGAAAATGCCGGCAAAGGATTCATGTTCAGCGGCAACGCGAAGGAAAACAAATGGCTAGCGAAAAACCGGCGGTACGTATCGCCCTGGGAACCTGGGACCGCCTGCGCGACGACGCGTCGTCGGTGCGCTATGACGTGTTCGTGGTCGAGCAGAACGTGCCGCCCGAGGTCGAGATGGATGACGACGATGCGGTCTCGGTGCACGCCGTGGCCTATGCCGCCGACGGCACGCCGCTCGGCACCGGTCGCCTGCTGCCCGATGGCCACATCGGCCGCATGGCCGTGCACAAGCGCGCGCGCGGCCTGGGCGTGGGCGGCCAGTTGCTCGACGCCCTGATCGGCCAGGGCCACGGCGACGGCCACCGCATGCTGGTGCTGCACGCGCAGACCCACGCCAAGGGCTTCTACGAGGCCCATGGATTCCAGGTGGAAGGCGAGGAGTTCATGGAAGCCGGCATTGCGCACGTCGTCATGACGCGGGTACTGGCCTAGGCGCGGCAAGCGATCGGCCGGCCGGCCGTCGCGGCTGGCCTGCGGTGGCTGGCTTGTCATGGCCAGCCAGCCGCGGCGGGCTTGTATCCGGCCCGGAAAAGAAAAAACCCCGAACGCTTTCGCGAACGGGGTTTTTCTTGGCGCATCACGACAGGTACCTCGTGATGTAATAATTGGTGCCCAGGAGAGGACTCGAACCTCCACACCTTGCGGCACATGGACCTGAACCATGCGCGTCTACCAATTCCGCCACCTGGGCGCTGATGTCTTACCTTCCGCGTCGCTTTCCGATTTGCTTGTTGTCTTTCGACTTCTTGCTACCGGCTGCGTTTCGTTTCGTGTTCAACAGCAGAGGAACGAGATTATGCATACTTTTTTGGAAGTGTGCAAGTCATGCAGCATTTTTTTCACTTTTTTTTCGATGCGGCCGGCTTCGCTATAGTGTCGCCCTATGTCACGCCCCCTCTGCCTGCGCTGCAAGCGCCCTGAATCCCACTGTCTGTGCGCCTTGATCCCGGCGTTGACGCCGCGCGCCCGCGTGGTGGTATTGCAGCATCCCAGCGAGGCGCGCCACGCGCTGAACACGGCGCGGCTGGCGGTGCTGGGATTGGGCGGCGCGCGGCGCCTGGTGGGCGAGCGCTTCCAATATGAGCAGTGGGCCGAGCCTGGCTATGCGCCGCACGTGCTGTTTCCCGGCGAGGGCGCCGAGGTGCTGGCGCCGGGCTGCGCCGCCGCGACGGGCGCGCCGGTGCAATTGATCGTGCCGGACGGCACCTGGACCCATGCGCGCAAGCTGCTGCACATCAATCCGCAGCTGGCCGCGTTGCCGCGCGTGATGCTGCCGCCCGGCCTGACCACGCGCTATCGGGTGCGGCACGCGGATATTCCGGGTGCGCTGTCCACCATCGAGGCGGTGACGCACGCGCTCAATGCGCTCGAGGCGCCTCGCAATTTCGATGAGCTGCTGCGACCCTTCGAGGCATTGATCGATGGCCAGATCGCGGGGATGGGAGCGGATCTGTATGCGCGCCATCACCTGAATCGCAAGGTGCCGTGGCGCTGATTTGGCGCTGAGGTGGCTCTGAAGGCTGTCCCGGCTCGGCAGGCGAAAGGGGAGGTTCCGCCCGAGGCTCGCCGCGGCGCGGGTATTTAGACCGTGTAATTTGGACTGTATAGGACGAAGCGTGGAACGAAGCGTGGAACGAAGCCGCGCGGCGCGGGGCCGCTCACGCTGCGCAAAGAAAAACTGCACGAGCAAAAAAGCGCATGAGCAAAAAGCGTGCGAGCAAGAAGTACGAGTAAAAAGCGCACGAGCAAAAATCCCGCACAAAGCAAAAACCCCGGAAATCTTGTGATTTCCGGGGTTTTCAACTTTTTTGCCAACGCTGCCTGTTTGATTTCACGGCGACTTCAACATCGTCGCGAACCAAAGCAGCCTCAGCTGAAATTCCGTGGTGCCCAGGAGAGGACTCGAACCTCCACACCTTGCGGCACATGGACCTGAACCATGCGCGTCTACCAATTCCGCCACCTGGGCACTGAGACATTCCAGTCAGAACTTTGTGATACGCTGCCACTTCGATTGCATGAGGTTTTTCTCATGTATTCAAAGCGCAATTGCAAAACCACTTTACAATCCGTCTGACCATTTCTGCTTCAGTGTTCAGCCTTGGGCGAACCACAGAAGCTGCGCATTATATACGGAAAAATTAGCTTTGGCAAAACGATCGAATAACGAATCGAACAACAACAGATCCACTCCGTTGCCGGAAGCGCCGCCAGACTTCGACCCCGATGTCCCGTCCCGTGAAGCCATCCTGAAAGCGCTGCGATCCGCGGGGGCGCCGTTGTCCCCGGTGGAACTGGCCGAGCGCATGGGCGTGGAGCGTCCCGCGACGATGGTGGGATTCGAACGCCGCCTGGGCGCCATGGAGCGCGACGGCCAGCTGATGCCCAACCGCAAGGGCGTGCTGCTGCTGGCCACCAAGCTGGATTTCGTGGCCGGCAAGGTGCTGGGCCACCGTGATGGCTTCGGTTTCCTGTTGCGCGATGACGGCGGTCCGGACCTGTTCCTGTCGCCGCGCGAAATGCTCAAGGTGCTGCATGGCGACCGCGTGCTGGTCAAGCCGTCGGGCGAATACCGCGGCAAGCCGGAAGGCACCATCGTCGAAGTCATCGAGCGCCGCACCAACAAACTGGTGGGCCGCTTCCTGCACGAGCATGGCCTGTCCATCGTGGTGCCGGAAGACCAGCGCATCAAGCACGACATCCTGATCCCGCCCAGCGACACCAACGGCGCCCAGCACGGGCAGGTGGTGGCAGTCGAGATCATGGCGCAGCCCACCCGCCACACGCAGCCGCTGGGCCGCGTTGCCGAGGTGCTGGGCGAGATCGACGATCCCGGCATGGAAATCGAGATCGCGGTGCGCAAGTTCGACGTGCCCGTCGAATTCTCCGAGGGCGCGCGCAAGCAGGCCGCCCGCCTGCCCGACGTCGTCCGCAAGGGCGACCTGAAAGACCGCGTCGACCTGCGCGACGTGCCGCTGATCACCATCGACGGCGAAGACGCGCGCGACTTCGACGACGCCGTCTACTGTGAGGCGGTCGAACTGGGCACGGGCCAGCGCAAGCGTCCGGGCTGGCGCCTGCTGGTGGCCATCGCCGACGTCAGCCACTACGTGCGTCCCGGCGACGCGCTGGACGAAGACGCGCTCGAGCGCGGCACCAGCGTGTACTTCCCGCGCCGCGTCATTCCGATGCTGCCCGAGTCGCTGTCCAACGGCCTGTGTTCGCTGAACCCGGACGTCGACCGCCTGGTGCTGGTGTGCGACATGGTGATCCCGGCCTCGGGCGCCAAGGCCGGCACGGTCACGGCCTACCAGTTCTACAACGCGGTGATGCACTCGCATGCCCGCACCACCTATACCAATATCTGGGCGGCGCTGCAGCAGCCCGGCGGCCCGGCGGCCCACGCCATGCGCGCCGTCATGCCGCAGGTGCAGAGCCTGTACGAGCTTTACCACCTGCTGTCGCAGAGCCGCAAGAAGCGCGGCGCGATCGATTTCGACACGGTCGAGACCAAGATCGTCTGCAATGAGCTGGGCCGCATCGAGCAGATCGTGCCGTCGGTGCGCAACGATGCCCACAAGCTGATCGAAGAATGCATGCTGGCCGCCAACACCTGCGCGGCCGACTTCATGACGCGCAGCAAGCATCCCGGCCTGTACCGCATCCACGAAGGTCCGACGCCCGAGCGCCTGCAGTCGCTGCGCGAATTCCTGCGCACCATGGGCCTGTCGCTGGGCGGGGGCGAGACGCCCACGGCCAAGGACTACGGCGACTTCCTCGACTCCGTGCGCGGCCGTCCCGATTACCAGCTGCTGCAGACCATGTGCCTGCGCTCGATGCAGCAGGCCATCTACAGCCCGGACAACATGGGCCACTTCGGCCTGGCGTATCCCGGCTACAGCCATTTCACCTCGCCGATCCGGCGCTATCCCGACCTGCTCACGCACCGCGTCATCAAGGCCCTGCTGGCCGGCCAGCGCTATGTGCCGAGCCTGGACGACCAGCCGGTCGTCATTGGCCGCACCCAGCGCGAGCACGAACACGCCATCTGGGAAAAGATGGGCCTGGTGCTGTCGGCCAGCGAACGCCGCGCCGATGAAGCCTCGCGCGACGTCGAGGCCTGGCTCAAGTGCTGGTTCGTCAAGGAACGCGTGGGCGAGGACTTCAGCGGCACCGTCACCGGCGTCGCCAGCTTCGGCATCTTCGTCACGCTGGATACGCTGCACGTCGAAGGGCTGGTGCACGTGTCCGAGCTGGGCGGCGAGTACTTCCAGTTCAACGATGCGCTGCACGAGCTGCGCGGCGAGCGCACCGGCATGCGTTACCGCCTGACCGACAAGGTCCAGGTGCAGGTGTCGCGCGTGGACCTGGAGGCGCGCCGCATCGAGTTCCGCCTGGTGCAGGGCACCAGCTTCGACGCCCTGCGCAAGGCGGCCGCGCGCGGTCCGGACGAAGGTCCGCGGCGCGTCAAGAAGGCGGCGGCGCCCAAGCCGGCCGCGCTCAAGGGCCAGACCGCCAAGGAACGGCGCGCCGAAGCCAAGAAGGCCGGCAAGCCGCCCAAGACCCCGCAGCGCGCCGCGCCGGCCAAGAAGGCGGTGCGCAAGCGCCACTAAGGGGTAACATTGCAGCTATGGCCGGATACGTCCGGCGGCCCGCCCCGCTCTGGGGCGGGCATCCGTCTTTCTAAAGGTATTTGCATTTATGGCGTCGACCCAAGTCCTTGCCGGGTTTCACGCGGTTGTCGCGCGGCTGCGCCACGCGCCCGACTCGATCAAGGAAATCTACGTAGAAGCGTCGCGTCGCGACAAGCGCATGCAGACGTTCATCGAGCAGGTTGAAAAGGCGGGCTGCCGCCTGCATCCGGTCGCCATGGAGCGTCTCGATGGCCTGGCGCGCGGCACCCGCCACCAGGGCGTGGTGGCGCTGGCCGAGGAACGCCAATTGGCGGTGGACGTGGACGAGGTGCTCGACGTGATCGAGGGCCCGCCGCTGCTGCTGATCCTGGACGGCGTGACCGATCCGCACAACCTGGGCGCCTGCCTGCGCACGGCCGATGCCGCCGGCGTGCATGCCGTGATCGCGCCGCGCGATCGCGCGGTCGGGCTCAACAGCACCGTGCAGCGCGTGGCCTGCGGCGCGGCCGACACCGTGCCGTACCTGATGGTCACCAACCTGGCGCGCACCATGCGCGGCCTGAAGGATCGTGGCGTGTGGCTGGTGGGCACCGATGACCAGGCGACCGACAGCATGCACCAGATCGACGCGCGCCAGCCGATGGCCTGGGTCATGGGCGCCGAAGGCGAGGGCATGCGCCGCCTGACGCGCGAAACCTGCGATCAGCTTGTGAACATCCCCATGCTGGGATCGGTCGAGAGCCTGAACGTCAGCGTGGCCAGCGCCGTCTGCCTGTACGAAACCGTGCGCCAGCGTCGCGCCTGAGAACCGTCTTTCCCTTCGCTATCTTCCTTCCCGCGTAGCCCATCATGCACCAGAACGGCTTTACCACCACGATCCTCCATTCCGACCGCCAGCAATCCGTCGAGCACGGAGCGGTGCACAAGCCGATGCATCCCTCGTCGGAATTCGCCTACGCCGATGCGCGCGAACTGGCCGCGGTGTTCCAGGGCAAGCCGGGCTTCACCTACGCCCGCCAGGGCACGCCGACCACCACCGCGCTGGAAGCGAAGATCAACCATATGGAAGCCGGCAAGGGCATGGTGAGCTTCGCCACCGGCATGGCCGCGCTGGCCGCCATCTTCACCACGCTGCTGCGCCGCGGCGACCACCTGGTGTCGAGCCAGTACGTGTTCGGCAACACCAACAGCCTGCTGGGCACGCTGCTGGAGCTGGGCGTGGAGATCACCTTCGTCGACGCGACCGACTCGGCGCAGGTGCGCGCGGCGATCCAGCCCAACACCCGCATGGTGTTCACCGAGACCATCGCCAACCCCGGCACCCAGGTCGCCGACCTGGCGGTCATCGGCGAGATCTGCCGCGAGAAGGGGCTGGTCTATGTCGTGGACAACACCTTGACCTCGCCCTGGATGTTCCGGCCGTCGACGGTGGGCGCGTCGCTGGTGATGAACTCGCTGTCCAAGTACATCGGCGGCCACGGCAACGCGCTGGGCGGCGCGGTCACCGATACCGGCCTGTATGACTGGGCCGACTATTCGAACATCTACGACGCCTACCGCAAGGGTCCGTCGACCGGCTGGGGCCTGACCCAGATCAAGAAGAAGGGCCTGCGCGACATGGGCGGCACGCTCGCGGCCGAACCCGCGCACCGCATTGCCGTCGGCGCCGAGACGCTGGCGCTGCGCATGGCCAAGCATTGCTCCAACGCGCTGGCGCTGGCGCGCTTCCTGCAAGAGCATCGCGGCGTGGCCAAGGTGCATTACCCGGGCCTGGCCAGCCATCCGCAGCACGCGCGCGCCACCGCGCTGTTCGGCGCGCGCTTCGGCGGGCTGCTGGGCGTGGAGCTGGCCGACGGCGTGGACTGCTTCGATTTCCTGAACCGCCTGCGCATCGTGCTGATGGCCACCCACCTGGGCGACACGCGCAGCCTGGCGCTGCCCGCCGCGCACACCATCTATTACGAGATGGGCGCCGAGCGCCGCCAGCAGATGGGCATCGCCGACAGCCTGATCCGGGTGTCGGTGGGCATCGAGGACGAGACTGATCTGCTATTTGACTTCGATCAGGCGCTCAACGGCTGCCTGCAGGGATAATTCACGGGGCGCCGGCGCGGCAAGCGCCGGCCGCAACCTGGGCAGGAATCCATGCTGATACAGATCGCCGAAGTTTTCACTCCCGATGAGGCGGCGGCCATCCGCCATCGCCTCGATGCCGCCGACTGGGTCGACGGCAAGGTCACGGCGGGTTTCCAATCCGCCGAGGTCAAGCACAACCGCCAGCTGTCCGAGCAGCATCCGCTGGCGCAGGAGCTGGGCAACCTGATCCTGCAGCGCCTGGCGGGCAACAACCTGTTCATGTCGGCGGCGCTGCCGCGCAAGATCTTTCCGCCGCTGTTCAACCGCTACGAGGGCGGCGAGGCCTTCGGCTATCACGTCGACAACGCCGTGCGCGGCATCACCGGCACCGCCGAGCGCGTGCGCACCGACCTGTCGGCCACGCTGTTCTTCTCCGAGCCCGATTCCTACGACGGCGGCGAACTCGTCATCGACGACACCTACGGTCCGCGCACGGTCAAGCTGCCCGCCGGCCACATGGTGCTGTATCCGGGCACCAGCCTGCACAAGGTCAATCCGGTGACGCGCGGCGCGCGCGTCAGCTCGTTCTTCTGGATGCAGAGCCTGGTGCGCGAGGACAGCCAGCGCGCCTTGCTGCTCGACATGGACGTCGCCATCCAGCGTTTGAACCAGGACGCGGCGGGTCATCCGTCGATCGTGCAACTCACCGGCATCTATCACAACCTGCTGCGCCGCTGGGCCGACGTGTGAGCGGATTTCAGGGCGTTGCGCCGGTGTCGCGCAAACCCCGAAATGCGCGTTTTTGTTTATTGCGAAAAGGCCTAAAAGCTAGTATTGGTGCGGCTTGTGGTGAGGTTTTCGCTTGACAGCCGCTCTACGCCAAGGCCTAATACACGTCTGCGTCGCTGACGGTTCACGGGCTCGAAAGCCCTTGAAACCTAGGCGGCGCAGCAGTTTAAAAGTTGTGCTTTGCAGTGCAAGAAAAAGTTTATCCACTAGTCTGTTCGTCGTTTGTCGGGTCTACGCGCAAGTCGTGATGTCCAGCATGACAGCCATGATGAACCGCACTCCCGGCAGACTCCATACCTTGTGAGGGGTACACCTGAATGAACAAAACCGAACTCATCGATCACATTGCCAGCAAGGCCGATATCTCCAAGGCTGCCGCCGGTCGTTCGCTTGACGCCCTGATCGGCGCCGTCAAGACCACCCTGAAGAAGGGCGGTACGGTCACCCTGGTGGGCTTCGGCACGTTTGCCGTGTCGGCTCGCGCTGCTCGCACCGGCCGCAATCCGCGCACGGGCGAAACCATCAAGATCAAGAAGGCCAAGGTGCCGAAGTTCCGTCCGGGCAAGGCCCTGAAGGACGCCGTCAACTAATTGACGACAAGGCGGTTGCCGAGGGCGCGGTCCCGGTAATTTGCCGACACATACGCGGTCCGGTATACTCCGGCCCGCGTATTGCTTTTGAGTACCCCGGCTGGCGTTTCACACATCGTTTTTTTCGATGGATCCGCAACCAAGACGGGTGCTTAGCTCAGTTGGTAGAGCGGCGCCCTTACAAGGCGTAGGTCACAGGTTCGACCCCTGTAGCACCCACCATCAAAAGCGATAATGCAAGCGGAAAAACAAGCGGTCAGGAATCTCCTGGGCGCTTTTTTTTCGTCCGTTGATCGCGCGGCGATCAGCTTGCCGGTGGTCCGAGATATTGCGGGGCGGGCCCGCCTCAAGGTGGCATGCGCCTGCAATCGCGTCAGCGCGTGCGAAATCAGATCGCGGTTTGCGCGCGATCATGCCGTTTGAATCGACCGCGGGTTAGGCTGGCCTGGCGTTGTCCCGGTGAGCGCCGCGCCTTGACGCGCGTCAGAGTGTTACGCTGTTGCAGACGAAATATGACGTGCGAATCATTCGCATTTAAGCTATGATGTTTGGCTTGTACCGGTCAGCCGGCGCTGCCTGTCGCGCGCCATTTTTTCTGGCTGGCCAGATAAGTTAATGCACCCTGGCTGATTCATGCCTAGCTTTCAACGTGGTTTGAACTCTTCACCGCCGTCTTCAATTGGTATACGCCTAGGCGCCGGCCTGGCGGTCGTCGCGCTACACGCCGCAGTGGTCTACGCCATCTACCTGGCGCCCGAGAACCGTCCCGAACTGGAGGAGCCCGAGGCCATCATGGTGAGCGTGGTGGATGCTCCCATCCCGCAGGTCGCCAAAGCCGATCCCACGCCGGAGGTGCCGCAACCGGTGACGGAAACGCCGCCCGAGCCGCAGCCCGAGATCGAACCGGATCCGGAACCCGAGCCCGAGGTCAAGCCCGAGCCGGAACCCGAACCGGAACCGGTCGTCGAGAAGCCGCCGATGCCGGCGCCCAAACCCAAACCCAAACCGAAACCCAAGCCGCAGCCGAAGCAGGAAGTCAAACCCGAGCCCAAGCAGGAGACGCCGCCGGTCGAGACGCCGCCCGCCGGCGCGGAAGAAGGCGCGAAGACCACGCAGGCGCCGCGGCAGGGACCGCCGCCCGACCAGATCCTGCAGGAATCGCAGATCGAGTTCCTGGGGGCGCGGCCGATGCCCAACTACCCGATGGCCTCGCGCCGCATGCGGGAAGAGGGCCGGGTGGTGGTGCTGGTTGAAATCAATCCGCAGGGACTGGTCGAGCGGGCAACCATCGACGCGTCCTCGGGATTCCCCAGGCTGGACGAGTCGGCGCTCACCGCCGCTCGCAAGGCCCGCATGAAACCCTATACCCGCAATGGCGTGGCCTATCCCGCCAAAGCAAAAATTCCGTTCGATTTCGTAATGAGGAACTGAGATGTCCAACGCAATGCATAGCGCCACCCTGGTGGCGCAGGCGGCCACCAGCCCGGCAGCGGCCCCGGCCGCCGCGGCTCCGGCAGCAGCAGCCGCCGCCGCGCCCGCCGCCCAGCAGGCCGCGGCCACGGCCGGCGGCATCGCCCAGCAAGCCGCCGGCGCAGTCCAGCAATCCGCGGACGCGCTGCACGGCGCCGCCGCCGCGCTGCCCGCGGTCGCGCCGGCGCCCGCGCCCGTGCCCGACATGGGCTTCATGCACTTCGTCGCGCAGAGCGACTTCGTCGGCAAGAGCCTGTTCATCATCCTGCTCCTGATGTCGCTGGTGACCTGGTACCTGATCCTGGTCAAGGTCGGCAGCAACATCAGCATGCGCCGCCGCTCGGCCGACTTCCTGAACAAGTTCTGGAACGCCAGCTCGCTGGAGCAGGTCGAGCACGAGATCACCACGCACGGCGCGCGCGATCCGTTCTCGCACCTGGCCAGCCACGCCATGCACGCGCAGGCGCATCACAACAAGTTCGGCGCCACCAAGCTGGAAGAAGCGGGCTCGAACAGCGATTTCGTCACGCGCACCATGCGCAAGGTGATCGACGAGGAAACCGCCAAGCTGGAAAACGGCCTGACGGTGCTGGCCTCGGTCGGTTCGACGGCGCCGTTCGTCGGCCTGTTCGGCACGGTGTGGGGCGTGTACCATGCCCTGGTCGGCATCGGCCTGTCCGATGGCGTCACCATCAACCGCATCGCCGGTCCGGTGGGCGAGGCCCTGATCATGACCGGCCTGGGCCTGGCGGTCGCCATCCCGGCGGTGCTGGCCTACAACACCTTCGTGCGCAACAACCGCGTCTACCTGTCGCGCCTGGACGCCTTCGCGCATGATCTGTTCGCCTTCCTGACGACCGGCCAGCAAGTGGCGCTGTCGGACAGCAAGGTGCGCGCGCTGCGCCGCCAGCACGGTAACGGCGCCGCGGTCCAACGCGGGAGCGAATAATGGCTTTTGGCAGCTTCGAGGGCAAAGGATCCGGCACCCACACGGTGTCCGAGATCAACATGGTGCCGCTGATCGATGTCATGCTGGTGTTGCTGGTGATCTTCATCATCACGGCGCCGCTGCTGGCGCACTCGATCAAGATCAACATGCCCCAGGTGGCCGCCGAGCAGATCGAGGAAGAACCCAAGACCGTGGACCTGGCCATCGACGCCAGCGGCGCGCTGTTCTGGGACGAGAAGCCGGTCAATATCGACGACCTGCCGAATCGCTTCAAGTCGATCGCCAGCACCAAGCCGCAACCTGAAATCCGCATCCGCGCCGACCAGAACACCCGCTACGAGACGCTGGCCAAAGTCATGGCCTCGGCCCGCCGCTCTGGCATGACGCGCATCGGATTCGTCACCACGCCGCCCTCGGGCGGGGCGGCGGCAGAGGGCCCGGGCACCCCGGCGCCGTCTGCCCGTTGAACGATTCCCAACAACGGGGCGCATTTCGCGCCCCGTTTTTTCTGGGATCGCGCTAGAATCGCGGCATGCGAGTTCTGGTAATCGAAGACGACACCACCCTGGGCCATGCGCTCCAGGAATTTCTGGCCGACCAAGGTTATGCGGTCGACTGGCTGACCGAGGGCGACCGGGTTCTGGGCGCACTGGCAGGCCAGCCGTATGACCTGATGCTGCTCGACCTCAATCTGCCCGGCATGAGCGGCCTGGACGTGCTGCGCCAGCTGCGGCAGGACGGCAACCAGGTTCCGGTGCTGATCCTGACGGCCCGTGACGGCATCGAGGACCGCGTCGCCGGTCTGGACGCCGGTGCCGACGACTACGTCACCAAGCCCTTCGAACTGCCCGAGCTGGCCGCCCGCGTGCGCGCCTTCGGCCGTCGCCGGGCGGGGCAGGCGCAGCCGCTGATCGAAGTCGGCCCCCTGGTGTTCGACACCGTCGGCCGCGAAGTCCGGGCCAATGGCCAGCGCCTGTCGCTGTCCGTGCGCGAACTGTCCGTGCTGGAAATGCTGATGGCTCGCGTCGGCCGCGTGGTCACCAAGCGCCAGATCGTCAATTCGCTGTCCGCCTGGGACGCCGATTTCAGCGAGAACGCAGTGGAAGTCTATGTGTACCGCCTGCGCAAGCGCCTGGAAGGCACGGGCGCCAGCATCCAGACGGTGCGCGGCTTCGGCTACATGCTGGATGTGGAAACGGCCTGACGGCCTGTCTGGCCGCCTGAAGCCGGCTGGCGCCGCCAGCCCGCGGCGGCCACACCCCACATCCACCTAAGCGAGGGCTCCGCGTCATGACGTCAGAACGCACTCCTTCCGCGCCCCAGGCCGCTCGGCCGTTGCTCCCCTCACGTTCGCTCGCGCGGCATCTGGTCATCCGGCTGATGCCGCCGATCCTGTTGCTGGTGCTGCTGGACCTGGCCGCCACCTGGGTCATCACCCACAAGATCGACATGTCGCTGTGGATGCTGGAAGACTTCTTCTGGCTGATGGTGGTGGGGCAGGTGCTGCTGATCGCCCTGTTCACCGGGGTGGTGGTGCAGGGGGTGCGCTCCGGCCTGCGCTCGGTCAACCATCTGTCCGAGGAAATCCGCCAGCGCTCCATCGACGACATGCAGCCGCTGGAAGTGGCCGGCGTGCCGGTCGAGATCGAACCTCTCGTCACCCATACCAACGACCTGCTACTGCGGCTCGACGCGTCGCTGGCGGCGCAGCGCCGCTTCATCGGCCATGCCGCGCACCAGCTGCGCACGCCGTTGTCGGGTCTGCGGCTGGAGTCCGAGTTGATGCTGGCGCGGCCCTTGCCCGACGACGTGCGGGCGCGCGCCGAGCGCATCAAGGCGGTCAGCGACCGCATGATCCGCCTGGGCCAGCAGCTGCTGGTGCTGGCGCGCGCCGATCCCAATGCCCGGCCGCAGGACAGCTTCGTGCGCATCGACCTGTGCGAATGGGTGCGGGCGCATGGCGCCGAGTGGTTTCCGCGGGTGCGCGAGGCGCGCTACGAGCTGGATCTGGTGGCGCCGGACGCGCCGATCTGGATCGACGCCGATCCGCTGCTGCTGGCCGAGCTGCTGGGCAACCTGATCGACAATGCGCTGCGCTATGGCAATGACACCGGCAAGATCACCCTGATCGTCGGCGCCAATCCGCCGTCGCTGACGGTGGAGGACGATGGCCCCGGCATTCCGGCGGAAGAGCGCGACCGCGTGTTCGAGGCGTTCTACCGTTCGCCCTCGGTCACCGCCGGCGGCTCGGGCCTGGGACTGGCGATCGTGCGCGAGATCGCGCACGCGCATGGCGCCTGGTGGAAGCTCACCAGCCGCCCGGATTTTTCCGGAACGCGGCTTTCCGTCGTGTTCCCCGGCCCCCGCAAGGGGGCGCAACTCACTCGGCAAGAACCCACATCATGAGCCAGGGCTCGGTCAGCGTTCCTTCTTCGACTCCCGGCGCGGCTTCCGCCGGCCACGCGCCGTCCTCGCGCGCCGCCCTCGTGCTGGGTGCGCTGGGCGTGGTGTACGGCGACATCGGCACCAGCCCCCTGTACACGCTGCGGGCCTGCCTGACCGGGCTGAGCGTGCACACCGACCTGGAGCCGGCGCATCTGCTGGGCGTGCTGTCCATCCTGTTCTGGATGCTGATGGTGGTGGTGTCGCTGAAGTATGTGACGCTGATCCTGCGCGCCGACAACCGCGGCGAGGGCGGCACGCTGGCGCTGCTGGAACTGGCGGTGCGCAACCGCGACGGCAAGCTGCGCTGGATCCTGATCGTGCTGGGCATTTTCGGCGCGGCGCTGTTCTATGGCGACAGCATGATCACGCCGGCGATTTCGGTGCTGTCGGCGCTGGAAGGGATCGGCATCGTGTCGCACACGCTGGATGCGTGGGTGGTGCCGCTGGCGCTGGTGGTGCTGGTGGCGCTGTTCGCGATCCAGTCGCATGGCACGGGCGCCATGGGCAAGCTGTTCGGGCCGGTGATGCTGCTGTGGTTCGGCACGCTGGCGGCGCTGGGCGGCTGGCAGATCTGGCAGACGCCCGAGGTGCTGGCGGCGCTCAATCCGATGTGGGGCCTGCGCTTCATCATCGAGTTCCCGTGGATCAGTTTCGTGCTGCTGGGTGCGGTGGTGCTGGCGCTGACCGGCGCCGAGGCGCTGTACGCCGACATGGGCCACTTCGGCCGTCCGGCGATCCGCAGCGCCTGGTTCAGCATGGTGCTGCCGGCGCTGACGCTGTGCTATTTCGGCCAGGGCGCGTTGCTGCTGCGCGATCCCGGCGCGATCCGCAATCCGTTCTTCATGATGGCGCCGGAATGGGGCCTGGCGCCGCTGGTGGCGCTGGCGACGGTCGCCACCATCGTGGCGTCGCAGGCGGTGATTTCGGGCGCGTACTCGGTGACGCGCCAGGCGGTGCAGCTGGGCTTCTGGCCGCGCATGCAGATCCTGCATACGTCGGCGGTGGAGAAGGGCCAGATCTACCTGCCGCAGGTCAATGCGCTGCTGCTGTGCGCGGTGCTGGTGCTGGTGCTGGTGTTCCGCAATTCCGACAATCTGGCGGCCGCCTACGGCTTCGCGGTGACGGGGACGATGCTGACGACCTCGGTGCTGGCGTTCGCGGTGCTGCCGCGCGGCAGCACAGGCGCCAAGCGCATGCTGTGGTTCGTGGTGCTGGGCCTGCTGCTGCTGTTCGACGTGCTGCTGTTCTCGGCCAACGTGTTCAAGATCCACGAAGGCGGCTGGCTGCCGCTGCTGGTGGCGATCGTGGTGTTCACGCTGATGATGACGTGGCGCCGCGGCCGCCGGCTGCTGTCGGACATGCAGCAGCGCGATCGCCAGCCGCTCAAGGAGTTCATGGAGCAGCTCGAGGCCTATCCGCCGTCGCGGGTGCCGGGCACGGCGATTTTCATGACGATGAATTCGGGCAATGTGCCGCCGGCGCTGCTGCACAACCTCAAGCACAACAAGGTGTTGCATGACCACGTGCTGTTCCTGACGATCCGGGTGGCCGACGTGCCGTACGTGTCGGCGGAAGAGCGCTTCTCGGTGACCAAGATGAGCGCGTCGAGCTGGGCGGCGACGATCAATTACGGCTTCAAGGAAGATCCGGACGTGCCGGAGGCGCTGCGGCTGGTGGCCGAGGCGTATCCGGAGCTGGATCTGGAGCCGATGCGGACGTCTTACTTCCTGTCGCGGCAGACGGTGGTGGCGGCCAGGAAGCCGGCGCTGTGGCGGTGGCGGCGGGCGGTGTTCTCGTTCATGGCGCGCAATTCGACGCGGAGCACGAAGTTTTTCAAGATTCCGGCGAATCGGGTTGTCGAGATGGGGATGCAGGTCGAACTTTAGGCCTGGGGTTTTGAGTTCTTAAGACGCCCGCCGGGTTGGCGTTGCGGGGGGCGCGGGGCTACGATTGCGGTCCGGAGCGTTCGCTCCGGACTTCCCCATTGTCATCTTCGTCCAGGCCTTCGGCCTTCCCTTCAGATTCCCTCGGGCGCATCTACACGCCCCGCGCCCCCGCAACGCCAACCCGACGGGCTGCAATGTCTGCATCTTGGCAGGCTTTGAGGCGGGCGCGTTTGCGGTGGCGTCCGAGTTGGAGGAGGCGGTGGGTTCGGGGTTGAATCCGGGAAGGACCGCGTTGGTTGTGTCGAATAAAAAAAGCCCCTCGGTGTTGCCGAGGGGCTTTTTGTTGGGCGGGAAGAATTACTTCTTCTTGGCCTCGTCCTTCAGTTGCGGCAGCGAGGTGCCGGAGGCGGAGAGCAGGCCGGTTTGCGTGTAGGTGAACAGCTTGGCGCGGGTGTCGACGATGTCGAGGTTGCGCATGGTCAGCTGGCCGATGCGGTCGGCGGGGGTGAAGGGGGCGTTCTCGACCTTTTCCATCGACAGGCGCTCGGGGGCGTAGGTCAGGTTGGGCGATTCGGTGTTGAGCAGCGAGTAGTCGTTGCCGCGGCGCAGTTCGATGGTGACTTCGCCGGTGACGGCGCGGGCGACCCAGCGCTGGGCGGTTTCGCGCAGCATGATGGCTTGCGGGTCGAACCAGCGGCCCTGGTACAGCAGGCGACCGAGCTTGCGGCCGCTTTCGCGGTACTGCTCGATGGTGTCTTCGTTGTGGATGCCGGTGACCAGGCGCTCGTAGGCGATGAACAGCAGGGCCAGGCCCGGGGCTTCGTAGATGCCGCGGCTCTTGGCTTCGATGATGCGGTTCTCGATCTGGTCGCTCATGCCCAGGCCGTGGCGACCGCCGATGCGGTTGGCTTCGAGCATCAGCTCGACCGGGTCGCTGTATTCCACGCCGTTCAGGGCGACCGGCTGGCCTTCCTCGAAGCGGACGGTGACTTCCTCGGCCTTGACGGCGACGTCGTCGCGCCAGAACGCCACGCCCATGATGGGCTTGACGATGCGGATGCCGGAGTTCAGGTGTTCCAGATCCTTGGCTTCGTGGGTGGCGCCGAGCAGGTTGGAGTCGGTGGAGTAGGCCTTTTCCGCCGACATCTTGTAGTCGAAGCCGGCTTGGCGCATGTACTCGGACATTTCCGAGCGGCCGCCGAGCTGGTCGATGAACTGCTGGTCGAGCCAGGGCTTGTAGATCTTCAGGTCCGGGTTGGTCAGCAGGCCGTAGCGGTAGAAGCGCTCGATGTCGTTGCCCTTGAAGGTGCTGCCGTCGCCCCAGATGTTGACGTTGTCTTCCTTCATGGCGGCCACCAGCATGGTGCCGGTGACGGCGCGGCCGATGGGCGTGGTGTTGAAGTAGGTGATGCCGGCGGTCGAGATGTGGAAGGCGCCGGCCTGCAGGGCGGCGATGCCTTCGGCCACGAGCTGCGCGCGGCAGTCGATCAGGCGGGCGTTCTCGGCGCCGTAGGCCAGGGCCTTGCGCGGGATCTCGTCGTAGTCGGATTCGTCGGGCTGGCCCAGGTTCGCGGTGTAGGCGTAGGGGATGGCGCCGTTGTTGCGCATCCAGAGCAGCGCGGCGCTGGTGTCGAGGCCGCCGGAAAAGGCGATGCCGACCTTCTGGCCGGTGGGAAGGTTCGGGAGGATAGTGGTCATTGTTTGAGGTGAGACGCCAACGGGACTTTGACAGCAACGAGCCGCCAAACAAGAAATCTGCGGGGCATTTTAACTCTTTTGGGCGGTGGCGGCCCGGGCTGCGGCGGCGGGGCGGCAAGCCGTCGGCAGCGGGGCCGCGAAGGGGCGCGGGGAAAATCGGCCGGAAAAAGGGGCCAGGAAAAACAGGCGGCGGGGTGCCCGGGGGGGGGCGGGCCCGGCGCCAACCTGTCCGAATTGTCAGCGAACGGACAGCGTGCGGTCCCGCAGGGGTTTCTACAGTAGGGCCGTACTGGACTCGTTGGCCGCGCGGGCGGCGCCGAAAAATGAACACTGGCAAGCGCAGAGCGCCGCGTTGGGCGGCGACGGGACTGGCGGCCCTGTTGGGGTTGGCCGGGTGCGCCGTGGGGCCGGATTACCAGCGTCCGACCATGGACCTGCCGGCCGGATACAAGGAATCGGGGCCCTGGAAGACGGCGCAACCGGGCGTGATCGACGGTTCGCAGCCGTGGTGGGAAGCCTATGGTGATCCGACCCTGAATGCCCTGATCGTGGCCGCCAACGGCGCCAACCAGACCATCCAGCAGGCCCAGGCGCAATACCGCCAGGCGCGCGCGGCGGCCGATGCGGCCCGCGCCGGCTTCTGGCCCACGGTCGGCGCCAATGTGTCGGCGCAGCGGGCCCGGGCCAAGAGCAACGGGGTGGTGGGCGTTTCCAATAGCTACGCGGCCGCCATCGACGTGTCGTGGGAGCCGGACCTGTGGGGCGCGGTGCGCCGCCAGGTCGAGTCCAGCGATGCCTCGACCCAGGCCAGCGAAGCCAGCCTGGCGGCGGCCCGGCTCAGCATCCAGGCGGCGCTGGCGCAGGATTACCTGCAATTGCGCGCGGTGGACCGGGAAAAGGACCTGTATGCCCGCACCCTGCAGGCCTATCAACGCACGCTCAAGTTGACCCAGAGCCAGTACGACGCGGGCGTGGCGCTGCGCTCGGACGTGGCCCAGGCCGAGGCCCAGTTGCGGACCGCGCAGGCCCAGGCGATCGACCTGGATACCTCGCGCAACCAGCTCGAACACGCCATCGCCATCCTGACCGGGCGGGCGCCGGCGCAGTTCAGCCTGGCGCCGCTGGCGGCGGACCAGCCCTGGATGTTCCACGTGCCCGCGGTGCCGACCGGCCTGCCGTCGGACCTGCTGGAGCGGCGTCCGGACATCGCGGCGGCCGAACGCCAGGTGGCCTCGGCCAATGCCGCCATCGGCGTGGCGCGCGCCGCCTACTTCCCGTCGCTGGTGCTGTCGGCCACCGGCGGCTTCGGCGCGGCCAGCTTCGCGCAGTGGTTCAACGCGCCGGGCCGGGTCTGGTCGCTGGGGGCGGCGCTGGCGGAGACGATTTTCGACGGCGGCCTGCGGCGCGCGCGTGATGCCCAGGCGGTGGCGGCGTTCGACGCCAGCGCCGCGCAATACAAGCAGACGGTGCTGGGCGCGTTCCAGGAGGTGGAGGACAACCTGTCGACCTTGCGCGTGCTGGACGACGAGGCGCGGGCGCAGGACCAGGCGGTGGCGGCCTCGCGGCTGAGCGAGCAGCTGGCCCTGGCGCAGTACCGCGCCGGCACCACCACGTTCTTGGCGGTGGCCACGGCGCAGGCCCTGACGCTGTCGAACGAACGCAATGCCGTGCAGCTGCGCGGCCGCCAGATGGTGGCCAGCGTGGCGTTGATCAAGGCCGTGGGCGGCGGCTGGAACGCGTCCGCCCTGAACACGCCGGATGCGCAGGCGCTGGCGGCGGCTGGCGCGGCGCCGGCCGCGCCCAAATCCCCTACCGAGAATGAGTAAGTCCATGGACAAGGCTGTGACGATTTCCCCTCCGGGCGCGGGCGGCCGTAAGGCGGCGCTGCTGGCGTTGGCGCTGGCGGCCTGCGGCCTGGCGGCATGGTGGTGGCTGCGCGGGGGCGGCGAGGCGGCGCCGCCGCCGGCGCCGGCGGTGCCGGTGGCCACCGCGCTGGCGCAGCGCCAGGACGTGCCGCGCTACCTGACCGGCGTCGGCACGGTGACGTCGGCGGCGACGGTCACGGTCAAGGCGCGCATCGACGGCCAGCTCGACAGCGTCGGCTTCGTCGAGGGCCAGGACGTGAAGGCCGGCCAGGTGCTGGCCAATATCGACCCGCGCGCCCTGCAGGCGCAACTGGCCCAGGCCCAGGCGCAGCGCGCCAAGGACCAGGCCACGCTGGTGAACGCGCGGCTGGACCTGCAGCGCTACACCCGCCTGCAGCGCGAGGACGCCGCCACCCAGCAGACGCTGGACACGCAGCGCGCGCTGGTGGCGCAGCTGGAGGCGGCGACGCAGACCGACGACGCCCAGATCAGCTACGCCAAGGTGCAGCTGGACTACACCCGCATCGTCGCGCCGATCTCCGGCCGGGTTGGGGCGCGGCTGGTGGACCCGGGCAACATCGTGCACGCGGCCGACGTCAACGGCCTGGTGGTGATCAACCAGATCGATCCGATCACGGTGCTGTTCTCGCTGCCGGAAGAATCGGTGCCGGCGATCAACGCGGCCATGGACAAGGGCCAGGCGTTGACCGTGGTGGCTTATGCGCGCGGCGGCAACGAGCCGCTGGAGCAGGGCCAGCTGGTGCTGCTGAACAACCAGATCGACACCACCACCGGCACGGTGCAGCTCAAGGGCCGCTTCGACAATCCGCGCCATCGCCTGTGGCCCGGGCAGTACGTCAACGCGCGGCTGGTGCTGGACCCGCACGAAAGCGCCGTGACGGTGCCGGCGGCCGCGGTGCAGCGCGGCCAGTCCGATACCTTCGTGTACGTGGTGGATGGCGCCGGCGTGGCGCAGCCGCGGCCGGTCAAGGTGGAGCGCATGCAGGACGGCCTGGCCGTGATCCAGCAGGGGCTGGACGCCGGCTAGCGCGTGGTGGTGGACGGCCAATACAAACTCAAGCCCGGCAGCAAGGTGCGTGAGCTGGCCGCGGCGGCGGGAGGCGGCCAGTGAGCATCTCAGCGAATTTCATCAAGCGGCCGATCGGCACCTCGCTGCTGGCGCTGGCGATCCTGCTGGTCGGCATCGCGGCCTGGCCGCTGTTGCCGGTGGCGCCGCTGCCGCAGGTCGACTTTCCCACCATCCAGGTGCAGGCCAGCCTGCCCGGCGGCAGTCCCGAGACCATGGCGTCCAACGTGGCGCAGCCGCTGGAGCGGCAGTTCTCGCTGATCGCCGGCCTGTCGCAGATGACCTCGGTCAGCGCCATCGGCCTGACCCAGATCACGCTGCAGTTCGACCTGAACCGCAGCATCGACTCGGCGGCGGTGGACGTGCAGGCCGCGATCAACGCCGCCACCGGCCAGTTGCCGAACAACCTGCCGAATCCGCCGACCTTCCGCAAGGTCAATCCGGCCGACGCGCCGATCATGGTGATGGCGGTGCAGTCGGACACGCTGCCGCTGATCCAGGTCAATGACTACGCCGACAACATCCTGGCGCAGCAGATCTCGCAGATCTCGGGCGTGGGGCTGGTCAACATCGGCGGCCAGCAGAAGCCGGCCGTGCGCATCCAGGTGGACCCGGGCAAGCTGGCGGCGCTGGGGCTGAGCCTGGAGGATATCCGCGGCGTCATCGCCACCACCACCGTCAACCAGCCCAAGGGCACGATCGACGGGCCGCGCCAGAGCTTCACCACCTACACCAACGACCAGTTGCTGTCGGCGTCGCAATGGAACGACATGGTGCTGGCCTACCGCAACGGCGCGCCGATCCGGGTGCGCGACGTCGGCGTGGCGGTGGACGGGCCGGAAAACACCAAGCTGGCCGGCTGGGCCTACGCCGGGCCGGCCTCGCCGCCGGACAACACCATCACCAACGGCCGTTCGATCGTGCTGCAGATCAGCAAGCAGCCGGGCGCCAACGTGATCGACACGGTCGACCGGATCCGCGCGGCGCTGCCGCGGCTGGAAGCCTCGATCCCGCCGTCGGTGCACGTCAACACCATCATCGACCGCACCCAGACCATCCGCGCCTCGGTGCAGGACGTGGAGTTCACGCTGACGCTGACCATCATCCTGGTGGTGCTGGTGATCTTCCTGTTCCTGCGCAACGTGGCGGCGACGCTGATCCCGTGTGTGACGGTGCCGCTGGCGCTGATGGGCACGGCCGCCATCATGTACGTGGTCGGGTTCAGCCTGGACAACCTGTCGCTGATGGCGCTGACGATCGCGGTGGGCTTCGTGGTGGACGACGCGATCGTGATGCTGGAGAACATCTACCGCCACGTCGAGGCCGGCATGTCGCCGATGGAGGCGGCCTACAAGGGCGCGGGCGAGATCGGCTTCACCATCGTCTCGATCTCGGTGTCGCTGGTGGCCGTGTTCATTCCGCTGCTGCTGATGGGCGGCATCGTCGGCCGGCTGTTCCGCGAGTTCGCGGTGACGGTGACGCTGACCATCGTGGTATCGGTGCTGGTGTCGCTGACGCTGACGCCGATGCTGTGCTCGCGCTACCTGAAGAACCACCACGGCGACCGCCATGGACGCCTGTACCTGCTGTTCGAGCGCGGCTTCGACGCCATGCTGCATGGCTATGAGCGCGGCCTGAAGCTGGTGTTGCGGCACCCGTTCGCCACGCTGTGCTCGTTCCTGGCGACGGTGGCGTGCACGGTGGCGCTGTTCGTGATGATCCCGAAGGGGTTCTTCCCGCAGCAGGACACCGGCTTCATCTTCGGCTTCGCCGAATCGGCCCAGGATTCGTCGTTCTCGCTGATGAACCAGCGCATGATCCAGATGGCCGACGTGATCCGGCAGGATCCGGACATCGCCAGCTTTGGCTTCAACGGCAGCCAGAGCACCTACAACACCGGCAACTTCTACATCGGCCTGAAGCCGAAGGACGAGGGCCGCACGGCGTCGGCCGACGAGGTCATCGCGCGGCTGCGGCCGCAGCTGGCCAAGCTGGAGGGCGTGACGCTGTTCATGCAGGCGGGCCAGGACATCAACGTCGGCGGGCGGCTATCGCGCACCCAGTACCAGTACACGCTGACGGACTCGAACCTGGACGAACTGAACGTGTGGGCGCCGCGGCTGCTGGCCAAGTTCCGCGAGCTGCCGATGCTGACCGACCTGGCGTCCGACCAGCAGAATGCGGCGGCGACCGCCTCCATCACCATCGACCGCGCGCGGGCCTCGTCGTTCGGCATCTCGCCGGCGCTGATCGACGCCACCATCTACGACGCCATCGGCCAGCGCCAGGTGGCGCAGTACTTCACCCAGATCAACAGCTACCACGTGGTGTTGGAGGTGACGCCCAAGCTGCAGCAGGATCCGGACCTGTTCTCCAAGCTCTACCTGACCTCGCCGCTGACCGGCCAGCAGGTGCCGCTGTCGACCTTCATCAAGCTCGACACCGACAAGACCGCCTATCTGTCGATCAGCCACCAGGGCCAGTTCCCGGCGGTGACGATCTCGTTCAACCTGGCGCCGGGAGCCTCGCTCGGGCAGGCGGTGCAGGCGATCCAGCAGGCCCAGTCGCAGATGGGCGCGCCGGCCAGCCTGACCGGGGCGTTCCAGGGCACGGCCAAGGCCTTCGGCGACTCGCTGGCGACCCAGCCGTACCTGATCGCGGCGGCGCTGATCGCGGTGTATATCGTGCTGGGGCTGCTGTACGAAAGCTACATCCATCCGCTGACGATCCTGTCGACGCTGCCGTCGGCCGGGGTGGGGGCGCTGCTGATCCTGATGGTGGGCGGCTACGACCTGAGCGTGATCGCGCTGATCGGCATCATCCTGCTGATCGGCATCGTCAAGAAGAACGGCATCATGATGATCGACTTCGCCCTGACGGCCGAGCGCGAGCACGGCATGTCGCCGGCCGAGGCGATCTACCAGGCCTGCGTGTTGCGCTTCCGGCCGATCATGATGACCACCATGTGCGCGCTGCTCAGCGGCCTGCCGCTGATGCTGAGCCACGGCCAGGGCTCGGAGTTGCGCCGGCCGCTGGGCTATGCGATGGTGGGCGGCCTGATCGTGTCGCAGGCGCTGACGCTGTTCACGACGCCGGTGGTGTACCTGTACCTGGACCGGGCGCATTTCTGGTACATGCGCAAGAAGCAGGAACGCGCCGCGCGCAAGGCGGGGGCGTCCGTGCCGGCTGGCGTCGAGCCAGGCGAGGCGGGAGCGCCTGTCCAGCCCGGAGTTGAGTCAAAATAGGCTTCCTTGATCGTCGACGTGCCCTGGCGGGGCTGCCATGAAAATCCTGATAGTCGAAGATGAACTGAAGACGGCGGATTACCTGCGCAAGGGCCTGGGTGAGCAGGGCTGCGCGGTGGATGTCGCGCATAACGGCATCGACGGCCAACACCTGGCGCTGGAGCACGATTACGACGTGATCGTGCTGGACGCGATGCTGCCGGGCATGGATGGCTTCGCGGTGCTGCGGTCGCTGCGCAGCGTGCGCCAGACGCCGGTCATCATGCTGACCGCGCGCGACGGCGTCGAGGACCGCATCCGCGGCCTGCACGACGGCGCCGACGACTACCTGGTCAAGCCGTTCTCGTTTCTGGAACTGCTGGCCCGGCTGCAGGCGCTGACCCGGCGCGGCCGCGCCCAGGAGCCGGTGCAGTTGCGCATCGGCGACCTGCAGATCGACCTGATCAGCCGCAAGGCCTGGCGCGCCGGCGTCCGGCTGGACCTGACCGCCAAGGAATTCGCGCTGCTGGCGGTCCTGGCGCGGCGCCAGGGCGAGATCCTGTCCAAGACGGCGATCGCCGAACTGGTCTGGGACATGAACTTCGACAGCAATGTCAACGTGGTCGAGGTGGCGATCAAGCGGCTGCGCGGCAAGGTCGACGCGCCGTTCGACCGCAAGCTGCTGCACACCATCCGCGGCATGGGCTACGTGCTGGAACTGCGCGACGACGAGCCGGCGGAATGAAATCCTCGCTCAAATCCCGGCTGGTGCTGATGTTCGCGGTGGCGGCGGCGGCCACCTTCGCGCTGACCGGGGTGGCGCTGTACGGGGTGCTGGACCGCCAGCTCGACCGCATCCAGCAGGACGCCTTGCGCACCACGGCGCACGAGGTCAGCTATTCGCTCACGCGCAGCGGCGATCCCGAACGCTGGGGCCGCTTCAAGGCCAAGCTCGATACCCTGACGCCGGCCGACGGCAGCCTGCGGTTCTGGGTGCTGTCGGATGATCCTGCCTATGAATACGGCAAGGGCCTGGCCGACGTCGACCGGCTCGAACGCCATGCCGACGGCTTCGGCACGATCACGCTGCCGGACCGCGAAAATGAACTGCTGACCATCACCGTGACCGTCGAGGCCTTCCAGCAGCGGCCGCGGGTGCGCCTGATCGTCGGCATGGACTCGGCGCCCTATGCCCATACGCTGCGCTACTTCCTGTGGGCCATGGCCGGGCTGTCGCTGACCGCCATCCTGCTGGTGGGCCTCTTGGGTTTCTGGGTGGCGCGGCTGGGCCTGCGGCCGCTCAACCGGCTGTCGGCCGAGGCCCGGGCGCTGCGTCCCAGCGCCTTGTCGCAGCGCCTGAGCATGGCGGCGCTGCCGGTCGAGCTGGAAGACCTGGCCACCTCCTTCAATGGCGCGCTGGCGCGGCTGGAGGGCGCCTACAACCAGCTCGAGGACTTCAACGCCGACGTCGCCCACGAGCTGCGCACGCCGCTCACCAACCTGATCGGCCAGACCCAGGTGGCGCTGTCGCGGCCGCGCGGCTCGGGCGAGCTGCGCGAGGTGCTGCAATCGAACCTCGAGGAGCTGGATCGGCTGCGCGCCATGGTCAACGACATGCTGTTCCTGGCCCGGGCCGACCAGGGCGAGGCCGCCACCGGCCGCATCCACGCGGTGCTGGCCGACGAGGTCGGCAAGACGGTGGAATTTTTCGAGTTCCTGCTGGACGAGGCCGGCATGCGCGTGCGCACCCAGGGCGAACGCGACGCGGTGGCGCTGATCGACACGGCGCTGTTCCGGCGGGCGGTGACCAACCTGCTGCAGAACGCCATCCAGTATTCATCGGCCGGCGCCGAGATCACGGTGGACATCGAACGGCGCGACGGGCTGCTGGAAGTGGCGGTGAGCAATCCCGGCCCGCCGATCGCGCCGGAGCACCTGCCGCATCTGTTCCAGCGCTTCTACCGGGTCGATGCCGCGCGTGGCGGCGACGGCGTCGAACATAGCCATGGCCTGGGCCTGGCCATCGTCAAGGCGGTGGCGGCCATGCATGGCGGCGCGGTGTCGGCCGCCAGCGGCGGCGGCGTGACGCGGGTGGCGTTCAGCGTCGGCACCACGGCCGCGTAGCCCGCCGGCATGCGGCGTTCAGCGCGCGGCGGCGGCCGGCGCGAACAGCGCGGCCAGGTTCAACTGGCGGATCAGGTCGCTGGTGGCCATGGCCAGCCGGGTGGCGGGGCGATGGCGGGCGCTGGCCAGCACCAGGTTGTTGGTGATCCGCGGCGACACGATGTCGCTGAGCGACAGCGCGTGTTCGGCCGCCGGCCCGCGCGCGGCCGAGCGCGGCAGGATGGCGTAGGCGTCGCCCTGGGCCGCCAGTTCCACGATGGTCTGCACCGCGTCCACCTCGGCCGCGACCTGCAGCCGCACGCCCTGGGCGCGGCAGATGCTCTCGACCAGGGTGCGGATGGCGTTGGGCAGGCTGGGCAGCACCAGCGGGTAGGCGCCCAGGCCGGCCACGGCCACGCGGGCGGGCAGGGGCGGCTGGTGGTCGGCGGCGGCCACCAGCACCAGGTCTTCGCGGAACAGCGATTCGTAGCCCAGTTGCGGCGACGGCGCGGGGTCGTACAGCAGCGCCAGGTCGACCCGGCCGGCCAGCAGCCATTCGCGCATCTGCGCGCTCAGGCCTTCGGCCACCGCGATCGACGCATCGGGAAAGCGGCGCCGGAAGGCCTGCACCAGCGGCGGGGTCAGCACCCGGGCGATGCGCGGCGGCAGGCCGACCACCACCTTGCCGGTCGGCGTTTCGCGCAGGGTCTGCAGGTCCTGCTTGGCGCGGTCGGCCAGCGCCAGCAGGGCGCGCGCGTGCTCCAGGAAGCGCAGGCCGGCCTCGGTCGGCTCGGCGCCGCGGCCGTTGCGATAGAGCAGGTGCTGGCCCAGCTCCAGTTCCAGCAGGCGCACCTGGCGGCTCAACGTGGGCTGGGCCACGTCGAGCATTTCGGCGGCGCGCGAGAAGCTGCGCCGCTCGGCGACGCGCACGAAGTATTCGATCTGCTTGAGGTCCATGGGAAGGCGGGCGGCGCAATATCCATACGGATATCTAAATTTTCTATATCTGAAATCAAAGATATAGCATTGTTAAGCGAGGCGCAATCCGCGAGCATGGCGTTTTCCCCGTTGGATCCCGCCGTGCCCGATTGCCGTCCTCCGCTTGCCACGCCCTCCCGTCCCCGCCACGCGCTGCCGGCCGGGGCCCGCGACACGCACTGCCACGTGTTCGGTCCGGCCGATGTGTTCCCCTATGCCGAGGGCCGTTCCTACACGCCGCCCGACGCGCCCTACGCCAGGATGGCGGCGCTGCATGCGCACCTGGGCGTGCAGCGCGCGGTGGTGGTGCAGGCCAACTGCCACGGCAACGACCATGCCGCGCTGCTCGACGCGCTGGCGCAGAGCCAGGGCCGCTACCGCGGCGTGGCGCTGCTGGGGGCGGACGCCACCGCCGCCAGCGTGCGGCAGCTGCATGACGGCGGCGTGCGCGGGGCGCGCTTCAACTTCGTGCCGCACCTGGGCGGCGCGCCCGATCCGGCGGTGTTCGACCATGTCATCGGCCTGATCGCGCCGCTGGGCTGGCATGTCTGCGTGCACCTGGACGGCGCCATGCTGCCCGAGCTGCTGCCGCGCCTGCGCGCGCTGCCGGTGCCGTTCGTGGTCGACCACATGGGCCGCATCAAGGCGGCCGATGGACTGGACGCGCCGGCGTTCCGCGCCTTGCTGGCGCTGGAGCGGGTGCCGCAGGCCTGGGTCAAGGTCTCCGGCATCGACCGCATCGCCTCGGGCAAGCGCCCCTTTGCCGAAGGCATCCCGTTCGTGCGCGCCCTGGTGGACGCGCTGCCCGAGCGCACGCTGTGGGGCACCGACTGGCCGCATCCGAACGTGGCGGGCGACATGCCCGACGACGGCGAACTGGCCGACGCTTTTTTCCTGGCCTGCCCGGACGCGGAAACGCGCCGGCAGGTCCTGGTGGACAACCCGGCGCGTCTCTACGGCTTCCTGTAGCCGCGCCATCGCCCGATTTCGGGCAACAAGAAAACACGACATCCCGAGGAGACAATCCAATGTTCAAGAAAATCGTATTCGCCGGCCTGCTGGGCCTGGCCAGCCTGGGCCCCACGGCGCACGCCGATGGTCCGGTGCGCCTGATCATCGCCTTCCCGCCGGGCGGCCCGGTGGACCTGGTCGGCCGGGTGCTGGCCGAACAGCTGGGCAAGGAGCTCAAGCAATCGGTCATTGTCGAGAACAAGGCCGGCGCCAACGGCAACATCGCCGCGGCCTACGTGGCCAAGGCCCCGGCCGACGGCTCGGTGCTGTTCCTGACCAGCGTCGGCGCGGTGTCCATCAGCCCGGCCCTGTACAAGGACCTGCCGTATGACCCGGTGCGCGATTTCGCGCCGGTGTCGCGCGTGGTCAACAACGCCACCGTGTTCGTGGTGAATCCGGCCAACCCGGCCACCGACGCGGCCGACTTCGTCAAGCGCTCGCAGGCGGCGTCGCAGTCCGCTGCGATCGGCTCGTCGGGCATCGGCAGCATCCCGCACCTGACGCTGGAAATGTTCGCCGACGCCAGCAAGGCCAAGGTGCTGCACGTGCCGTACAAGGGCGCCGCGCCGGTGATCAACGACGTGCTGGGCAACCAGGTGAACGGCTTCTTCGGCGACGTGCCGGGCCTGATCGGCCACATCCAGAGCGGCAAGCTCAAGGCGCTGGGCATCGCCGCGCCGACCCGTCATCCGCTGCTGCCGGACGTCAAGACGCTGGCCGAGCAGGGCATTGCCGGCGTCGAATCGAACAACTGGTACGGCATCGTCGCGCCCGCCGCCACGCCGCCGGCCACGGTCGAGAAACTGAACCAGGCCCTGCGCGCCGCGCTGGGCAACGAGGCGGTGCGCGCCAAGCTCGAGAAGTTCGGCGCCCAGGCCGCGCCCAGCTCGCCGCAGGAACTGGCGGCGCTGATCGCCGCCGACCGCGAGAAGTGGGGTTCGCTGATCCAGCGCAAGAACATCCGTCCGGAGTGAGCATGAGCGACTGCCGAGTCTCGCCGGTCGCGCCGGGCACCCGCCCGGCCCTGGCCGAAATGGAAGCGCGCATCGCGGCCGCGCGCGGCCGCATCTCGCCGCTGTACCAGGTGCTGCTGAACAGCCCCGCCGTGGTGCAGGGCTGGGAAGCGATGCTGACCGCGATCCGCCTGAACACGTCGCTGTCGCCGCGGGTGCGCGAGCTGATCATCCTGCGCGTGGCGACGCTGAACAACGCGCCCTACGAGTTCGACGCGCACGTGCCGCACGCCCTGGCGGCGGGCATGCCGCAGGCGGTGGTGGACCAGTTGCGCGGCGGGCCGCGCGCGGACGCGGTGCAGGGGCTGGAGGCGGGCGAGGCCGACGTGCTGGCCCTGACCGACGCCATGACCCGCGACATCGAGGTGCCGGACGCGCTGTTCGCGCCGTTGCGGGCGCGCTACAACGACCAGGAGTTGGTCGAGTTGACCGCGACGGTGGCGGCCTACAACATGGTGTCGCGCTTCCTGGTGGCGTTGCGCGTCGGGCACTGAAAGGAGCTTTGCATGGACAAGACGGTATTGCTGGTGTCGCTGGGCGAGCGTTTCGACGCGGCGCGCGCGGCCGACATGGCGCAACGCCTGACCGAGGGCCTGGACGGCGTGCGGCTGCGCGCTTTCGCCGCGGTCGAAGAGGATGACACCTATGTGTACGTCGACGGCGACGCCGCCGCGCAGCCGGAGGTGCAGGCCCGGCTGGCCGAGCTGTTCCCGGGGGCGCAGGCGCGCGTGCTGCACCTGACCCTGGACCTGGCCGGCGCCTCGGCCGGCGCCCACGCGCCCTGGCACTACATCGTCGAGACCGACGTGCTGCCCGAGGCCGAGGCGGACCTGAATGCCTGGTACGACCAGGAACACCTGCCGGGGCTGGCCTCGGTGCCTGGCACCGTGCGCGCGCAGCGCTACGAGTGCCGCGACCAGGGGCCGCGCTATCTGGCCTGCTATGACCTGGAGACGCGCGAGACCTTCGGCAGCCCGCCGTGGCTGGCGGTGCGCGCCACCGACTGGAGCAGCCGGGTGCGGCCGTCGTTCCGCAACACGCGCCGCACCATGTTCCAGAAGATTCTTTGACATAGAAGAACGAGGAGACAACGATGAGCAAGCGATGGGCGAAGGTGGTGCTGTGGGGCGCGCTGAGCGCGGCCGGGGTGTCGCTGGCCGCGCAGGCCGCGCCGACGCCTGCCGCGGCAGCGGCTGCCGACAAGGTCGAGCGGGTCACGGTGCTGCCGGGCAACGGCGCCCGCATCGAGGTGCTGGTGCAGGGCCAGGGCCCGGCCCTGGTGCTGCTGCCGTCGCGCGGCCGCGGCCAGGAGGATTTCGATGACCTGGCGGCGCGCCTGGCGCAGGCCGGCTACCGCGTGCTGCGGCCCGAGCCGCGCGGCATCGGCGGCAGCAGCGGGCCGATGAAGGACATCACGCTGCACGACCTGGGCAACGACATGGCGGCGGTGATCCGCGATGTCGCCAAACAACCGGTGGTGATGATCGGGCACGCGTTCGGCAACTGGGTGGCGCGCACTACGGGCGTGGACCACCCCGACCTGGTGCGCGGCGTGGTGATCGTGGCGGCCGCGGCCAAGAAGTACCCCGCCGGCCTGAGCGAGCACGTCGATCGCAGCGCCGACCTGTCGCTGCCCGACGCCGAGCGCCTCAAGTCGATCCAGTACGCCTTCTTCGCGCCGGGTCATGACGCCAGCGTCTGGCTCAACGGCTGGTACCCCGAGGTCAGCGAGAGCCAGCGCCTGGCCGGCAAGGCCACGCGCCAGTCGGACTGGTGGTCGGGCGGCAGCAAGCCGCTGCTCGACCTGCAGGCGGGCGCCGACCTGTTCAAGCCGGAATCGACCCGCAACGAGATCCGCGACGAATTCGGCGAGCGTGTCTCCGTGGTGGTGATCCCGGGCGCCGGCCATGCGCTGGTGCCGGAGGAGCCGCAGGCGGTGGCCGACGCCATCGTGCGCTGGGAAAAGTCGCTCAAGCCCTGACGGCCACGTCTGGCATGGGCAAAAAAAAGCAGCCCCGCGGGGCTGCTTTTTTCATGGGCGCGCCGCTTACTTGAGCTGGCCCAGCAGCAGGAATTCCATCAGCGCCTTCTGCACGTGCAGGCGGTTCTCGGCCTCATCCCAGACCACGCTCTGCGGGCCGTCGATGACTTCGCCGGTGACTTCCTCGCCGCGGTGGGCGGGCAGGCAGTGCATGAACACGGCCTGGGGATCGGCGGCGGCCATCATCTCGGCGTCCACGCACCAGTCGGCGAAGGCGGCGCGGCGCTCTTCGTTCTCGGCCTCGTAGCCCATGCTGGTCCAGACGTCGGTGGTGACCAGGTGCGCGCCCTGGCAGGCCTGCATCGGGTCCTTGAACTGGCGCAGCACCTTGTCGGACGGCGAACCGATGCGGGCGGCTTCGAGCTCGTAGCCGGCCGGGGTCGACACATGCAGCGTGAAGCCCAGCATCTCGGCGGCCTGCAGCCAGGTGTAGGCCATGTTGTTGGCGTCACCGACCCAGGCGACCGTCTTGCCGGCGATGGGGCCGCGGTGCTCGATGTAGGTGAAGATGTCCGCCAGGATCTGGCAGGGGTGGAATTCGTTGGTCAGGCCGTTGATCACGGGCACGCGCGAGTGCGAGGCGAAGCGCTCGATGCGGGTCTGCTCGAACGTGCGGATCATGACGATGTCGACCATGCGCGAGATGACGCGCGCGGTGTCCTCGATGGGCTCGGAGCGGCCCAGCTGGGAATCATTGGAGGTCAGGTTGATGACCGAGCCGCCCATCTGGTACATGCCGGCCTCGAACGAGACGCGGGTACGGGTGCTGGCCTTTTCGAACACCATCGCCAGCGTGCGGTCGTGCAGCGGCATGTGGGGTTCGTAACGCTTGAATTTTTCCTTGATCAGCCGCGCGCGGTCCAGCACGTAGGCGATCTCGGCGGACGAGAAGTCCTTGAACTGCAGAAAGTGCCGCAAGGGGCCGTTTTGAGTCGTGGGAGGAGTCATGGTGATGTCGCAGGTCATTGGGCCCGGACGGGCTCGTGGCCCGGGCGGGAGGTTGATTATGGATGTTCGGCCAGGAACTGTCGAATCAGCGGCGCCAGGATGTCGACGACCTGGTCGGCTTCGGCGCGCGACAGGACCAGCGGCGGCAGCAGGCGGACGACGCGGTCGCGGGTGACGTTGATCAGGAGGCCCGCTTCCAGGGCGCGCAGCGCCAGCACGCCACAGGGACGGGTCAGCTCGATGCCCAGCATCAGGCCGCGCCCGCGCACCTCGGCCACGCCGGGCAGGCCGGCCAGTTCCTGCGCCAGCCGCGCCTTCAGGTGGCCGCCGACGGCATGGGCGTTGTCCAGCAGGTGTTCCGATTCCAGCGCGTCCAGCACCGCCAGGCCGGCCGCGCAGACCAGCGGGCCGCCGCCGAAGGTGGTGCCATGGCTGCCGGGGGTGAAGACGCCCGCCGCGGGGCCGGCGGCCAGCATCGCGCCGATCGGCACGCCGCCGGCCAGGCCCTTGGCCAGGGTCATGACGTCCGGCACGATGTCGGCCCACTGGTGGGCGAACCATTTGCCGGTGCGGCCGATGCCCGACTGGACTTCGTCGATCATCAGCAGCCAGCCGCGCTCGGTGCATAGCTGCCGCACGTCGCGCAGGAAAGCGGCGTCAGAGGGACGGATGCCGCCTTCGCCCTGCAGCGCTTCCAGCAGCACGGCGGCGACGCGCGGCTCGGCGTCGCCGGCCGCACGGATCGCGGCGGCGTCGTTGTACGGCACCTGGATGAAGCCCGAGGGCAGGGGCTCGAAGCCCTTGCGCGCCTTGTCGCTGCCGGTGGCCGCCAGCGTCGCCAGGGTGCGCCCGTGCCAGGACGAATCCATGGTGATGATGTGGGCGTGGGTGTTGCCGCGCTGGTAGGCGTAGTAGCGCGCCAGCTTGATGGCGGCCTCGTTGGCCTCGGAGCCGCTGTTGTTGAAGACCACGTCGCGCATGCCGGACAGCCGCGCCAGGCGCGCGGCCAGCTCAGTCTGCTGCGGGACTTCGTAGATGTTGGAGGTGTGGATGACGCGCGCGGCCTGCTCGCTGATGGCCGCGACCAGCCGGGGATGGGCGTGGCCCAGACAGGAGACGCCGATGCCCGCCAGCGCGTCCAGGTACTTGCGGCCCTGCGCGTCCCACAGCCAGGCGCCCTGGCCGTGCGTGAACGCGACCGGCAACCGGGCGTAGATATTGGCCAGAGGCGAGGTCATCACGGGTCCTCCTGGGCATTTTTCCCTGGGCGAAGCGCCTTTCGGGACAGGGCAAAGGATCAATCATATACAATTCGCGGCGCGGGGCGCATGTTTGATCACGCCGAAGATCCGGCTCAGTGAAGGGCGTCCCGTAGTGAAGAATCCATGGCAACTCGCGTCAGACAATTCGTAATTCATGGCGTTACCGAAAGCGGTAGCCGATTTCGCCCCAGCGACTGGGCGGAGCGGCTCGCCGGCGTAATGGCACAGTTCCGGCCCGCCGGCTGTGCGGGTAACCACCTCACCTATTCGCCCTACGTGCTCCCCGTCGTGATCGACGGCGTGCGCGGCATCGTGGTCGACCTGCGCTTGCGCGATCTCGAACCGCTGGCGTACAAGTTCGTGGTGGATTTCGCCCGCGACAACCACCTCAAGACGGAAGAACGCGAAATCTAGGCCAGCCGAAACCACAAAGCGCCCGAACCGGGCGCTTTTCCATTTCAGGCTTGCCACTCCAGGCCACGCCCCATTCGCCGGGGGCGGGCCGTCTCCTACCCGCGCGCCGCGCCAGCCCGCGCGCCGCCGCGGGGATCGCCCGCTACGTGCCGTAGCGGTCGAGGATCTTGCGGATGTCGCGCACGCCCGCGCCGTCCGGACTGAGCAGCGCGCGCGCCGTGACCGACTCCAGGTGATGCCCCAGCAGATGCAGCACGTGCTTTTCGTCGCGCGCGCGCAGGCCGGCGACGATCTCGCGGTGCTCGCTGACCGCGCATTCGCTCGAATGCGGCCGGCCGTAAAGCGCCAGGATCAATGAGCAGCGCGACACGATCTCATTGACGTAGCGGGCGTAGACCGCGTTGCCCGACAGTTCCGCCATCAGGATGTGGAATTCGCCCGACAGGCGGATCGATTCGTTGACGCTGTTGCGCGAGCGCGCGGCCTCTTCCTGCGCCACATGCTGTTCCAGCCGCGCCAGCCCGGCCTCGGTGACGTGCTGCACCAGCCGGCGCGCGACGTCGCGTTCGAGGCAGCGGCGCGCCTCGAAGATGTCGTGCGCTTCTTCCAGGCTGGGGCGCGCCACCGCCGCGCCGCGATTGGGGCGCAGGTCGACCAGGCCTTCGCTGAACAGGCGCGTCAGCACGCCGCGCACGATCGTGCGGCTGACGCCGAAGCGCTCGCCGATGACGTCTTCGGGCAATTTGTCGCCCGGCAGCAAGGCCTGCTCGATGATCGCTTGCCGCAAGTTTTTGTATACGATTTCCGTGCGGTTCACGTCTTTCCGTGCGGGCTCTGGCACCGCGGGAATGGGGGGGGCGTCATCTGGGTCTGATCTCCGATGCCTGCGCGTTCCGGTGGCGGGAATCTGCCGGCAAACCGCGCCGGTGCGCACTTTTCTAGGTGTGAAACAGCATACACCATCGGCCGCTAAGGGTTAGCGATAGCTTGAAGCGTCGGACCAACGGCGTACATTGTCGGCATAAATCGTATACAAACATTTATACAAAATTCAGGAAGCTGTGGGTTTTGCATGAACGGCTTTGTATACAAACCATCAGGGGTTTGATTCATGTCCGCAGCACCCGCCGTCCTTCCCGACCGCCTGGCCGTCACGCCCAGCCGCTTGCTGGTGATCAATGGCAACACCACCGCCGACCTTACCGCCAGCCTGGCCGGGCAGGCGCGCGCCTTTTTCGGCGACGCGGCCCGGGTGCATGCCGTGACGGTGCCGTTCGGGCCCGCCTATATCGCCAGCCGGGCGCAGGCCGCGGTGTCGGCCCACGCCGTCTGCGAAACCGCCGAGCGCGAGGCCGCCCTGGCCGAGGCCGCCGGCGAGCCGTTCGACGCCTGTCTGCTGGCCTGTTTCGGCGAGCCCGGCATCGGCGCGGTGCGCGAGCGCCTGCGCATGCCGGTGGCCGGCATGGCCGAGGCCGCCATCCTGACCGCCCTGCAGCGCGGCGACCGCTACGCCATCGTGACGGTGGGCCGGCTGTGGCCGGGCATGCTGCGCGAGCAGATCCGCCAGCTCGGGCTGGAGTCACGCTGCGCCGGCCTGCTGGCGCTGCCGGGCAACGCGCTCGACTACGTCACGCGCTCGCCCGCGACCATTGCCGCCGTCGGTCAGGCGCTGGACGACGCGGTGGCCCTGGGCGCCGACGTCGTGATCGTGGCCGGCGCCGCGCTGGCGGGTTTCCTGCCCAGCCTGCCGCGCCTGCCCGCCGTACCCGTGATCGATTCCTACCGCGCCGCGCTGTCGCAAGTGCAGGCGCTGGCCACGCTCGAGCGCGCCCAGCGCCAGGCGGCGGGCCGCTGACCGACATTGCCGCCCGCCGCCACGCCGGCGGGCGCCGCCGTATTCCCGATGTATCCCATACCCAACCGCTAGGGAGAATGCTCATCATGAAGACGTTGCTGAAGTGGACCGCCGGGGCCGTGATCGCGCTATCGGCCATCACCGGGGCATCCGCCGCCAACACCCTGAAGTGGGGCGCCGCCCGCGACCTCGATTCGCTCGATCCGTATTCCTACGGCAGCACCTTCAACCTGGCGTTCCTGAACCACGTGTACGAAGCGCTGATCCGCTACGACGACAAGTTCAACATCACGCCGGCGCTGGCCGAGTCGTGGGAGTCGCCGTCGCCGACGGTGCTGCGCTTCCACCTGCGCCGCGGCGTCAAGTTCCACAACGGCGCGCCATTCTCGGCCGACGACGTGGTGGCGTCCATGACCCGTGTGTCCGACGACGCCTCGCCGCTCAAGGGCAACCTGCCGGCCTTCAAGGCGGTGCGCAAGGTCGATGACTACACGGTCGACATCGAGATGACGCATCCGTATCCGCTGATGCTCAACGACCTGACCAACATCTTCATCTTCAACCGCCAGTGGCTGGTAGACAACAACAGCCTGAAGCCGACCGACGCGGCCAAGAAGATCGAAGGCTACGCCACCCACAACGCCAACGGCACCGGCCCGTTCAAGGTCGAGTCGTACCGGCCCGACACGCGCACCGTGCTGGTGGTGAACCCGGACTGGTGGGACAAGCCGCGCCACAATCTGGACCGCATCGAGTTCACGCCGATCGCCTCGGCGCCGACGCGAGTGGCGGCGCTGCTGTCGGGCGACATCAACTTCACCGAGAACGCGCCGCTGCAGGACCTGGACCGCCTGCGCGCCGCGCCCAACGTCAAGGTGCTGGCCGCGACCGAGCTGCGCACGCTGTATTTCGGCTTCAACCTGGGCGACAAGCTGGTCGGCTCCAACATCACCGACAAGAACCCGCTCAAGGATCTGCGCGTGCGCCAGGCGCTGTACATGGCGCTGTCGCCCGAGCTGCTGCAAAAGCGCGTGATGCGCGGCCTGTCGCGCACCACCGGCGCGCTGGTGGCGCCGTCGATCCCGGGCTATGACGCCAGGCAGGAGGAACGCCTGCCGTTCGACGCCGCCCGCGCCAAGAAGCTGCTGGCCGAAGCCGGCTATCCGGACGGGTTCACGTTGTCGCTGCTGTGCTCGAACGACATGTTCGTCAACGAAGAGGAACTGTGCCAGGCCGCCGCCTCGATGTGGGCGCGCATCGGCGTGAAGGCCTCGCTGGCCAGCGGCCCGCGTTCGCTGCAGAACCCCAAGCGTTCGCGCGGCGAGTTCGACATCACCATCCACGGCTGGGCCAATGAGCCGCAGATCGACGCGCTGTCGATCCTGCTGCAGGTGATGCACAGCCGCACCGGCCCGGCCGGGGTCTTCAACTGGGGGCGGTGGGGCGATCCGGCGCTGGATGCGCGCATCGACGCCGCCGCCGCCGAGATGGACCGGCCCAAGCGCGTGCAGATGATGACCGACATCCTGCAGACCCTGCACGACGACGTGCGCTTCCTGCCGCTGCACCAGCAGCCCATGGCCTGGGCGGTGGGCGCCAACGTCGGCGACGTGCTGCAGATGCCGGACAACAAGGCGCGGCTGTGGACGGTGCGCATGAAGTGAGGCCCCGCCGGCCGCCCACGCGGCCGGACGCGGGATGCTTGAGGCTGACAGGAGGCGCACATGCTGGCGTTCATAGTTAGGCGGGTCTGCAATGCGGTCGGCGTGATGCTGGCGGTGGCATTGCTGGCTTTCGTGATTTTCCGTTTCGTCGGCGATCCGGTCGACATGATGCTCAACGAGCAGGCCTCGCAGACGCAGCGCGACGAGCTGCGCGAGCGGCTGGGCCTGAATGCCTCGGTCGGCATGCAGTTCGTGCACTTCGTCGCCAACGCGGCGCGCGGCGAGTTCGGCATTTCGTACCGCAACCAGCAGGATGTGTTCGCGCTGGTGGCCGAGCGCTTCCCGGCGACGTTCGAGCTGGTGATGATGGCGACGCTGCTGTCCTTGGTGATCGGGGTGCCGCTGGGCGTGCTGACCGCCATCTACCGCAAGTCGCGCCTGGCGCAGGCGCTGCAGTTCGTCTCGATCCTGGGGATTTCGCTGCCCAGCTTCGTGGTCGGCATCATGCTGATCCTGGTGTTTTCGGTGCAGCTGGGCTGGCTGCCGGGCTTCGGCCGCGGCGACACGGTGCGCATCGGCGGCTGGACCACCGGCCTGCTGACGCCGTCGGGCCGGGCCGCGCTGGTGCTGCCGTCGATCACGCTGGCGCTGTTCCAGATCACGCTGATCATGCGGCTGGTGCGGGCCGAGATGCTGGAGATGCTGCGCACCGAGTTCATCAAGTTCGCGCGGGCCCGCGGCCTGCCGGACCGGGTGGTGCATTTCCGGCTGGCGCTGCGCAATTGCCTGATGCCGGTCATCACCGTGACCGGCATGCAGATCGGCAACCTGATCGCCTTCGCGCTCATCACGGAAACCGTGTTCCAGTGGCCCGGCATGGGCCTGCTGTTCATCCAATCGGTCATGTTCGTGGACATTCCCGTCATGGCCGCCTATCTGGTGATCGTGTCCTTCATCTTCGTGGCGCTGAACACGCTGGTGGACATGATGTACGGCGTGGTCGATCCGCGCCTGCGCAGCCAGCACGTCAAGGGAGGCGCCAATGCTCACTAAACCGATGTCGAACGCGGGCCGTGGCCGGCTGGCGCGCTTCTTCCAGGGCGACCTGTGGTGGAGCCTGCGGCAGGATCCGGTGGCGATGGGGGCGGGCGTGGTGTTGATCGCCGTGGTGCTGCTGGCGCTGTTCGCGCCGTGGATCGCGCCGCAGAACCCCTACGACCTGGCGCAGCTGGACCTGCTCAACGCCGAGCTGCCGCCGCGCTGGATCGCGGGCGGCGAGGCCCAGTTCCTGCTGGGCACCGACACCCAGGGGCGTGATGTCTGGTCGGCGATCCTGTACGGTTCGCGCATGTCGCTGGTGATCGGGCTGGCCACGGTGGTGCTGTCGCTGGCGATCGGACTGATGGCGGGGCTGGCGGCCGGCTATTTCGGCGGCTGGATCGACAACGCGCTGATGCGCCTGGGCGACACGCTGCTGAGCATTCCCACCATCCTGGTGGCGATCCTGGTGACGGCGGTGTTCCGGCAGCTGCTGCCGCCGGGCCTGCGCGAGACGCTGTCGTCGGTGATCCTGATCTTGGCGATCTCGATGACCAACTGGGTGCAGTACGCCCGCACCGTGCGCGCCTCGGCGCTGGTCGAGCGCGGCAAGGAATACGTGCAGTCGGCCCGGCTGATCCGGGTCAGCCCGCTGCGCATCATGCTGACGCATATCCTGCCGAACACGCTGACGCCCGTGATGGTGACCGCCACCCTGAACCTGGGCCTGGCGATCCTGATCGAGGCCACCCTGAGCTTCCTGGGCGTGGGCATGCCGCCGACCGAACCGTCGCTGGGCACCCTGATCCGGCTGGGCAACCAGTTCCTGTTTTCCGGGCAATGGTGGGTGGTGGTGTTTCCCGCCGTGTACCTGAGCCTGGTCGTGCTGGTGGTGAACCTGCTGGGCGACTGGCTGCGCGACGCCCTCAACCCCCGCCTGCGCTGAGCGCGGCAAGAACGGACACAAGAGAACCATGGACAACGCAACCCTGTATACCCATGTCCGCCCGGCGGGCGGCGCATCTACCTCGGTGCTGGTGCGCAACGGCCGCTTCGAGGCCGTCGATGGCGCGGTGCCGGACAGCGTGCCGCGCGTCGATGGCGGCGGCGCGCTGCTGCTGCCCGGTCTGATCGACGCCCATGCCCACCTGGACAAGACCATGTATGGCATGCCCTGGTACCGCAACGAGGTGGGCCCGCGCCTGATCGACAAGATCGAGAACGAACGCGTCGAGAAGCGCCGCCTGGGCATCGACCCGTACCGCCAGTCGGCGCGCCAGATCGTGATGTCGGTGGCCGACGGCACCAGCCATATCCGCAGCCACGTCGACGTCGATACCGACATCGGGGTCGCCGCGATCGAGGGCGTGATGCGCGCCCGCGACCAATACCGCGACCAGATCGACGTGCAGATCGTGGCGTTTCCGCAGAGCGGGCTGCTGATCCGCCCGGGCACGCTGGAGCTGATGGAGCAGGCCCTGCGCCTGGGCGCCGACGTGGTCGGCGGGCTGGATCCGGCCGGCATGGACCGCGACCCCAAGGGCCACCTGGACGCGATCTTCGCGCTGGCCGACAAGCACGGCAAGCCGATCGACATCCACCTGCACGAGGCGGGCGAGCTGGGCGCGTTCTCGATGCAGATGACCATCGACCGGGTGCTGGCGCTGGGCATGCAGGGCAAGGTGACGCTGTCGCATTCGTTCTGCCTGGGCATGCCCGATGCGCAGGCGGTGCAGGGACTGGTGGACGGGCTGCTGGAGGCGGGCGTGCACATCATGACCACGGGCTCGGCCTCGCGCCCGGTGCCCAACGTGGCGCGGCTGCACGCGGCCGGGGTCATCGTCTGTACCGGCAATGACGGCATGCGCGACACCTGGGGCCCCTATGGCAAGCCCGACATGCTGGAACGCACCATGCTGGTGGGCCTGCGCAACAACTTCCGCCGCGACGACGAACTGGCGCTGGCGCTGCATGTGGCCACCTATGGCAATGCGCGCGTCATGGACCTGGCGGACTACGGCCTGGCGCCGGGCTGCCACGCCGACTTCGTGCTGGTCGACGCGGAAACGGTGGCCGAAGCCATCGTCTCGCGGCCGGTGCGCAAGCTGGTCGTCAAGCGCGGCCAGGTGGTGGCGCGCGATGGCCGCGCGCTGGCAGAGGCGCCGTGATGGCCGCCCGCGACGACGCCACGCTGCTGACCGCGCGCTGGGTGGTCGGCCACGAAAACGGCCGGCACTGCCTCTACGAGAACGGCGAGGTGGTGTTCCAGGGCGACCGCATCGTCTACGTCGGCCCTCGCTATCCCGGCGCGGTGGCGCGGCGCCACGACTACGGCCGCGCCCTGATCGGCCCGGGCTTCGTCGACCTGGACGCGCTGTCGGACCTGGACACGACCATCCTGGGTTTCGACAACTCGCCGGCCTGGCGCAAGGGCCGCATCTGGCCCGACACGTACATGCAGCGCGGCCCGTACGAGATGTATACGCCGGACGAACTGGCGTTCCAGAAGCGCTACGCCTTCGCCCAGCTGATCCGCAACGGCATCACCACCGCGCTGCCGATCGCCTCGCTGTTCTATCGCGTGTGGGGCGAGACCCGCGATGAATTCCTGTCGGCGGCGCGCACCGCCGGCGAACTGGGGCTGCGCGTCTACCTGGGGCCGGCCTATCGCAGCGGCCACACCTATGTGGACGGGGCGGGGCGCATCCGCTGCCACTACGACGCGGCGCGCGGCATGGCCGGGCTGGAGCAGGCGGTGGCGTTCGCCGACGAGCTCGAGGGCCTGTACGACGGCCGGGTGCGCGCCATGCTGTCGCCGGACCGCATCGAGACCTGCACGCCCGAGCTGCTGCGCGCCTCGGCCGCCGCGGCGCGCGAACGCGCCATCCCGATCCGCCTGCATTGCTGCCAGTCGCGCCTGGAATACGACCTGGTGCGGGAACAGCACGGCATGAGTCCGCCCGAATGGCTGCGCAGCCTGGGCTTCCTGTCCGAGCGCGCGCTGCTGCCGCACGGCACCTATGTGTCCGGCTCGCGCCAGATCGAGCGGCCGGGGCAGGACCTGGAGATCATCCGCGACGGCGGCGCCACCGTGGTGCACTGTCCGCTGGTGTCGGCGCGCCACGGCGCCACGCTGGAATCGTTCGCCCGCTACCGCAAGCTGGGCGTGAAGATCGGCATGGGCACCGATACCTGGCCGCCGGACATGGTGCTGAACATGCAGGTCGGCCTGATGCTGTGCCGGGTGATGGACCAGTCCACCGAGGCGGTGCGCTCGGAGGACTACTACGACGCCGCCACGCTGGGCGGGGCCGACGCGCTGGGCCGCGCCGACCTGGGACGGCTGGCGCCGGGCGCCAAGGCCGACATCGTGGTGTTCGATTTTTCCCACGACCGCAACGGCCAGCTGATCGATCCGATCCAGACGCTGATGGTCGGCGGCAGCGGCCGCGATGTGTCGCAGGTGGTGATCGACGGCCGCTTCGTCATGGTCGACGGCCGCATTGCCGGCTTCGACGCCCGGCTGGCGCAGGACCAGGCGCAAGCGCAGTTCGACCGGCTGGTGGCGCGCTATCCCGACCGCACCTGGGGCCATCCGCCGGTCGACGAGATCTTTTCCTCCAGTTATCCGCGATTCCCGGGGAGCCCGTCATGACGACCGTTCCGAATCCCGCCGCGCCCACCCTGTCGGTGCGCGGCCTGTCGGTGGAATTTCCCACCCGCCACGGCATCCTGGTGGCCACGCGCGACATCAGTTTCGACATCCAGCCGGGCGAGATCCTGGGCATGGTGGGCGAGTCCGGCGCCGGCAAGTCGCTGACCGGCATGGCCGTGATCGGCCTGCTGGAACCGCCGGGCCGCCTGGGCGGCGGCGAGATCCACCTGGCTGGCCGCCGCATCGACAACCTGTCGGCCCGCGCGCGCCAGCAACTGCGCGGCAAGGAGATCGGCGCGATCTTCCAGGATCCGCTGACCAGCCTGCACCCGCTGTTCACCGTGGGCGACCAACTGGTCGAGACCATCCGCCACCACGACAAGGTGTCGTCCGCCGCGGCCCGCCAGCGCGCGCTCGAACTGCTGCTGGCGGTCGGCATTCCGGCGGCGGACCGCCGCATCGACCACTATCCGCACCAGTTTTCTGGCGGCATGCGCCAGCGGGTGGTGATCGCGCTGGCGCTGGCGGCGCGGCCGCGGCTGATCATCGCCGACGAGCCGACCACCGCGCTGGACGTGTCGGTGCAGGCGCAGATCACCGCGCTGCTGCGCCGGCTGTGCCGCGAGCAGGGCACCTCGGTGCTGCTGGTGACGCACGACATGGGCGTGATCGCCGAGACCGCCGACCGCGTGGCGGTGATGTACGCCGGCCGCATCGTCGAGATCGGCCCGGTGCTGGAGGTGCTGCGGCGCCCCGGCCATCCGTATACGCAGGGCCTGATGAACGCGATTCCCGGCCTGCGCCAGCGCGCCGCGCGCCTGAACCAGATCGACGGCGCCATGCCGCGCCTGCACGCGATGCCGGACGGCTGCGCCTTCCATCCCCGCTGCGCCATGGCCGGTCCGCGCTGCGGCATGGACCGCCCGGCGCTGGCGTCCACCCCGTCGGGCGCGACCCTCAGCGCCTGCTGGCTGCACCAAGGAGGCGTTGCCCATGCCGCATGACGATGACATCCTGTTGCGGGCCGATGACCTGGCCTGCTGGTTCGACGTTTCGCCGCCCTGGCTCGAACGCACCCTGTCGCGCCAGCCGGCGCAGACGCTCAAGGCGGTCGACGGCGTGTCGCTGGCGGTGCCGCGCGGCACCACGCTGAGCATCGTCGGCGAGTCCGGCTGCGGCAAGTCGACGCTGGCCAAGCTGCTGGTGGGCCTGGTGGCGCCGACCCGCGGCACGCTGCGCTATGGCCGCAGCCGCACGGGCGGCGCGCTGCATCCGCAGATGATCTTCCAGGACCCGTACGCCAGCCTGAATCCGCGCTGGCGGGTGGGCGCGATCGTGGCCGAGCCCATCATCACGCTGGGCCTGCGCGCCACGCCGGCCGAGACGCGGCGCCGGGTTGAGGATCTGCTGACGTTGGTGGGCCTGTCGCCGAACGACGCGTCGCGCTATCCGCACGAGTTCTCGGGCGGCCAGCGCCAACGCATTTCGATCGCGCGGGCGCTGGCGACGGAGGCCGAGTTCCTGGTGTGCGACGAGCCGACCTCGGCGCTGGACGTGTCGGTGCAGGCGCAGATCCTGAACCTGATGGGCGATCTGCAGAAGGAGTTCGGGCTGACGTATGTGTTCATCAGCCACAATCTGTCGGTGGTGCGCCACGTGTCGGACCGGGTGGCAGTGATGTACCTGGGCCGGATCGTGGAGCAGGCGCCGGCGGACGAGCTGTTCGATGCGCCGGAACATCCGTATACGCGGATGCTGCTGGACACGATTCCAGACCTGGACGCTCCCAGGCGAGACCGCGAGCCGATGGGCGGCGAGGTGCCGAACCCGATTCAACCGCCGGGCGGATGCACGTTTCATCCGA